>CANEYR010000021.1 GCA_947444055.1 Planctomycetota bacterium
CACCCGAAGGACGGCGTCGGCATCCCGCAGTTCACCGTCAGCGACAACACCGTGCTGTTCAGCTGGAAGTACGACCCATTCGCCACGCATGGTGGCTCGTCGCTGAAGATGGACACGGACACGATCGTCACCGCGACCAACAACGTGTTCGCGTTCAACGACTACTACGACGTCGACAACGTCAAGCAGAGCAAGGGCATGACCCTGAAGGACAACCTGCTCGGCCCAGCGCTGATGGGCGAGTACCAAGAATTCAGCACCGTGCTGAGCGCCGCGCAGATGGAAGAAGAAGCGCAGCTGCTGACGCCGGCGTCCACCGGCAACGTCACCGACAAGGTCGAACTGCAGCTCAATGCCAAGTGGTCCGCCAGCTTCGCTGCGCGCACCGTCATCGATCGCAACAAGGCCGAAGCCGACGTCAAAACCAAGGACAGCTGGCAGAACGACCTGCGCTCAATGCTCGGGCTCAACAAGCAGGGCACCGACATCAAGGCCGACAGCGATGTGTGGCTGCACCGCTTGAGCGTCGACGACGCGGTGACGGCCGGCATGACGAAGGTCGCTAGCAAGTTTGGCTGCCAGAACCCGGCGACTAGCGCCGCGACCCCAGGCAAGTAGGGCCAGCGCTCGTCGCGACCTGGGCAGCCGACAAGGTTGTGGTCGGGGCCGTCGTCGACCAGAACAAGAAGGGCCCGCTCGACGGCATGGACAACAAGAAGTGGAAGTCGTTGCGCCGTCGCGCCCCCGAGGTCGAGACGTTCACGACGAACACCGCCGCCAAGTGGCTCGGGGAACAAGCAACGGCCACGAAGGGCATCGTCAGCGAAGTGTTCCTCAACGCCAGCAAGGGCGAGAAGGTCGCGTTCCTCGAGAAGACCTCGAGCTACCTGCACGCCGGGCGCTGCCAAGTTCGACGTGCCGATGCAGAAGCTCACCGCGTGGCAGGGCGTGCCCGAGTTCGACGAGTCGACGCAGACGTACGCGATCCAGGTGTCGGTCCCGGTGCTCGATCCGCAGGACGCCAAGAAGGCCATCGGTGTGCTCGTCGTCGGCCTCAACCTGACGCGGATCGCGACCCCGAGCCTGCTTGGCGTCAGCACCACGGAGATCGCCGTAGCCGTCGAACAGCAGAGCAAGGTGACGCGGCAGTTCGCCGACACGTTCTCGACGATCCAGCAAGCCAATGGCCGCATCGCCGAACAACTGCAGGACATGCAAAGCTCCGCCCATTCCACGAGTGCCGGGGCGTCGTCCGCACAAGGCGCTTCGGCGACCCTGAGCAGCGCCTCGACGCAGCTCGGCCAGTTGGTCGGCAACTTCAGCACCTAGCCAGCGGGGATGCGGCCTCGCAAAGCGGTCGCCGCGGGGCCACCATGATGAGGTGATGTCCCGCTCCTCTCGTTCGGTTCTCGTTCCCCTGTTGGCTGTTGGCGCCCTCACTGCGCAGCACGACGCCGCGCTGCCCGCGCCGAAGCCCACGATGTTCGTGGCGCCCGCGAGTGCGGCGGCGCAAGACCAGATCAAGGGCTTTCAGCTCGGCGGCGGCTTGCTCTGCGACCTCGTGGCGGCGGAGCCCGACCTGTGCAATGCGGTGGCGTTCGCGATCGACGGCAAGGGTCGTTTCTACGTCGCCGAGACGTTTCGCATCGGCGACGGCACCTTCGACACGCGCAGCTACATGCAGTGGAAGGACGACGACCTCGCCTGCTTGACCGTCGCCGATCGCTTGGCGAAGTACGAGAAGCACATCGCGAAGGACATCCCGAAGTACGCCGCCTACTCCGAACGCATTCGCATGCTGGTCGACAGCGACCGCAACGGCACGCTCGATCGCTCGACGGTGTTCGCCGAAGGCTTTGCCGAGATGGCGGACGGCATTGCGGCCGGTGTGCTGCCCGTCGGCGACGACGTCTGGTTTACCAACATCCCGAAGTTGTGGAAGCTGCGGGATCGCGACGGCGACGGCATCGCCGACGAACGCAGCGTGGTGCACGACGGCTATGGCGTGCATACCTCGCTGATCGGCCACGACCTGCACGGCTTGATCGTCGGGCCCGATCGCCGGCTGTACTTCTCGATCGGCGACCGCGGCTTCCACGTGCAGCAGGGCGATCGCACGTTCGCGTACCCGCACGAAGGGGCGGTGCTGCGCTGCGAACTCGATGGCAGCAACCTCGAAGTCGTGCACCGCGGCCTGCGCAACCCGCAAGAACTCGCCTTTGATGGCGAAGGGGATCTCTTCACCGGCGACAACAACAGCGATGGCGGGGACCGGGCGCGACTCGTGCAGATCGTCGACGGCGCCGACAGTGGTTGGCGCATCGGCTTCCAGTGGCTTGACGACCGCGGGGCTTGGAACCGCGAGAAGATGTGGCACCCGCGACATCCTGGGCAGCCCGCCGCCATCCTGCCGCCGATCCTCAACTTCGCGGACGGCCCCTCCGGGTTGGCCTTCGATCCCGGGGTCGGACTGCCCGAACGGTTCCGCGGCTGCTTCTTCCTCTGCGACTTCCGCGGCGGCCCCAGCTACAGCGGCGTGCATTCGCTGCGCCTTGCCCGCGCCGGTGCTGGCTACGAACTCGCCAGCACCGACAAGGTCATCTGGAACGTGCTGGCGACCGACGTCGACTTCGGACCGGACGGTTCGCTGTACGTGCTCGACTGGGTGTCGGGGTGGGCCAAGACCGGCAAGGGTCGCATCTACCGCGTGCGCACGGCGGCGATGGCGAACGATCTGACGCTGCGCAGCACCGCCCAGTTGTTGGCGGCCGACCTGACGCCGCGCGGGCCGATCGCCTTGCAATCCCTGCTGTCCCACGCCGATCGCCGCGTTCGCCAAGCCGCTCAGTTTGCTCTGGTTGACCTTGTCGCCGCCGACTGCCTGCACGCTGCGGCCAAGGCCACCGACTCGCGCGTGGCGCGCCTGCATGGCATCTGGGGCCTCGGCATTCTCGGTCGCCAGGATGGCAAGCATCTCGAAGGGGTCGCGAGCTGGCTCGACGATGGCGACGCCGATGTGCGCGCGGCCACCGCCCGGGTGCTCGGCGACGTGCGCGTCGCCAGCGCGACGGACGCGCTGACAAAGCGTTTGACCGACAGCAACGCGCGAGTGAAGCGCGAGGCCGCGCTGGCGTTGGCTCGTATCGGCAAGCCCGCCGCTGGCGCCAGCAAGGCACTGATCGAACTGCTGCGCCACAACGACGACCACGATGTCGTGCTGCGCCACGCCGCGTCGTTCGCCCTGGCGGCGACGGCCACCAGCGAAGTGCTGCATGCGGCGATCGGCGACCAGAGCCGCGCCGTTCGTCTCGGTGTGCTGCTCGCGATGGCGCGCCAGCAGGACACCGAGATCACGCGCTTCCTCACCGACAAAGAGGTGACCCTGCGCGCCGCCGCGGCGCGGGCCATCTACGAGAATCCCATCCCCGGCGCCCTGCAGAAGCTCGCGGAGCTTGGCTACGACGACAACCCGGATGATGACGCCATCGACTGGCGCGCCATCAACGCCAACCGCATGGTCGGCTTGTCGGAGAACGGCGAGTCGCTCGTGCATCTGGCCTGCCTGGAGAACCATCCCGAACGCACGCGCCGCGAAGCCTTGGCAGTGCTCGGTGAATGGCGCACGCCACACGGCCAATGCCGCGTGACCGGCAACTGGCGTCCCTGCGAGCATCCCGGCGCCGACATTGTCGCGATGTGCCTCTTCGGCTCGCTGCCGAAGTTGCTCGGCGACAAGGTGACGGCGGCGGCCGCGGCCCGCGCGAGTGCGAAGCTCGGTTTGACCGCCACAGCACCGCAGTTGGTTGCCCTCGTCAGCGCCGCCGACATGCCGGTTGACGCGCGACTCGCCGCGCTGGATGCGCTCGCCGACTTGCAGTCGCCAGAGATCGAACAAGCGCTCATCGCCATCGAGGCGAACGCCCCAGCCACGCTGCGACAACGGGCCGTGGCATTGCTGTCGAAGACCGCACCCGAGAAGGCAGTGCCGGTGCTGGCGTCGTTGCTCGACAATGGCTCGTCGGGCGGCTCGTTGGGCGAGAAGCAGGCGGCGTTCGAAGCGCTCGGCAATACGACGCATGCCGCGGCGACTGCTTTGCTGCGTTCGTGGCTCACTCGCCATTCACTCGGTGAGGTGGCAAACACCCTGCAGCTCGACTTGTTGGACGCCGCCAAGAAACACGCGGGTCTCAATGACGCCCTCGCCAGCATCGACACCGCGGCGCAGGCCAGTGGGGTTGCCGGGCCGTTCCTGGTGGCGCGCGAAGGTGGCGACTCAGGCCGCGGGCGCTCGGTCTTCCACGACAATGAGGCGACGCGCTGCACGCGCTGCCATTCACTCGCAGGCCTTGGCGGCAACGCTGGGCCGGCACTCGACGGCATTGGCAAGAAGCTGACGCGCGAGCAGTTGCTGGAGGCGCTGATCTCGCCGAGCGTGCGCATTGCCGAGGGCTTTGGCGCGACGACGATCGAACTGCACAACGGCACCTTGCACTCAGGCGTCATCAACAAGGACCAGGACGGGGCCATAACCATCACGCCCGCGACTGGCGAAGCGACGGACGTGCCCTGGACTTCGATCAAGAGCAGGAAGCCGAACGCGGAGAGCGCGATGCCGGCGATGGGCGGCACCCTGACGCGTCGTCAGATTCGCGACCTGATCGAGTTCTTGAGCAAGCAGCAGAAGGGCGACTGAGCCAGCCGGCCCACAGCACGAAGGCCAATCCAGACCTCACGCCAGCAACTGCTTCTTCACCTTGCCATGCACGTCCGTGAGGCGGAACGGGCGGCCCTGGTACTTCCACGTCAACTTCTCGTGGTCGAGCCCGAGTAGATGCAGCACGGTCGCCTGCAAATCGTGCACGTGGATCGGTGCTTCAATCACGCGGTGCCCGAGTTCGTCCGTCGCCCCCACCACCGCCCCACGTCGCACCCCACCGCCGGCGAGCAGCATCGAGAAGCAGTGCGGGTGATGATCGCGCCCTAGGAACTTGCTGCCGTCGCGCGCTTCGTTCATTGGCGTGCGGCCAAACTCGCCGCCCCACACGACCAACGTCTCGTCGAGCAAGCCGCGCCGACGCAGATCGATCAGCAAGGCCGCCAGCGCGCGATCGAGTTCCTGCGACTTCTTGACGAACTGCGTCATCAGGTCATCACCGGGGCCGGTGCCGTGGATGTCCCAACCCGAATCGAACAACTGCACGCAGCGCACGCCGCGTTCGACGAGGCGCCGCGCCAGCAAGCAGTTGTTTGCCAACGAAACCTGTCCTGGCCGCGTGCCGTAGAGCGCATGCACCTCCGGCGACTCGCTCGCGAGGTCGACGGCTTCCGGCACGGACCGCTGCATGCGGAACGCCAATTCGTTCTGCGCGATGCGCGTCGTCGTCTCCGGATCACCGTGCACGCTCGCGTGCTCGGCGTTCAGATCATTCATCGCTCGCAGTGAACGTTCGCGGCGCGCGCGGTCGTAGCCGGCCGGGTCCTGCAAGTAGAGCACTGGCTCGCCAGCCGAACGGAACTCCACGCCCTGGTGCACCGATGGCAAGAACCCAGAACTCCACAGTGCCTTGCCAGCGCTCGGCAGATTGCCGCCACTCAACATCACGATGAACGCCGGCAGATCGTGGTTGTCGCTGCCGAGGCCGTGCGCGAGCCACGAACCAAACGACGGCCGCCCGGGCCGCGGCGCCCCCGAAAACAGCAGGTGTTCGGCCGGCGCGTGGTTGAACTGATCGGTGAACATCGACCTCACGAGCGTGACGTCCGACATCTGCTGCGCCAAGTGCGGCAGCAGCTCGCACACTTCGACGCCGTTGCTGCCGCGGATCCACGCGTGTTGGTGGCCGAGCAGCAGCGGGTGCCCCTTGATGAACGCGAAGCGCTCCTTGCTCAAGAACGAGTCGGGGCACTTCTGCAGGTGCAAGCGATCGAGCACAGGCTTGCGATCGAACATGTCGAGCGTCGGCGGGGCCCCTTCCATGTGCAGCCAGATGACGTTCTTCGCGCGCGCGGCGAACAGCGGCCGCTTCGGGTCATCCGTGCGCAGCAAGGGCACCGCAAGGCCACCGCACGCTGCCAACGAGCGACTGAGAAACTGTCGACGATCGAGTGGGTGCAGCGGGTTGTGCATGGGCTTCACTGCTTGCTGACGAATTCGTCGAGGGCCAACACCACGCTAGCCACCACGGTCCAGGACGCGAGTTCGGCGGGAGCGCCATGACGCCCGCTGGCCACCATCGCCGCCACCAACTCCGGCTGCACCGCGAAGTGCTGGCGTTCCGCCGCCAACAACGCCAGCAACCGCGACTGCTCGCCGACGGTCGGCTCGCGCAACAAACACTGCTGCCACAGCCAACGCACCTGGGCGGTGTCGTCGGTGCCAGCGTTGGCCAACACCCGCGCCGCCAGCGCCCCCGCCGGCTCATGAAACTGCGGGTCGTTCCACAGCACCAACGCTTGCAGAGGCGTGTTGGTGCGCTGCCGCCGCAACACGCACGACTCGCGACTCTGCGCATCGAACACCAACATCGCGGGGTGCGGACTGGTGCGCCGCCAGAACGTGTAGAGCGCCCGGCGGAAACGATCCGGGCCGTCCGCCGCCGACCACTTCTCACCGCTGTAGGGCTGCATCCAGACACCGTCCGGCTGTGGCGGCATCACGCTTGGACCGCCGACGGTGCGCACCAGCAGCCCAGACACCTGCAACGCTTGGTCACGCAGCGCCTCGGCGCCAAGGCGCAGCGACGCTCCGCGCGCCAGCCAGCGGTTCTCGGGGTCGCGTTCGCGGTGCTGGGCCGTCACCGCCGAACTCTGCCCGTAGGTCGCGGACAACACGATGGTCTTCAACAGCTCACGCAGCGACCAACCGCGATCCATGAACTGCATCGCCAACCAATCGAGCAGTTCCGGATGCGATGGCCGGTCGCCTTGCGAACCAAAGTCTTCGAGAGTTGGGACGAGGCCAGCACCAAACAGTTCGCTCCAGATGCGATTGGCGACGACGCGCGCCGTCAGCGGGTTGTCGCGCGACACCAACCAACGAGCGAACGCCAAGCGGTCGTTCCCGGCGGGCTGCACGAGCCCCGGCCACACCCGCGGCACATCCGCTGTCACGGCGTCGCCCTGATCGAGAAAGCTGCCGCGCCGATGCACACGGGTGGTGCGGCGCTTGGCCGCTGGCAACTCACGCAACACCGGCACCGCGGGACCACGTTCGGCATCGAACGCAGCTTCCAGTTCTGCCAAGCGCGAACGCAACGCCGCCAACTCCGGCGCTCGCGCCACGTATTCGCGACGAAGCCGTTCGTGCTGGGCGCCATCACAGGCATCCGGCGCCAACGCCAAAATCGTCAGCACGTCGGTCGGCAGGTCGCTGCCGCGCAGATCGAAGTAGAAGCCACTGGGGCCGCCGCCGTTGCTGATCTTGAGCAGCACGGTGTTGTCGCCAGCGAGCAGATCGACAGCCAACAGCTCCTGGTCGGCAGCAGCGCCACGACCGACTTCTTTGGCGAGCACTTCCCTGCCGTTCCACCACACCTTGATCGCATCATCACTGCCGAGCGACAGCGCCGCGGGAGCCGCCGCGAGCGCGTGGATGGTGCGGTGCAGATACACCGCACTGCCATCTCCTGACCACGTGTGCACGCGGCCGTCGACATACTCTGGCTCCGCTCGCCAACGCTGCCCGGCTTGTTCGTTGGCGACTTGCACGCCATCGGTCTCCGGCGCCAACGCCGTCGTGTGCGCTTCCCGCATGCCGCCCGCGGCGATTGGGCCGAGCACCTGCCAAATGCTGGCAGTCGGCGCTGCCGACGCGAAGGCTCGCACATTCTGGCGTTGCTGCACGGCCCAGGCCTCGACCGCACCCGCCGCGGGAACCAGCTGCGGGCGCAACGCGGTCAACTCGAGTTCGATCGCCTTCTGTGCGGCGCGCTGCGGCAACGACGGCACGCGCAGCGTCGGCGCGTCGTTGTCCTGGTCGCGATCCTCGGTCTGATCGAAGAACGCGAAGATCTGGAAGAACTCGCGCTGGCTGAACGGGTCGTACTTGTGGTCGTGGCACTGCGCACAGCCCAGCGTGCTGCCCATCCACACCGACATCGTGGTGTCGACGCGATCGACCACCGCCGCCACCCGAAACTCTTCGTCGTCGGTGCCACCCTCGGTGTTGGTCATCGTCTGGCGATGGAACGCCGTCGCCAGCCGCTGCTCGTCGGTCGCGTTCGGCAACAAGTCGCCAGCCAACTGTTCGATCGTGAACTGGTCGAACGGCAAGTCGCGCGCAAAGGCGTCGATCACCCAATCGCGGTAGCGCCACATCGTGCGCCGCAGGTCGTCCTTCTCGTAGCCCTGGCTGTCGGCGTAGCGCGCTAGGTCAAGCCACCAAGCAGCCCAGCGCTCAGCGAAGGCGCTGCTCGTCAGCAGGCGATCGACGACGCGTTCGTTGGCGCCTTCGGCATGGTCGGTGAGGAACGTCGCGAGTGCAGTCGGGGTCGGCGGCAATCCCGTGAGGTCGAGGCTCACCCGCCGCAACCACGTCGCCCGATCGGCCCTAGGCGACGGCGACAAGCCGTGTGCGTTCATCTTCGCAAGCACCAGGCGATCGAGTGGCGAAGTGCCCCACGTTGCTTGGCTGGCGGTCGGCACCAGGGGGCGCGTGATCGCTTGGTACGACCAATGTTGTTGCGCAGCGGCACTGCGCAGGCCGCAGACGGCACCGAGCATGGCGAACGAGAACAAGAGCGAGGCGTGGCGCATGAGGAACAAGGCGGCGGCGAGATCATCACCAGCCTCGCGCCACGGACAACCCCTCAGACTGTGTCGTTCTGCGTGCCAGGCCAAGATCGCCAGGGGCTAGTGAGACGCGTTCACCGGCAAAGGCTTCGCCTTGCCGCTGCGAAGCGACCACGTGATTCGCGATCCGTACGATTCGAAATCAACCGAGTGTCGAGAGCGGTGGTCCCTTCCCGCGCAACGAGCTCCACACCGCCAGCACGTACAAAGACAGCCCATCGGCCGATGGGGCGTAGTAAACGTGGTAGCGAGTCGCGCGCAGCAACACGCGGCGTAGCCCGGGAATCCCGGCACGGCGCTGCCGTCTGCCGATCCGTGGCGCGCTGCTGATGAGTTCGATGGCGACGGCGAACTCCTCGCGGAACAGCGAGGGTGCGGCCAAACGATTGGCTCGCCACCATTCGTCGATCCCTTCGACTTGCACCTCCGCTACCGGCACGACGGCGACTGGTGTCATCGTCCGCGCAGCCGATCGATGAGGTCTTGGGCGGGACGCCCCTCCCCATTCTGCGCCTGCATCCAAGCGCGCTGCAGGGCGGCGTCGCGGACCGCGCGTTCGCCGACATCGAGGTCGTCACCCTCGTCGTCAACGACGAGGTCCAGGACCGTTCCCTCAGGAAGGGACGTGGGTTCGTCGACCAATAGACGACCGTTCAGCACTCGAGCGCGAAGTCCAGACATGCGACCAGCATACAGGGGCTCACGCGTGCGAGACTCAGGGTGGTCAGGGTAGTGGGATCTGGCGCCCTGACGCGACCGTCAGGATCGCCGCGAGGGCCAGATCGCGAGGGGCCTTGCGTTGCGTTCATCGCATGCAATCCACCAGCGTTGGCAGCGACCATGGCGGCGTGTAGAACTTCGCGCCCTGCAACGGAGCTGCGTCGAGGAAGGGCACGCTACTCGGCGAATCCGCCGACGGCGGATCGAGTTCGAGGCACTTCTGGCCGCGAAGGTCGCGGCGTTCGACACGCGGCGAAGAAGAGAGAGCCATGACTTCGAGCTGCCAACAGGAACCGACGCTGACCCCGCGCCCGTCGCTACTTCACCTTGCCGATGCGATACCCAGCTTCCAGCGACAGTGCGTAGAGCGCGGTGATGCACACCCGCCCACCTTCTTCGTCCCACACCCCGACCGGATCCCACGAGCCGGCGAAGTTGCCGTCTTGCCGTTGGTGCACGAGCAACGTCTCGAGCGTCGGCTGCCAAGCCTGCCAGTGCCGACCACCCATCTGGTACATCGCGTAGCTGCCGAAGTACCAATAGACCGCGTCGACGTGACCCGGCTCCCACGTCGGCAGGCACGCCGCCAGCCGATCGGCGCCGGCGAACATCTTGGGCGTTAGGGCCGGGTTCTGCCCGAGCACGAACCGACCGAACAGGCCCGCGGCCGTCATCGCCTCGCCGTTCTCGGCCGGGAAGCGTTCTTGCCGACCCACCGGCCGCGACGAGCGCTCCCCTGCTTTGGTGTAGCCAACGCGACCGTCGGACCCAGTGACTGCGTCGTAGTAGACCAGCGCCGTCTTGGTCGTGGCCTCGTCGACGGCGAGCCCAAACGCCTTGCCTGACGCACACGCCAGCACCGCCCACGTCGTCGCCGACGTGTCGCCGTCGCCGCCGCGCGGTTGGTACCGCCACACGCCGTACGGATTGCGATGCGACTCCAAGTAGTGAAGGCCCTTCTGGGCAGCGTCCTTCAACCGCGCGTGTTTCGACGACAAGCCATAGGCTTCGCACATCGCGAAGGTCGCGATGGCGTGGTCGTAGATGTAGGCCTGCGACGCCGCGCTGCCGAACATGCCGTTCTCGCTCTGTTGGTCGCACAGCCAAACCGCCGCGCGCTGCAAGTTGTCCTGGTAGGCGCCACCGCGCAGCGTGCTGCCGCCGCCCAACATCGCCAACATCGAAAGCCCCGTGAGCCCGACGTCGTAAATGGCATTGCCGGGGCCATCGCACGGGTCGCCTTCGAGGTCGTGCTTCATGAAGCCATCGCTGTCCCAATGGCCGTCTTCGTCCTGGTGTTGTTCCAACCACTGCAACGCCGCGTCGATGCCTTCGCCAAACGGATTCGTCGCCACCACCGGCGACACCGGCCATGCGGGTTCGATCCACGTCGCATCCGGCTTGCTCGAAATCGGTGGCGCGACGGGCCGCGTGCGATCGCCCTTCGCCGCCGGGAACGCATGCGTGTTGAGCAGTGCGAGCGTGAGCACATCGAACTGGTAGAGCACGTCCCCGCGAACGACGAACAGGAAGCGCTCGGTCGCCAGCATCGACGTCGCCGGTGCCGCAGCGGGAATCGGCGGGGTGGCAGGCGGCCGCGGCTCGATGGGGCGCGATTGCGCCAGCGCCACCGAACCCACCAGAACGCCGCCTAACAGACTCGAGACGAACCATCGCATGAGGGCACCTCCGCCGCGGGTGATTCCCGTCGGCAACGCAGCGCGAACGATGCGGCGGGGCCAAGGTTCACTCAACGAACAGAATCCACAACCAAACGCGGGCGTCGCGTCAGCGCCATCGCCGCCTTCCCCCTACACGATCGCGCAACTGACGATCGCCAGCGCCAACGTGGCGCCGATGCCAACCACAACCCCCATACCAGGGCGGCGCGCAAACAGCCGCAAGGGTGCGAGACCCATGCCGAGCGGCGCTGCCAAGACCAACAAGAACGGCACCCGCAGCAGGTCCGCTTCAGTACGGCCACACCCCAGCAAGCCGACGTGCGCGACCGTGATCGCCAACGCCCCGCCGGTGCCGCAGCGAAATGGTCGCCGCCAGATCGTCGTCGCCACCGTGAGGCCGAGCGCCACCGCCGCGACCCCAGCCAATTGCCAGCCAGACGGCGAACCCATCGCGCGCAGCACCACCGCATCGGCCGCTAACACGATCGCCCCCGCGAGTGGCACCGCGACGCCAGGGCACGCCTTCGCTACGCGCCGCTGCAGCCACCAGCCGCCCAACACCACGACCCACCCCGCACCGAGCCCCAGCACGCACTGCTCAAAGGTCCAGCCACTGCGCAGCGGTGCGGACAACAACCACGGCAACGACACCACCAGCAAAAAGTCGAAGGCGAGTAGCAGCGGCTTTGGCAGCAGCTTGGTGTCGTAGCCAGTCCCGACGATGCCGATCGCGAGGAACACCCACCACAACCACAGGTCTGGCCGACCGCTCTGCAACGACAACTGCCACGGCCACGGCGGCCAGCCGTCCACCAGGGCGAACGGCACGCAGAGCGCTATCGCCAGGGCCAGCGCCAAGAAGCGCGCCCCGCCGACGCCGACCAGCAGAAGCACCGCCGCCGCCGCCGGCAGCGCACCAAACAAGAGCCAGCGCACGACATCCACGTCGCCACTCTACGTGTGCCAGAACGCGGACGCGACCGGTTAGGGTTCTCGCCTCGATGAGCACCGCCGCGATCACCAACCTGCGCCGCCAACTGCACGAATGGACCGAGCGCGACGGCAACCGCAAGTTTCTGGAGCACGACCAAGAGGCGCAACTGCGCGAATCACTGGGCAATCCGCAGCGGCGCCCGCAGGTTCACGTCGCCGCGTGGATGCTCGGCACCTGGCACCTCGGCTACGGCATGCATCGGGCGATCGAAGGCGACAGCAAGGGCTTCGACGACGTGCGCATCGGCCAGGCGCTGCGGCGCTGTGCCTTGCTGCTGCGCGAACGCCACCAGGGCCCGACGCAGCGTCGCGCCGGCAGCAAGCGGCTGCCGTTCTCGCGGCTGCACGGCACCTGGACTGCCCTGCTTGGTCTCGCGCTGCACGACCCCGGTGCCGAGCCGCTCTACGAAATGCTGCGCGACGAGCCGGAGTCGACCTTCACCGACAGCGAACACCTGCCGCTGTTCACGCGCGAACTGCTGACATTGCGCGCGGGCCAACGGCCGACGCTGACACCGCGCCTTGGGCCGTACCACCAACCGCTGCTGCACTGGCAAGGGGATGCGCGCTTGTTCGCTCTGAGCCTGGCCGAGCTGCTGACGCTGCATCTCGAACAAACGAGCGGTGCTGGTGCGGCCTTCGACGACCCCTCGTGTCGGCTGTTTCCGATCGAAGTGCTCGCCGTGCGCGTGGTGCGCGACTGGCTCGGCTTGCCGATGCCGAAGATCGACCATCCGATGATGTTCACCAACCTCGTTACCATGACCCCACCGCGGGCGTGGCCGCAGCACGAACTGGTGCAGCGACTCGAACGCGAACTGCAACGCCGTTCGTGATTGCGGACGCCGAACTCGAACGGCTCGCGGCCGAACGTCGGCTCGTGCTGAAGGACGAACCGGCGACCACGATCGAGGTGCTTGGCCTTGGCGACGACGCCGTGGTGCGCAAGACCTACCGCAATCGTGGCCTGCGTTGGCTGCAGACGATCTGTCGCCAGAGCCGCGCCCAGCGCGAACACGACAACCTCGCCGCCGTCGCCGCGGCCGGTGTGCCTTGCCTGATTGCGCTCGGTTGGTCCGAACGGCGCCGCGGCTGCTTCGTCGAGCAATCGACGCTACTGACGCGCTTCGTGCCGGACGCACTGCCGCTGCAACACCTGTTGCGCGCCGAACCCGCCACCAGCGCCAGCACCCGCACGACCCTGGCGCGCGCCATGGGCGCCCTGCTGGCGTCGCTGCATCGCCGCGGCTTCCTGTGGTCGACGCCGATGCCGCGCAACGTTCTGGTCCAAGGCGAGCCAAGCCGCGGCCACTTGGTCGTCTGCGACACGCCGGCCGTCGTCTCGCTCAACCGGGACCTGCATGGCGGCCGCCTGGCGCGCATCGACCTGTTCCTCGGTGCCTTCTCGCCGTCGCGTCGGCGCGACTGGCAACGCGGCGAACGCTGGCGTTGGTTGCTCGGCTACTGCGACGGCGACCTCCCCACCGCCCGCAAACTCTGGCGCACGATGGCGCCGCGCGGTCCACTGCAGAATGTCGTCGAGCGCGCGCTCGCGATGGCCTTCTTCACCTATATCCTTGGCCGCCTTCGCCGAGGCCGCCGAACCGAACACTGACCGATCCGCCCGATGACGAACGTGCACGCACCGATGCAGCCGAGCAAGCTGCAGAACTACAACAGCGCCCGCGGGGCCGAGGCCTACAAGGCGGACTACCAGAAGAAGCTGCACCGCAAGTGGTCGGACAAACGCGAACGCGCGCTGCTTGCGCGCTACTTCCAACGCATCGGCAAGGTCGACACCATCCTCGATCTGCCGTGCGGCCACGGGCGCTTGTCCGATCTGCTGCGCAGCCACTGCCAGCGCCTCGTCGAAGGCGACTGGTCGTTCACGATGGTGCAGCTCAACCAGCGCGACCATGACCGCGACCATCGCCACTACGTGCGCGCCTCGGCCCTGGAAATCCCGTTCAAGGATCAGGCGTTCGACGCCGTGGTCAGCTTTCGGCTGTCGCACCATTTGGAGACGCAAGAGCTGCGCGAACAGCATCTGCGCGAACTGTTCCGCACCGCCAAGAAGCACGTCATCGTGACGTGGTTCTCAGCGACTTCGCTGAAGAACATGCTGCGTCAGCTGCGCGTCAAGATCGCCGGTAAGAAGCCAAAGAACGTGCTGCGCAACGACCGCGTGCGCGCCATCGCCGAGCAGTGCGGCTTTCGCCAGCAACTCGCCAAACCCCTGTTCCTGATCGGTTCGGGCCACGTGCTCGGGCTGTTCACACGCGAGTGACCGGGCCGCAGACGGCAGTGACCGGGCCGCGGACGCCGATGCCGTTCGCGCAGCAACGCCTGGTGTTCTGCGCGCTGCTCGTGGGCATGACGATGTTCGCGATCGTCGCCGCCAGCGCCGCCACCCGTTCGCAAGCTCAGTTCGTCGCCACCCTGATCCCACTGGCGATACTCGAAGGCGCCTGCTTGCTCGGCATCACGGCCTGGCTGCTGAACGGCAACGCCGTGCCCAACCTGGTCGCCGCGCTCGTGCTGTTGTCGATCGCGATCGCGATGGTGCCGTTCTCGGCTCCGCACGCTGGCTCGCGCTGACGCGGATCGCCGCCAGTCGGCAACTAGCCAATGACCGCGCCGTCGCGCAAGCCGTCAAGAAACTTCGCCAACGGCAGCACATCGACACCACCGACCTTGAGGGGGCTGCGCCCGAGGTAGACGCCCACGGCCCGACGTAGGACGCCTGCTTCGAGTAGTTCCTCGAGCACTCGGCCATCCTCGCGTCGCCAGCGAGTCGTCGCCTTGACTTCGATTCCCACACTGGTCTCAGCACGCGTCCAAACAAAATCGATCTCGGCACCAGACGGTGTGCGCCAGTACGTGAGCTGCCCGCCCGTGCCACAGCGATTCATGAACGCGCGCAGTTCGTGCAGCACATAGGTCTCAAGCAAGTGCCCGCGCTCGGCGTCTGCCATCGGCTCACGCACTCTCCCAGCTAGGGCCCGAACAACGCCGGTGTCGAAGAAGTAGAATTTGGGATGCGCGACCTCTTTGACCTTCGCACGGGCGCGCCACGCCGGCAGGAAGCTGCCGATCAACGTGTCCACCAACACTTCGAAGTAGCCATGGACCGTCGGCCGCGCGACCGCGGCATCGCGGGCAATGCCAGCCAGATTGGTGACCTGGGCGTTGGCAATCGCAGCGATCTCGAGGAATCGATGGAAGGAGTCCAGGCGCCGCACCAAAGCTTCGGCGCGGATTTCCTGTCCGATGTAGTTGTCGACGTATGCCTGAAGTAGATCGATTCGCCCGCGCACGGAAGGCTCGGTCGCCACCGCCGGCAGCGTGCCGTACCGCAGAACGGCGTCAGGATCGAAGTCGCTGCCGAGCTCGCTCGCCGTCAACGGAAAGAACTGGCGGTTGATGACGCGCGCGGCGAGCAGATTGGCTTGTTCGCGCTTCAGCTTCCGCGCACTCGAACCAGTCAACGCGAAGCGAAAGCGGCGCGGATGACGCGAGATCAGGTCCTGCACGTCATTTAACAGTGCAGGCAGGCGCTGAATCTCGTCCACCACCACCCACGAACCCGACGGCAAGGCCTCGACCTCGGCCGAGAATCGTTCTGGATCGCGCATCAATGCGAACATCTCTCGATCCGTGACTAGGTCGAACCAACGCGCATTCGGCAGTTGTTGGCGCAGCCAAGTCGTCTTGCCGGTACCGCGTGGGCCGAACAAGAAGAACGAGCGGTCCGGCACCGATAGGTCACGTGTATAGGTCGCCATCAATTTGACGGTCAAAATGATGGCGACCAATACATGAGGCGTCAAGGGTGTTGTCCCGCGGCCGCGAACCCTCAGGCCCCGAACGACACCCCGGCGTGCAAACAGTCCGCGAGCTGTTGCTTCATCGAACGGAACGCCGCCGGATCCGGGGCGGTGCCGAACGCCGCCAGCAGCCGCCGCGCCAACGGCCCGTGAGTGAGGATCGTGTGCAGCGGTGCCGCGAGCAGCGGATCGAGGTCCGACGGACTTCGCAGCGTCGCGTCCGCCAGATGCCGCCACACACCCAACGCCGAACACGGTTCCTGCAAGCCGAGCGCCTGCAGCAGCCCGCGGTGCGTGACCATCGCCTGATCCCCCTCTTTCGCCACCTGCCACAACACCGCCGCCAGCTCTTCGGTCGGCAGGGCGGCCAGCGTCGCTAGGCCACACCAACGCTCCGTGCACAGGGCCCGCAGCACCGCGACCACCAACGAGGCGATCGCCAGGTCCGCGGCCGGACATTCCTGGACATCGAGCACGCGGATCTCCAGCGCGTCGCGAAAGAACTTGGCGACGACGCCGCGCGAGTTCAGCCATTCCTCGCGCAGCAGCCGATCCGGATCGAGCGGCGCGATGTCGGCCCACGTCGGTTCGAGGATCTCGCGGAAGTACTGTTCCCGCGTCGTCACCGGTTCGGGCACGACGAGCCCGGCAATGCGCGGCACGCGCGCTTGGTTGTGGCGGTAGACCTGCAACCGCCAATCAAGCCAGCCCGTGAACCGCCCGTCGCAAAACGGCGAACTCGCAGCGAGGGCTGGCAGCAATGGCAGCAGCGCGCGCGCCGCCAAGTGCAAGCGCCCAAACTCGTCATCGTTCGCGAACGGCAAGTTGAGGTGGCAACTCTGCAGGTTCGACCAACCGTGCCCGCGGCAGTCGAAGATGCGATCGTAGGCGCCGTAGACCTCGGCGTAGTCATGCGGCCAACGGCGAAACTCACGCTTCGGGTCCATCGTCGGGTGCATGCCGCCCGGCATCAGCCGCGCGCCCATGGGCGCCAGCGCCGCGTCGAGCCGCTGCACCGACCGCTGGAACGACGAGGCGACGCCGGCGAGGGCTGGCGCCGGCCCATTCGTCTTCAACTCCACTACGTGCAACGCCAACTCGTTCGACCACGAGATCGGCCCATCGTCGAAGTCGCCGACATAGCTGCCCGCAAAGTGGCGCAACAACTCGTCGACGATCGGCTGCACCGCGAACGAGCTGCGGTCGACGACCATGTACTCGAGCTCGATGCCAAAGCCCGCGAACAACCCGAGGGTCACGCCGACCCCCAGCCGCGGTGTCTCGCCGTGACGCGTGCGAAGAACGTGCGCATCACCCGCAAGTAGAGCTCGTCGCCGATCACTTCGTCTTCGAAGCCCGCATCGATGTTGGGGTTGTCGTTGACCTCGATCATGTAGACCTTGCCGCCGACTTCCTTGAGGTCGACGCCGTAGAAACCCTTGCCCACGTGGTTGGCGGCCTTCAGAGCGGTCTTCACCACGCGCGTCGGCGCCATCTCGACCGGCACCGTCTCGGCGCGCCCGACGTCTTCCTTCTTGCCGCCCGCGTCGCGCTTCAAGATCTGCCAGTGGCCGTCGGCCATGTAGTAGCGGCACGCAAACAGCGGCTGGCCATCGAGCACACCGACCCGCCAGTCAAACTCGGTTGGCACGAACGCTTGCGCGATGACGAGGTCCGACTTCTCCAGCATCGCTTCGACCGCGACGTTCAGTTCAGCCGTTGTCGCCACCTTGCAGACGCCTGCGGAGAACGAGCTGTCGGGCTGCTTCAGCACACACGGCAGCCCCAACCTCGCCACCAGATCGTCGACGTTGCCGCGATGCACGATCATGGTGTTGGGCACCAGAATGTCCTGTTGGTCGGCCATCTCGGCCAAGAACACCTTGTTCGAGCAGCGCAGGATCGAAGCCGGGTCGTCCAGGACGATGAGCCCGAGCGCTTCGGCCCGGCACGCGAAGCGGAACGTGTGGTGGTTGACGCCGGTGGTCTCGCGAATGAACAACGCGTCGAACTCACCGAGTCGCGAGTAGTCCTCTTGGCGGATGAACTCGACGTTGAAGCCCACCTCTTCGCCCGCCTTGGCGAACTTCTGCAGTGCCTTCTTGTTGGACGGCGGCTCGGGCAAATCGGGATCGACCAAGATCGCCAAGTCGTACGGTCGCTGGGCCCGCTTCAACGGCCGCCAGCCCTTCTGCAGAAAGTCCGTCGTCGCTTCCTGGGCGAAGCCTTCGTGCCCGGCCGAGATGTCGTCGAGCGCCATGGGCTTCAAGCTCTCAAGGCGCCAACGCCCTGACTTCTCGCTGCGCGCGAAGTTCGCTTGCAGGTAGGGACTCGGAAACATGCGGAACAGCGCGTTCGCCAGCCGTTCATGCCGCTGCGCCATGTTGCGGCCGAAGTACACGCTCAGCGTGAACTCCTCGCTCTGCACCTTGTGCAACGACTCGTCGATGATCTCCTGCAGATCCGCGCCCGCGATGGCGGCGATGGCGCGATCCTTCATGTTCTGGATCGTCTCGATGCTCGGCATCGGCTTGTGGCCGCGCGCATCCGCGAGCAGCGACACGTAGTAGCCGATCTTCTGGTAGCCGAAGGACCGGCACAGATTGATCACCCGCACCTTGTCGATCGTGGTGTAGGACGGATGCGTCAGGTATTTGCGGGCTGCGACGACTTCGAGCCCTTCCTGCGAGAACGACCATTCTTTCGGGTCGTTGACGACGACGAGATTGCGCATGAATCAACTGCCAAGAGTCGGCGGAGCCGCGCGATGGGTGCCAGGTTCGATCATCAGAAGATTTGCATCGTGGGTCAGCACGCCCAGCAGGATCGCGCCGACGACACGCTCCAGGCTCACTTCATAGTGAGTGTCCGGAGCCTTGGGATGTTCGAGGTAGGGGTCGGCGACGAGCACGGCTCGGCGCGCACGCCGATAGCCACACAGCACGACGAAGTGCCCCTGCGGTTCGCCGCGCACGTCATCGTCGTCGTCGAGCGGGCCGTACTCACGCGACCGCCGATACAGATAAGTCGAGCTGAGGCCGGTCAGGATCGGCACGCCGCGTCGCAACCAACGTCGCAGCAACGTCGGCGACAGATCGACGAAACCAAGCGTGCCGCCGAGATCGAGAAACTGCAGGTAGGCGTCGGTGAGCAGGGCAAAAACCGGGCGCTGCGCACTCTTGATCGCACTCTGCTTGCGCAAACGATCGCGGATGTCGATGCCGGGCGTCGTGAACCACGTCGGATCGAAGATGCGCAGGTTGTAGGTGATCAGCGTCGCGCGGTAGCCGCGGGCGAGCGCGTGGTTGGCGAGCATCACTTCGGCCGTGCCCCCCGAAGGCGTGCGCGTGATCTCGTCGGCGAGCTGCGGCAGCGGCACTTCATCCCCCCAATAGCGATAGATCGCGTGCAGACAGGTAGGTCCACACGTGAAGTCATCGGGCTGCGGCTGGATGTCGAAGTGCAGCCGTTCCAGGTCAGCTGCACGGTCGCGACGCGGCATCGGGGGATGGGAAGGTAGCTGTTGGCGGGCGGGAGTCGAGAGTGCGCAGTGACGTCAGTGACGTCAGCGGCGCAAGTTGGCGAGCAGCCAGCGCAGCCGTTCGGCGTAGGCAGCCGGCTGGTCGAGGAACACGTGGCCGTGGCGAGAAGCGGGCACGATCCACAGCTGCCGCGTGTGCGCGTGCATCGGCAGGCGCGCGAACAGCCGCTCGACCGAGGCCGGCGGTGCGCGGTCGTCGTCGCCAGCACCGACAATCAGCATCGGCAGGTCGTGCGGCAAGGTCGCCAGCACGTCGGTCGGGCAAACGCTGCCAACCTCGAAGTGGGACCACGCGCCGAGCGCATGCAGCACCAGCGACGCCCACGGCTCGTCGATGCGAAACCACGAACGGCGGTCCCCGACGCGATCGAAGCCGAGCATGCGGCGAGCCCCGGCTTGCATGTCATCGATCGGTGCATCGAGCACGACGCCGGCAATACGATCGAGGCGTGGCAGCGCGAGACTGACGGCGACGGTGCCGAGGCTGACCCCAAACAACACGACCGGCGTCGTCGCCCGTTGTGGCTGCGCTCGCACAAACTGCACGGCGGCGACCACGTCGTCGCTTTCACGCAGGCCCGCAGTGAATGGCGCCCGGCTGCTGCCACCGAAGTTGCGCAACTCGACCAGCCAGCACTCACAGCCTTGCTCGCGCAACATCGCCGCGACCGGTTCGAGTTCCATGGCCGAGCGAAAGAGGCCGTGCACCAAAACCGCCACGGCGACCGGTGGTTCTTGCGCACTCTCCAGACGGAACGCCCGCAGAGTGACGCCGCCAGAACTCGGGATTGCGCGCGCGCGGGAGCTAGCGGCAGCGGCGACGTCGGCAGCAACCGCCGGCTGGCCGGCGGCGATCTCGGCCTTCAAACTGGCCCACGTCTGGGGGATCAGGGCGCCCGCCGCATCGAGGCGCGGCCCGGCATACGCCGATTCATGCGAACGCGTGCCGAGCCCGCGCGAGCCGAACAACCCAAGCAGCAGCGGGAACGTCGCGAACAGATGCAACGGGAAGAGGCCGACGTGCAGCCACAACACGAAGCGGCGGTAACGCTGCGTCGGACACTTCGCGACGGCGAGCAACAGGCCGAGCAACACCGCCAGCACGAGCGTCGCCAAGGTGAACACGGCAGCCGCGAGCAAAGGGAAGATCACGCCTGCTCCCAAAACGTTGGCGGCCCCGGCGGCAGCAGTCCCACGGCGCGGCCGCGCGCCAGCAGTTCGTCGATGGCAGCGCGACCGGTGGCGCCGAGGTCCTTGCTGAAGTCGTTCACGTAGAGGGCAATGTGGCGATCACAGACATCGTCCGCCAATTCCTGGCTGTGCGCCCGCACGAAGGCGCGCGGGCGTTCGGGCTCGGCCTGCGCCAACTCGACCGAGGCGCGCAGCAAGTCGCCGAGGTCGCGAACGGTCACCGCTGGCAAGTCGCGGCGAGCGGCGATCACCCCGAGCGGCAGCGGTCCGCCAGTGGCGCGTTCCCACAGGGCACCGAGGTCAGCGACCTCGCGCAGCCCATGTTCCCGGTACGTGAACCGCGACTCGTGGATGATCACGCCGGCATCACATTGCCTGCGGGCCACGGCGAGCGGGACTTGATCGAAGCGCATGGGCACGGCGTCGAAACGGATGTTGGGCAACAAGACCCGCAGCAACAGGAACGCCGTGGTGTGGTGGCCGGGGATCGCGATGCGCGCGGCGGCTAGATCGCTGAGTTGGTGGTAGCGCGACGCCGTGGCCGCGACGACCAACGGACCGCAGCCAAACCCCAGCGCCGCACCACTTGGCAGCACGGCATAGCGATCGAGTGCACGCGCCAACGCCGGCAGACTCAACTTGGTCACCGGCAACGCCTCGTCCGCAGCCAAGGCCCGTTCATTGAGCGCTTCGATGTCCGCGAGCACCGGCTCGAGTTCGATCGATGACCGCAACACGCCGTGCGTCGCCGCCCAGAACGCGAAGGTGTCGTTCGGGCAAGGCGAGAAGCCAAAACGCAACCGGCGGACCGCGCTCACTACAGTGAGCCTAGCGGTCCGCCGGTGGGAAGCGAGTCAGGCGTCGCCGCCTGCGCGCGGGATCACGTGCGCGAGATCACTACTGCAGGATCACTGCAGCGTGATGCGATCGACGTTGCTGACCGCGGTGACGTTGCCGCCGTTCCACAGGATCATCATCGCGTCGAGCTTGAAGCCGGCGAGGAAGCTGATGATCGCTGGATCCGGGAACACGAAGTTGGCGAACGGATAGACGCCGCCCGTGTTGGTGAAGTGGAACGGGTTGCCAGCGCTCGCTGGGGTCGCCCACAGGGTCGCCGTCAGGCCATCGTCTTGGATGCCGAAGAAGCCTCCGAAACCCTGGCCTTGCGTGGTCGCGAACGACAGCACGGTGTAGCCATCGGTCCAGCCAGCGGCCGGCACGTTGCTCGCCGAGAACGTCAGGTTGCCCGGGCCCGACGACGTCAGGTCCATGGTCAGACCACCAGTCGTCTGGTAGCCGCCACCGACTGGGTGCATGGCGAGAGCGAAGTCGAGGTCGACTTGCGGCGTCTCGATCTTGGCATCCTGCGCCACCGACAAGGCCGTCACTTGCACGAGATACAAGCCCGACGTCGGGTTCTGCAGGTAGACGCACTCGATGTTGTCGCGGTTGTTGGCGACACCGCCGCTAGTCGAGAAGTTGTTGGCCGCGAGGCCGTTGTTGCCCCACCAGAACGTGCCGTCGGACAGGCGCGTCACCTTCAGGTTGACGTCATTGATGATGTGCACTGCGGCCAGCGGCAAAGCCGCCGGGTCGGTGTAGACCATCGTCGCGCGGAACTCGGGCTGGCCGGCGGCGACCCAGACGTAGTAGCTGCGCGTCTGGCCAACCTGCAGCGTGTCGTATTCATCGAGCACGACGATCTTGCTGCGGTTGTCGTAGAGGCGGTTCAGCGCCGGGAAGCCCCAACCCTGGTGCGTGCGGGTGAGGTCGTGGGCCGCGCCCGCGAAGGCGTATTGCGTCGCCGTGTTGCACAGCATCGCCTTGACGGTCGACATGTGCGGCTTGTTGGCGAAGCGGTTGGCCGCCGTCGCCGGCAGCGGCAGCGGGTTGCCGAACAGACCGTTGGTGAACATCTCTTGGATGATGCCGATGTGGCCGTTCACGATCGGCGTGGCCGACGAGGTGCCGCTGAACGTCGGCGTGTAGTTGCCGGGCAGCCCTGCTGCCGTGTTGTAGCCCGCAGTGCCGCTGCGATCGGACGTCAGCACGTTCTCGTAGTAGGCACAGACTTCTGGCTTCAGGCGACCATCGGAAGCCGGGCCGATGCTGGCGCCGCCCGTCCAGTTGTCGTCCGCGGGATTGCTGTTGTTGAGGTGCTTGATGCCGCCGACCGAGATCGTGTTCTTTGGCCACGCTTCCGGACGGCAGCTCGTGCTGCCCAGGTTGCTCATGCTCTGCGTGCGCACGAAGTCGGCATCGAACAGCGCGTCGTCAACCGACTGCGAGATCGAGGTGTACGTCGGCGTCTGCGCCGCACCCCAACTCGAAGTCGCTTGCATCGAGCGCGTCGCCGACAGTGGGTCGACGCTGCCGATGATGTTGGCGTAGTGCACGCCGGTGTTCGGGTAGTAGCCGTTCTCGATCACGGTGCACAAAGACATCATGCCGCGCGCGGCGATGTTGCTCGAACCATTGCCGGCGACAATGCCCGCCGTGCAGTGGCCGTGGCTTTGCACGGTGTTGACGCCGCGAACCAGGAAGCGACCCGCGAAGTCCGGGTGCGTCTCCTCGAACGGCTCGGTGATCTCGGCGCGCACGCCGTTGCCGTTGAAACCAGCCATCGTCTCGACATAGGCGCCACCGCCCTGGATGCGAGCGTTGTCCATGTCGAAACCAGCTTCGGTCACTGGGTCCGCCCACACCATCGTGTCGTGCGACAGCAAGGCAACCAGTTGGGCTGGCGTCACCAAAGCGCGCAGCATCGTCGAGCCATCACAAAGGTCCGTGACCTTGCCGCCGGCTGCCGCCACTTGCGCCGCCAACGTCGCCCGGTCCTTCTTGGCCGCGAGCACGAGATTGAACTCACGCGCGGCGAACGCGCCCTCTGCAAACGCGGCCGTCTCGGCATCGAGCTTGAACGCATTCTGCAGCGCACCCACCCACCGCACGCACGCCAGCTGTTGCACCGCGTCGAGGGCCGCGGCATCGCCGCGCACAATCAACGCATTGGCCGGCAGGAAGTGCAGGATCTCGACGCCGGCATTCGTCAGCGCTTGGCGGTAACCCGCGAGCACCTGCGTCTGGAATTGCACGACGTGCAAGCGCGTGCCATTCGGCGCGCTCAGCACGCCACCAAACAACGGGCCGCCCGCCTTCGGGTCAAACTGCGCCAGCACGAACTGCAGCCGATCGTCGGGCTGCCCGAGTGCCGTCCAGCTGGTGCCGTCGTTTTGGCTCATGGCGGCGTAGGTCACTCCGGCTTCGCTCCAACGGCGAATCGTCAGCGCGCCGACTTGGTAGCGAACGTCCTGATTTTTGGCTTCGAAGGAAACGTTCAGGACAGTCTCAGGAGCCTGCGCAAACGCAGCGGGCAATAGAGACAGAACGGTAGAACAGAGCAGCGAAGAACGCAGATGCATGGGGACTGCTAGTTGGTGGAGAGAGATCGTCGATCAGACGAGGGCAGGTCGCGCAAGTATGGGAGCTAACGCGCCGCTGGCAACTCCCTTACTCCGTGCTGCGCGCTGGTCGCGGGCGGGCGCAGTGAGACCTCGGTGCCGTCGCGTCGGCAGCGACGGTCTCATTCTGCGATCAACCGCAAAGGGCCTTGGCGACGACCGCTTCAGCCACCTGCGCCCGAAAGGCACAATCGCACCGGTACGAGCGGCCGATTGATCACGGTGAACACACCGGGCGCCAAGTAGCGAAGTGGGCTGCCGTTCACGAACACACCACCTTGCTGCGTCATGCACAGTTGCTTGATGTCGAACTCGACGGGGCCGGTCACCAGCGTGCCGTCCGGCAGGTAGAACGCGGCGCACCCCCACTGGCTTGGCAGCGCCACCCAGGTCGCGGCGAACGCGGGTCCCATCACCGGCGGGGTCAGGGTGAGGCCCATCGGCACCGAGCCCAACAGAGCGCCGCTCGTTCCCAAGTAGATGGACTCACCGGTCGCGGCCCGCACCACCAAGTCGGGCGCCTGCGCGATGCTGCTGCCCACTTCCGGCGGCGACAACAGGCCTTGCTGCACGATCGCCTGCGCGCCAGTGATCGGGTCAATCGAACGCAGCGCCAACCCGGTGGCTTGCTGCTCGGCGACCAACAGTTGGCCATTGGCGTCCGCCGCCTGCACCGGATCGATGGTGCCCGATGGAAACGGCTGCGTGTTCGAACCGGTGTTCGTCAGGTTGACGACGGTGCCGCCAGTCGCGGTGAGATCGACCCGAAACCAATCCATCAGCGCGGGGTCGCCAATCGCGACCAACAGTCGATCGCCGGCGAACTTCGGCAGGATGTGAGAACCGATGTAGGGCTGGAAGATCGTGCTCTCGGTGATCTGCAGGGTCGGCAGCGTTCCTTGCAAGTCGAGCAGTGCGAGTTCGTCGCGCACGTCGGCATCGATGTAGAAGAGGCGCGTGCCGGCGTCATTGAGCAACATCGCTGGCTCGCCCGCTCCCTCTGGCAGGTAATTGGCCTCTTCGTATTTGCTCGCCAACGGCGGCAACACGGTAGCCGTGCCCGCGAGGCCGACTTGCCACAGACGCTGCTGCTGTTGCGGCCCATACAAGAACACCAACCGCGAGCCGTCGCGCGCCATCGCCATCTGGTCCTTGGTCAGCGCGTTCGCCTGCACCGGTGCCGACACATCGACTGGCAACGAACCGTCGGCGAGGCCGCAGCGGAACACCGGATTTTGATTCATCGCGAGATCGAGCTGGTACCAAACCACCGACGCGCCGACCATCACCGAAGTGGGCACGACGTCGCCGGAGCTGACGACTTGTCGCGCCACCGTGCCGGTGCTGGCGAAGACGCCGCCATCGAGGCGCACAACGAACAAGCCACCGCCGGTCAACGCAATGCCCGCATGCAGGCCATCCGGTGCGACCGCGATGCGGTCGGCGAACGGATCGAGTTGTTGCGCGCCGATGCCAGCGCGTTCAAACACAACCGTCGGCGCGCCGTTCGCGGCGATGTGCAAGAACCCCCAGAATTGACCAGCACTGCGGCGATAGCGAAACAGGCGACCGCCGCCAGGTAGCTCAACGCGCGTGATGCCGTGCCGCACAACCCGTCGACTGCGCGTCGAATCGAGCGCCTGCGCCAACGTGCGACCGCTGATTTCGATCGGCAGCCACTCGACGCCTTGCAGCACGATCGTGGCCGCCGCGTTCGGGTTGCTCTCAGGCAGCGCGACGATGGTGAGCGACCCGGCGGTGCCCTCCGCCAACGTGATGGTCTGGGCAACCGTCGGCAGCGCGAGAAGCAATGGCAGGGCGAGGCGAATCATGGTGTTGGAGGCGACGCAGGATATCAGGCAAACCCGCGCCAGGAGCGATACGTCCGCGGCCACTGCGTTGGGCCGGGAACTTGTGCGCAGGCATGGCGCCGACGCGGGAGAGCAAGCTGCGTGCCGCCATGGCGGCGCCGCCAACGTGTGCGGAATCCGGCCAGCGCGGACCGTGAGTGTTCGACAAGCGAACGCATGGCCCCGTTCACCCGAGCTGCAAACGCTTCAGCTTCTCGTAGAGGGCCGTGCGCGAAATCGCCAACGCGCGCGCCGTCTTCGCCTTGTCACCGCCACAGGCCTGCAGCGCGGCGACGATGGCGAGGCGTTCTGCCTCCTTCAGCGTCATGATCGCGCCAGCCACGCCGCTGGCGCCAACCGCGCCGGCACTCGGATGACTCGCCCCGGGCTCTTGCTTGGGCAACGCCAGATCCACCACTTCCTCGCCTTCGCAGAGCAGCGCCGCGCGCGCCATCACGTGCTCAAGCTCGCGCACATTGCCGGGCCAGCGATAGTCGCGCATCGCCGCCTTGGCGATCGCCGACAGCCGCAGGGAACGGCCGCGCTGCGCCGCGTTGCGCTGCACGAAGTGCTCCGCCAGCTGCGCGATGTCAAGGCCGCGTTCGCGTAGCGACGGCACTCGCAGTTCGACCGCCGCGATCCGGAAGAACAAGTCTTCGCGAAAGGCGCCGCTCTTCACCATCGCGCGCAGGTCCTTGTGCGTCGCCGCCAACAGCCGCAGATCGAGCTGGATCGTCTCACTGCCGCCCACGCGCCGAATCGACTGCTCCTGCAGCGTGCGCAACAACTTCACTTGCAGCGCGGCTGGCATGTCGCCGACCTCGTCGAGCAACAAGGTGCCGCCGTTCGCCAATTCGAGCAAACCGGGGCGGTCGCGGTCCGCACCGGTGAACGCACCCTGCACGTGGCCAAACAGCTCCCGCTCCATCAACTCCGACGGCAGCGCCGAACAGTTCTCGGCAACGAACGGCCCCCGATGGCGGGCACTGCGTTCGTGCAGCGCGCGCGCCACCAGCTCCTTGCCAGTGCCAGTCTCGCCGAGAATGAGCACCGGCAAATCCAACGGCGCCAGCTTGTCAATCTGCGCGCGCAGGTCGCGCATCGGCTGGCTGTCGCCGAGCAGCTGCGTCGACTCACGGCGCGTGGTACGCTTCACGATCGCCAGCTCGCGCCGGCTCTGCGACAACTCACTCTGCAGCGCCTCGTCGCGCAGCATGCGGTCCACGGCGATCGCGGCCTGATCCGCCAACACTTCGAGCGCTTCCTTATCGCTGTCGGCGAAGGCGCCAGCGCGGCCGGGATGCTCGACGTAAATCGCGCCGATGGTGCCCGACGCACTGCGGAACGGCGCACAGACCGCGGAGCGCACCTGCAAGTTCTTGATCGACGGCATGTCTTGCAGATCACGATCTGCGAGGCCGTCGGCGCCTGTGAGCGTGCGCTGCAACTGCATCGCCCGGTGCGCGAGCGACCGACTGAACGCCTGACCGATGGGGCCCGCGTCGCCACTTTGGAATTCGCGGCGCATGCCATCGTCCCGCGCCACCAGCAGGTACCCAATCCGCCCGCCGCTCAACGTCACAGCGGCGTCGAGCAAATGCCGCATGGCCTTGTCGAGATCTGTTTCCTGGGCCAGTTGGCGATTGACCGCGAGGAAGGTGCGGAACAGTTCGCGGCTCGGACCGCTGGGAGGACGTTCCTGCATCGGCGCCACATTACTGGTGGCTGTGGGCGTGCCGCACAGCAGTTCTTGCACCCCGACGAACTCGGCGCGCAGTCGATCCGAATCGGGCTCACCCAACTCCGCCAACGTCGCGCGCGCCGCCGCGAGGTCGCCGAGTTCGGCGTGGGCACGTGCCAGCATCACTTGCGCGATTCGACCGCCGGCCCGATCCCCAAGCCCGAGCAACGTCGACGCCGCTTCAAGCAACCACGGTCGCGCCGCCGCCGCATCGTGCCGCGCCAACGCCGCAATGCCGAGGCTCGCAGCGACGCGCGCGGCGCCGACCGCATCGCCGACGTGCTGAAACAACGTGCGCGCTTCGCGCAAGCGTTCGACCGCGAGTTCGTGTTCCCCCAGGTCTTTCGCTACCACACCGAGATTCTGCTGGGCGGTCGCCGCGTGCCGCACATGCCCCATCGCGAACAACAACTGCGCCGCCGCTTCGAACTGCACCCTCGCGGCTAACAGGTCCCCACGCCGACGCGCGACATGACCACGCACCGTGTGGGCGCTGGCGCAGGCGAAGGGATGGTGCTGCGGCGTCAGCATCTCCGCACTTTGCCGCAGCACCCGTTCGGCTTCGTCAAGACGCCCAGCCTGCTCGTGCACCGCCGCGAGCGTGACCAGTTCGAGCAGCGACGGTTCGCCGTGCTGCAGACAGCTCAGTGCCGTCGGCAAATCACCGCGCGCCATCGCCAACTGGGCCGCCACTCGCCGACGCCGCGAGGTCGTCGTCAAGTCGCCGACCGCCGCCAACTCACGACCCGCGGCTTCGAGTTGCCCAGTGTCGAGCAACGCTTGGGCGCGCAGTTCTGGCTGGTCACTGCAAAACGGCAGCGCATGCGCCGGTTCGCCACCATCCAACAGGCCTTCGGCCAAGGCGCGCCGCACATCGACTTCTTGCTCTGGCGCGGCATTGGCCAAGGCGCGCCACATCGCCACGGCCCGCTCGCGACGACCACTGGCGGCGGCGGCCCGCACGTCGGCCGGCG
This sequence comes from Planctomycetota bacterium, assembly GCA_947444055.1. Taxonomy (GTDB): domain Bacteria; phylum Planctomycetota; class UBA1135; order UBA1135; family UBA2386; genus UBA2386. Next base: position 28,771 of record CANEYR010000021.1, read on the forward strand.
TGGCGGCGTCAAAGCAAACCGCGATGCTCCCCGACGATCGCAAGCGACCACTGCGCGCAGCCGGCCACGACCACCGCGTTCCCGATGGCACCACGTCCTCGGCATCGACGAGTTCGCGCAATTGATTCGCCACGGTGTCGACGCTGTCGCCACCGCGTTCCGCCAACCACGCCGCCGCGGCCAGCGCTGGCGCCCCCTGCAGGCCGAACACACTTTGCACGTGAGGCAACAGCCGCGCGGCGTCCAGGTGCGGCAGCTGCACGACCGTCGTCGACGGCCCCGCTCGCTCGATGTGCAACGCGTCGGCGGCTTCTCGCAGCGAACGTACGTTGGCCATGGTCGCGGCCACGTGCAAGGCCAAGGCGCGCCGATCGGCGGCCGCACCACCGCGCAACACCACATGCGCAGGCCCGGGCTCAATGTGCGCCAACTCGGCGGCGAAGACGACCACCGGATCGGGCGCCAACAACGCCAACGAGGGACGCCCGGTGCTGCCGCACAAGAACTCCAACGCCGCCTGCGCATCGGGAAACCGCCGCGTCGGCCGCCGCGCCACACAACGCGCAATGAACTGGTCGAAGGGCGCTGGAAACGCGGTGGCGGCTACCGCGCCGGCGGCGAAGAAGTCCTGCGCGGGAAAGTTGGCAACGAAGCGCGCGAGCGGCGGCCCGTTGCCTGGCCACAGCGCTTGCGCGGCCATCGCGCCGACCGCGAACAGGTCCGCCCGATGGTCTGGCGTCGCGCCGAGCAATCGCTCAGGGGCGACGAAGAACGGCGTGCCACCGCTCGCATGCTCGCCATCGCGCACCGACATGCCAAAATCGAGCAAGTGCAAGCGGCCGTCGCGAGCTCGCAGCAAGTTCGCAGGCTTCAAGTCGAGGTGCACGACGCCGCGCAAATGCACATACGCGAGCACTTCGAGCAACTGCTGCAGCAGCGACCGCAGCGCGGCTGGCGCCGCCGGCAACACTCGCAACGCTTCCCCCTCGACATGTTCGCGCACGACGAACGCGCGCCCGTCAGGCAGGCGACCGACTTCTTGCACCGCCGGGATCGAAGGATGGCGCAGTGACAGCAACAGCGACGCTTCAGCCGCTTCGATGCCGACCGGCAACACCTTCAGGACGCAAGTCGCACCACTGCGGCGCTCGGCCACGCACAGCGTCTGCCCTTCGCCACCCACATACTCGGCAACCAATGTGAAGCGATCGCCGAACGCACGCAGCAGCAACGCGGCTGCCGCGGTCATTCGTGCCGCACGCGCACCCACGTCGCCGCCGTCGTCGCCGGGCCGGTGACGGTGCCGCGCCACCAAATGCGATCCTGCCCCGCGACCACTTGCTCCAGCGTGATGGCAGTGCGGCCGGGGCCATTGCGCTCGCGGCGTTGCATCGGGGTGTCGATGCCCACCCGCACCCGCGCGAACGGCACCGACTCGCCGTTGATGACAATCGGCTCACCACGCGGCTGCACCACGATCGTACGCGTCGCCAAGTCGACGGCCTGCACTTGGCCTTGCCACTCCGGACGCAAGGGCTCGCCGTCCCGACGCGGCACTTCGATCTCGCTGGCCACGATCTCGGTCAAGCCGCCGGGCACCTCGGTCCGCGAACGCACTTTCACCTTCGCCAAATCGCCAACCAGCAAGTGCTCGAACGCCAAGAACTCGCGCGTATTGGGGCGGTGAATGAGCGCATCGCTCGCCATCACCAGCACGTCGATTGGCGGATCGAGCCGGCGACGGTCGCCGCGGCGCGTTTCCGCCAGCACGCGCAAGACGAAACTCGTACTCGCGGGGCGCAGCTCAACGATGCGACCGAGCAAGCGCGGACCATCGTTGCGGCGGCTGACCCGCGCATGCTCCGCGACACAGCGGCCATCGCGCCGCACTTCGCCGATCACGCGCAGATCATCCTCCCGATCGAGATCCCGCAAGAACTGCGCACGCGTCAGGCCCTGGGGACCGTCGACATCGGCGAACGTGCAGGTCGGCGCGAACTCGACATACAGCACACCATCGCCCGCCGTCGGCAACGTCGTGATCACTTCGTCGCCATCGACCAGCAACGGCCGCAGCCCATCCACTTCATGCGTGCTGCCATCGATGCGCCCGCTCAGTTGGGGAGACCACACCAAACCCGTGCCGGTCGTCAGCACGGTGTTGGCGAAGTTGTGTCCGACGGCGAGCCACGTGTTGCTCGTCGCGTCGTGCTGCAAGCGATCGGCAATCGGGATCTCAAGATCGGCGTTGCTCGTCAGCGGCAAGCGGGAGCCGTCCGCGAACAGCACCGTGCCACTGCCTGGCACCAGCATCAGGTGCAAGCTGTCGTATTCGCCGGTCGGCACGCTCTTCAGTTGCAGCCCAGACAGTTCTCCACTCGGATCGGTGAAGGTGACGACACTCGGGATCGCGAGCACGTTGCCGGTGGTGGTGCCGTCGAGCCGTTTGAACACCGCTGCACCCACCTGAAACTGCACGATGCCATCGCGACCAGTCGCGGTGTCGACGACGACATACACCGAACCGGTCGTCTGGGTGAGGCTGGCCACGCTGCCATCGCCAGACCGACTGCAAGCGGCGAAGGCCGCGCTCAGGCAGAGACTCAGCAGAATCATGGCGCGCTGTTTCATCATGAGGGCACCGGCAGGCAACTACGCAAGAGGCCGCAAGGATGGCCGGGTGCTTGCTGCCCCGCAAGGCGAGGCTGCGCCCGCACACTCGCCAAGCGGTGCACAGTTGGCCGTTTCCACGGTCATCGCCACACTCGGTTCATCGCGCGCGGTTCCGCGCCAAGGCTCTCCATCTGGCCGAGTCCCACGACGCGCGCGCCAAGTGGGATGAACGGCAGCAGCGGCAGTGATCCTCGGCGCCACCGTCCACCCTAGTCTAGAGACCGACAGTCACCTGAATGATCGTCGTCGTGGACAGGAACGGGAACAGGGGGCATGGCCCCGACACACCGAACGCCGGCAGCCACTGCGCCTGCAGCGTCGCGCCGAGCAGCGATTGGCTGCCAGGGATCGGCACCGTGCGGAAGGCGCTGCCTGCCGTCGGCGTGATCGTCTCCAGCACCAGTGGCGGCAGCAGCGAGCACGGCCCGCAGGGGATCGGCGTCGAGTTCGACGCCAGGCTTAAGAGCACTACCGGCGCGCTGGGATCCGCGTTCGTCATCGTGAACGCGAAGTTCGTGTTGCCGAGCGCACACGGCCCGTTGACGCCCGTGAGCCCACCGATGCCGCACGCCGGCGCGAGCATCGTCACCGGCCCGCCGGGGCCCATCACTTCGAGGAACTGCAGCGCCACGTCGCGGTCGAGCGGCAACGTGCTCTGGCCTTCCTCGAATACCGCCAGCACTGAGTCGTCGCCGGCAGTGACCGCGCCGCGCGCCGCCAGCCGCGGTGCGCCCTGGCGGTCGTAGCTGCCCGCGCGCGCCGGGCCGACCAGGTCGAGCTGCGGGCCGATCGGCGCGCCGCCAGCCGCCAGTACCAACGCTTTTGCCTGCGTGTCGAACAGCGAGTTCTCGACCAGCCAGCTCATCAGGAACGAGCCCCCCGCGCGCACCAGATCGCCGTTGCGGAACACGTCCGTCGCGGCCGTGGCAATGGTGGTGGGGCTGCCGGTCAGCGAAACCGCGCCGATGCCGGCGGACACGACACACGTCTGGACCTCCAGCGCGCTGCTGGTCTCCCACGACAACAGGAAGTCGACGCCATCGCCATCGACCGCCGGCCGCCGGTGTTGGCCTCCGCCGGTCGTCAGCGAGACATTGCCCAGCAAGGGCGCCGATTGCACACCGAGGCACACCGCGCGCAGGTTGAAGGAATCAAAGACGTCGCCATTCCACACCACGAGGTGGCGCGGGGTCGGGCCGAGTCCGCCGGTGCGACTGATCGCAACACGGGCACCGGCGATGGTGCTGCTCACCAGCCCATGCAGCGTTCCGATGAGACTGATCGCTGAGGCGCTGGTCAGCGTCACGGTCTGGCTCTTGATCGCTCCGTTCGGCACGACCCAAACGACCGGCATGTCGGCGCTGATGCCGTGGGCGTTGCTCACCACCACCTGGCCGGCGGTGTTGGCGATGGTCATCTGCGCACTCGTTGCGCTGCCATTGGCGGGAACGCTGCGCGCGAGCAGAGTCGGCGAGGTGCCGAAAGGGCCCACCGTGCGCTGCCACACCACAAGGAAAGCGCTGCGCAGCGGACAGAACGCGACGCGCCCCGAATGCACGTCGCCGCCGACGGTGCCGTCAACCAGGAACGGCGTGCTTGCCGCAGGATTGCTGTCGATCAGCTGGCCGACCAGGTTGCTCTCGCCGAACGCGACGACGCGGCGCCACACCACGAGGTGACGTGCTGGCGAGCTGGAGAAGCACGCGTCGGGTTCGCCGTCGTCGGCGCTGGTGTTGGCGAGCGCCGCGGTGCCGAGCAGCGGATCGAAGGTCAACGGGTACGCCGCGGCCTCGACGAACGCCGCGGGCAACGTGAGTGCGAGCACAGAGCCGTCCAGCCGCACTGTGCCGGGAGTCGTGCGGCCTGCCGCGTCGACGCCAGTCAGCGCGCCGTAGCGCACGCCGCGTTCGTCGTCGACAAAGTCGACACCGCCGTGGGCGGCCGCGCGGCCCGCAACGACGCTGTTCACAGCGAGCCGGATCACCAAGTCGCCGGTGCCCGTGGGCCGTTCCGTGAAGGTGAACGTCTGTTCGACGCCGTCAGCGCGCAGCGTGTAGCGCTCGCGTAGAGCACCTCTTGCGTACTCGATCGCCAGCGGCGTGTGGGTGCGCACCGGTGCTGCGAGCAGCACCGTCGCGTCGCCGCGGCGGCAGTCGAGCAGCCGCAGCGACACCGGCAGGCTGCGCGGCGCGCGTTCGCCGAGCATCGGCACGTAGGTGATCGCGTTGGCGTGAGCGCGCAGCGTGTAGAGCGGGCCGATGCCGACCGCGTCGTCGCCGTCGAAACTGGTCCCCATCGCGGCAGCGGCGTGCCGAGCGGCGGGCAACTGCGGGTTCTGCGCCAACGCGGGCGACAGGATCCCAATCGACAGGAGTACTGGGCGGAGAAGGTGCATGGTCGAGGTCCGGTTCACTGGAGGGTGATTTGCATGGCGCTGGAGAGGTCGAAGGCTGAGAAGCACGTGGTGCCTGGCTTCGCGAACTGCACGAAGAAGCGGAGGCCGCTCAGGGCCGCGCTTCCCGGGATGTTGAACGCCATGCGCACGTCGCCGGCGGCGCTGGTGTTGCCGAGCGACAGCACGAAGCCAGACAAGAAGTCCGGCACGATGGTGTTGATGCCACAGGCCGCGTCAATGCGACTGGTTGCGAACAGTGCGAATGCCGCGGTGGATGGCGAGCCGCCGTGCAGTTCGACGCCAAAGTTGGTGTGACCGACGCGTGCGCAGCCGCTGACAAACTGCTCGCCGAACGGTCCGTCGGCGACCAAGGAGATCGTGCCGCCGTCCGCCCCGTAGCGCTGCATCGACAGGTTGCCCTGGGTGCCGCTGATCGGCATCCAAGCGATTGCGCCTTCGTCACTGGTGTTCTGGCCGAAGGTCGAAGTGATCGCGACGGCGGTGTCGTTGCCGCCCAAGTTGACGGCGAAGGTGCCTTGGCAGTCGGCGCAGGTCAGCGGGTCGACGGAAATGAGCAACACGTCGTTCGCGGTGCCGCGCACGACGGTGAGCGCGAACGCCGCGGAGTCGCGAAACCACGCTACATCGATGTCGTTGGTCGTGGTGTTGATTGCGGTCAGCGCACGCGGGCTCGACAGCACCGCCGTGGCGAAGTTCTGGTGCAGGGCGACACATGCAGCACCACCGCCGGTCAGCGTCGAGTCCGTGCGATAACCGATCACCCAGGAAGTGCCGTCCCCGGCGACCGCGGGACCGAACGCGTCCGAGAGGGCGCCGCCGGCGACGGTGAAGTTGGGACCAAACGTGGTCGTCAACGAGGCGAGGAACACCCCGCGCACGCTGTCAGTGCCGAACGTCGAGCTGTTGCTGACCCAGCTGAGCAGCAAGCGGTCGACCGGACAGCTGCGCGGCAGAGCGGGAGTCCTGATCGACGAGAAGATGGAGGGGTCGGTGACGAAGGTCTGGATCGCCTGCGGCGTCGGCGGGTTGACGTTCATGTTGACCTCACAGCCCTTGATCGCGTCCGCGGTGCCGTCCAGCCACGCCACCAGCACGCGGCCATTGCCGGCCAGCAGGCCACCGGCCGCAGTTGGCTGCGACTCATTGTTGGCCGAATTGGCGATCGAAACTGCACTGCCGGCCCCGTTCGCGATCAGCAGGCGGCCTTGGATGTCGCCGCTGTGGTTCCATACCGCGAGGTAGTTGGCGGTGGCGTCTGACGCCACGACGCGCGGCGAGTCCCCCGCGACGTTGACGAAGTTCTCGATGCCGAGCGTCGCCCCCACCACCCCCGCGTCGCTGACATAGGTCACATACACGTCGGTGTTGGTGGCCGAGACGAACCGTCGGTAAACGAGCGCGTAGGTTGTGCCGACATGCGCGATGTCGACCTGGCGATCATCGGTGGCGGCGGCGCTGACGACGATCTCGGCAGCGATCAGCGGATCGAGCACCAGCGGCAGCACGGCCGTGTCGACGAACGCGGCCGGCAGCACGAACTCAAGCATCGACCCGTTGGTACGCAGCGTGCCCGTCGCCGTGTGGCCGTCAGCGTCGATGCCGAGCACTTGGCCGATCTGCAGGCCACCCGCGCCGGGGAACGTGAACGCGATCGCGCCGTCGCTGGCGGCCCGTTCGGGCTGCAATTCCGTCGTGATAGCGGTGCGCACGATCAAGTCGCCGCTGCCCGCCGGCAGGCGATCGAACACGAAGCTCTGCTTCATGCCATCGGGGCGGAGGTCGAGCTGTTCGCGCAGCTCGGCGCGCACGTAATCGACACGCAGTTCGCGGCGTTCGCGGGTGGCGGCGCCGACGGGCGTAAGTTCGCCGCGGCCGACGTGCGTGACTTGCATCGAGAGCGGCAGGTCGTGCGGCGCCGCCTTGCCGAGAATCGGCTTCCACTCGAAGCGGTCGGCGAGGAAGCGAACCTGGTAGTCGACGCCAACGCCAAACAGGCTGCCGTCGTCTTCAGCCTGCAGGCCGCAGCCGGATGGCACCGCGATCGGGAGAGCAAGCGGGCGAGGTGCCTGCGCGACCAGCGCGGCGCTGGCGAGCAGGAGGGAGAGGGTGATCCGGTCGTGGGTGTGCATGCGGGACTCAGGTCCCACAAAGAGCCGCGTCTGGCTCCGGCCTTACGCGGACCTGCCCAGTTTGCGCGACCGCCAGTCTTAACCCGATCCGCCACGGCAGAGGGCAAGTGCGGCGCCCGGGCGCCGTCGTCGCTATCGTGCCGCGCCGATGCGCCTCACTTTCACTCGTCCGGACGATTGGCACCTGCATCTGCGCGACGGCGACGCCTTGGCCGCCGTCCTGCCGGACACCGCGCTGCGCTTTGGGCGCGCCATCGTGATGCCGAACCTGAAGCCGCCGGTGACCACGGTCGCCGCGGCCGCCAGCTACCGACAGCGCATCCTCGCCGCGTTGCCGCGCGGGTCGACGTTCGAACCGCTGATGACGCTGTATCTGACCGATCGCACGCCCGTGAGCGAGATCGCCGCCGCCAAGGCCAGCGGCTTCGTGCACGCGGTGAAGTTCTATCCAGCGGGTGCGACCACCAATTCGGAGAACGGCGTCACCGAGTGGCGACACGTTCACGCCGTGCTCGCGGCGATGGAGCAACAGGACATGCCGCTGCTCGTGCACGGCGAAGTCACCGATGCCGAGGTCGATGTGTTCGATCGCGAGCGCGTCTTTCTCGATCGCCAGCTGGCACCACTGCAGCGCGACTTCCCGGGACTGCGCATCGTGCTCGAACACGTCACCACCGCCGACGCCGTCGACTACGTCAAGCAAGCTGGCCCGCGCACGGCGGCGACCATCACGGCCCATCACCTGTTGTGGAATCGCAACGCGATCTTCCGCGGCGGCCTGCGCCCGCACGCCTACTGCCTGCCGGTGTTGAAGCGCGAGCGCCATCGCCAAGCGCTGCTCGCGGCGGCCACCGGCGACGAGGCGCGGTTCTTCCTCGGCACGGACAGCGCGCCGCACGCGCGCGCCCAGAAGGAACAGGACTGCGGTTGTGCTGGCATCTACACGGCGCACGCCGGCATCGAGTTGTATGCCGAAGCCTTTGACCAAGCGGGTGCTCTCGACCGCCTCGAAGCGTTCGCCAGCCACCGCGGCCCGGACTTCTATCGCCTGCCGCGCAACCGCGACCGCATCACGATCGAGCGCGCGAACTGGCAAGTGCCCGCCGAGTTGCCGTTCGGCCAAGGTCGCTTGGTGCCGATGCGCGCGGGTGAGACCATCGGTTGGCGGCTCGTCAGCGCGACCTGAGAAGGAGTGGACAACAATCGCGGCGGCGCGAGGCCGACCGTAAGGTCACGCCTCGAGGTACTCATGATGCAGAAAGACTGGTTCCCGTTCTTCTCGATGCTGTTCTGGCTCTTCACCAAGGTGACCGGGCTCTACATGATCCTGTTGGGGCTCGGCGGCGTCGGCGCCCAAGTCATTAGCTTCGACTTCTGGTCGCTCCTGCTGTGGGGACTGGCCCCCATCGCCGTCGGCTACGTCATCCTGAGCACCGAGATCGTCTTCGACCTCGCCGCGGCGGAGCAGCGTCGGCGCCAATCGGTCGCCAAGTAGGCTTCGCGAGGCACCGGTTGGTCAGCATGAATGCCACGCCGCGGCGAGGCACTTGCACTGGGCGGTTGCTCCAAAGGCCGCCGCGCGGTCCGATTGCATGAATGCTCACGGTACGCCTGACGTCGTTCACGTTCTTGGCCGCATGGCTCGCTGCCCAGGGACCACAGAACGCACCGCCATCGACCGCAACCGCGACTGTGGCGACGAAGGGCGACGAGATGCGCCGTGCGTTCGTCGATGCCGATGGTGGCAGAGCCTTCGTGATCAGCGCCGCTGCCGAACAGCTGCTGCTCGCTGACAAGGCAGGCCGCGAACGCTTCATGGCGACGCTGCGCGCGATTGCCGCGGTGGCGCCAAAGGCGGAGCCTGCTGCCGCGAGCCCTGCCGCACCGACGCCAGCGCCAGCGCCAGTGTCGACCAGCCCCGTGGCGACGGCGTTCTCCGCCGACATGGTGCAACAGATGACCAGCGTGGTCACCGGCGACGCCGACGCGCAGAAGGCGAGCTTGGCGAAACTGGCTGGCGACCAACCCGCCGGTGCCGCCGCCCTCAAGCAACTCGACGACCGCGGCCGTGCGATCCTGGCGCGCGGCGTGCAGACCTTCGTTCGCAAGAAGGTCGCGACCAACGCGCTCTACGCGGGGCAATACCTTGAGCTGCGCGACTTCCATCCTGAGAGCAGTGATCTGCTGCTGCTGTGGGCCAAGGCCGCACCGCGCGGCGAACCCAACGCGCAAGCCTTCCGCACCGCCTGCCTGCGCGCGCTGCGCGACACCTTGGCTGCCGAGCACGCTACCGACCGCATCCGCGCCGACCTGCGCGAGGTCGCAACGAAGGCCCAGTCCACCGGCAACGACGATCTCTTCCTCACTACGGCCTGCGCGCTGCACCAATACGGCGACCCCGAGATGTTCGATCGCATCAAGGCGACCGTGTTGAAGGAAGCCGAGTCGAAGGACCCCGCGGCGAAACTGGGGGCACTCAACACGCTCGCGAACTTGCACTACCAACTGCGCAAGTACGACGACGCCGCCACCTACTACGCCGCCGTCGTCACCGCCGCCGAGGCGATGCCCGACTCGAATGCCAACCTGCCGACCCTGATCTACAACACGGCCTGCTCACTCGCCCTGGCCGGCAAGGTCGACGAAGCCTTCACCTATCTGGAGAAGGCCCTGGTCACCGCCATCAAGCTCGAACGCCCCTTCGCGCCAGCGATGCTCGGTGAAGACCACGACCTCGACAACCTGCGCAAAGACCCGCGCTACCAAGCGCTGCTCGACAAGCACGTCGGCAAGACCGGCAAGTAGCATCGGCGGGCCTTAGACGAGGTAAGGGCCTCCTGTCGGCGTCGGCTCGTGGCCGAAGAGGCCGTTACGCTGTAGTCTCTTCGGAGTCATTGCTTGGTCTGCGACATGGTCCCCTCGAACGGCGTCAATCTCGACAAGCTCAAGGAACTGATCCTGATCCTTGCGAGGCACAAGTCCGTCTCCAACCTAGGCGTCACCAAGCTCGCGAAGCTGGTCTACTACATCGACGCTGAAGCGATGCGAGTCCTCGGCGACAGTGTCACGCAATCGGAGTTCATCAAGCACGAGAATGGTCCCGTCCCCAGCCGAATGGATCGAGCGCTCAAACAACTGTCAAAGGCCGAGTCAATCCGCGTAGTGAAAGAAGAGTTCTTTGCACACCAGCTGAAGAAGGTCGAGGCGATGCGCGACGCCGACATGCGGCCGTTTCGGCAAGAGGAGTTGGAGATCGTCGATCGAATTGCAAAGAAGCTGGGCCAAGTGTCCGCCGCCGAACTCTCGAGTCTGAGTCACAAGGAACCGGCTTGGAGAGAAGCGGAGTACCTGGCAAAGCTTGATCCAGAACTCATCCCCTACGGCACCGAGGAAGATCCCGACGAGTTGTGACCCTCTTCCACTGCACCAAAGGGACAGTCAAGGCAGCCGCCAAGGCGACCCATCCCATCGCTGAGGAGTGTCCCAGGCTCAAGGCGGTGCTGCGCGCCAATCCAGAGTACGGAGTCGTGATCCCGGGCACCTCGGGGCTCCGCAAGATGAGGGTGCGCGTCAAGGGCCTGAAAGGCCAGCGAAGTGGTTACCGTGCGATCTACAGCAAGCATGAGACGGACGACGGCGTTCGCATCGCCTTCCACTACGTCTACTACAAGGGCGATGCTGCCGATCTGCACCCAGACCAGTATTCCTCACTGAGAGCTGAAGCTGAACAGCTCGCCCGGGGACTCAACCACGTTGCATGGTCCGACTAGCGACCGCGGTCGCCGTGAGCACTGGTCCAGACGTCAAGACAACCACGCCACCCGGTGGCAGCCGCCGCGGGTTGGCTTCGCTGGGCGGGGCGATGCCGCCCCCGACTGGCCACCGACGAAGCACTCTGGTCGAAAAAACTGGAGCGGGTGAAGAGATTCGAACTCTCGACCCTCACGTTGGCAACGTGATGCTCTACCACTGAGCTACACCCGCTCGCAGACGGACTAGAAACTAGAAACCAGACGGACCAGAAACGACTCGCGGCGGGCCACTTTCGGCCCCTCTTTTCGAGGGAACCGGGTTGACCTGCCGTTCGAGGGCGCGCATTCGTATGGATCTCACCCGTGGATGTCAAGCGCTCCAACCAGGTTCTGACTCAAACCCCTAGCCCCCTCACGCGGCTCTGCATGCTCGAGTCGGCACCAACGACCTTTCCCGAGCTGCACCAGCGTTGCGTGCGCCCGCACGCCGAACGCGTCTTCTTGCCGCGCCGCCGCGCCCAGCTCCCAGAGCCAATCACGTTCGGCACCTTGCTCGCCGACGTCGATGCCTTGGCGATCGCCCTGCTTGATCTTGGCCTGCACCGCGGCGACCGCGTCGGCGTCATTGCCGAGAACCGCTACGAATGGCTGCTGATCGATCAAGCCCTGGCCAGCATCGGCAGCATCAGCGTGCCGCGTGGCTCCGACACCACGCCGCGCGAAGTGCAGTTCATCCTGCAGCACAGCGGCTGCCGGTTCGTGTTTGCCGACGACGACAAGGTTGCGGCCGAACTGCAGTCCGTGCGCGCGCAGTTGCCACAACTGACTCGCATCCTCGTGATGCAGGACACGACGCAATCGCCTGACGCCATCGCCCTCGGGGACCTGTTGCGCGCGGGCCGTCACTTGTTGACGAAGAACAGCGAATCGCTCGCTGCAGCGCGGGCGACGGTCGTTGCCGACGACCTCCTGACCATCGTCTACACCAGCGGCACCACCGCCGAACCCAAGGGCGTGATGTTGACGCACGCCAACGTGCTGAGCAACCTGCGTGCGCTCATCGACGTGCTCGCCATTCGCGCCAGCGACTCGTTCCTGTCCGTGCTGCCGGCCTGGCACATGTACGAACGCATGATGGACTACTTGGCGATGTCGACCGGCGCGCAGCTCATCTACACCGACCGGCGCCGCATCAAGGAAGACCTCGCCAACCTGCGCCCAACGGTGTTTGCCGCCGTGCCGCGCATTTGGGAGATGCTGCACGATGGCATGGTCAGCCACGCCGCCAAGCTGCCCGGAACGCGCGGCCGCATGCTGCGGTATGGCCTTCACCTGGCCCGGCTCGTCGGTGGTCGCCGCGCCCACGTCGGTCATCGAGTGCTGCATCGGCTGTGGGAATGGCTCGTGCTGCGCCAAGTGCGCGCGAGCCTCGGTGGACGCCTGCGGCTGTGCGTGAGTGGTGGCGGCTCGCTGCCAGCCCACGTCGACGAAACCATGCTTGGTCTCGGCCTGCCGATGCGCAACGGCTACGGCCTGACCGAGACGAGCCCCGTCGCGTCGTTGCGTTTGCCTGAGCAGCACGATCCTGGCCACATCGGCCCGCCGTTGCCGCACACGTCGATCCAACCGCGCCGAGCCGATGGCACGGATTGCGCACGCGGCGAGACCGGCGTGCTGTGGATTCGCGGGCCACAGGTGATGCGTGGCTACTACGCGAACCCGACCAAGACCGCGGAAGTGCTGACCGTCGATGGCTGGTTCAATTCGGGCGACCTTGGCCACGTCGATGCGCGCGGCAACGTCTGGATCACCGGCCGCGCCAAGGACACGATCGTTCTCGTCGGCGGTGAGAACGTCGAACCCGAGCCCGTGGAGTCAGTGATCAAGACGTCCAAGTTGGTCGAGCAAGTCGTCTGCGTCGGCCAAGACCAGAAGAGCCTCGGCGCCTTGATCGTGCCGCGCATGGACGCGCTCGAACGCGAAGTGCCACGCAGTCGGTGGGACGTTCGCGATGGCGTTCTGCACGGACGCGAAGTGCAGGCGCTGTTACGGCGAGAACTCGATCGGGTGCTGGTGCGCGAGAACGGCATGCGGCCGTGCGATCGAGTCGCCTCGCTGCGCGTGTTGGCGGAGCCGCTAACGCCGGAGAACGGGCTGTTGACGCAGACGATGAAGGTGCGTCGGCACGTAGTGGCGCAGCGTTATGCCGGGTTGCTGGCGGAGATGTTCGGCGGCTGATTCCAAAAGCGAATCCTCTCTCCAGCGATCAAGCCAACGGCGCATCCAGCACCGGCAACGCCCGCCCAAACGGCAACGAGCGCGGCAGCCCATCCTGACTCGCCGAACCCAACACTCGCAGCAGCGCGGCCAACCAATCGCCGCCGCGACGACACGCCTGCGCGATGCCGGCCCCATGAGCCATACGCGCCGCGATCGCCGACGCCAAGGCACAACCCGTTCCTCGCACTGGCCCCACATGCTGCCGACTGCGCACGAACGCCAGCCGCTCGTCACCTTGCCACAACACGTCTTCGCAGTGCACGCCCTCCGCGTGCCCACCCTTCGCCAGCACCGCCTCCGCACCGGCGGCGAGCGCGCGCTTGGCGTCGCCTTCACACACCGCCGCCAACTCGGGCACGTTTGGCGTGAACACCGTCGTGATCGGCACCAGCAACTCGAGATAGGCCGCCGCCAAGTCCGAGTTCGCGATCAAGCCACCCGCTGTCGCGGAAAGCACCGGATCGACGACGATCGGCACCTGACCACGCAGCGCCGTGAGCTCGCGCGCCACCGTGCGAAGCGTCAACGTGTCGGCAATCAGACCGACCTTGACCGCATGCACTTCGCCTTCTTCAAGTACCGCGTGCAGCGCGCGACACCACTGCTCGGAAGGCACCGGATAGCACCGACGGAAGGCGAGCCGGTTTTGCTCAGTGAACGCAATTGCGATCGGCAGCGCTTGCGCATGGTGCAGGGCGATCACGGTCGCGTCGGCGGTAATGCCTGCCCCGCCCGACGGATCGAGCCCACCTAGCAGCAGCACGCGCGGCATCACTGCACTTGCACGAGACTCGCCAGCGCCAAGCGGCCGACGTTGGACACCGTCAATTCCTGCGTGCCCACGAGCTGCGTCGGCGGCACGAAGAACGTGAGTTCCCGCGGGGTGGCACTGCCGAGAGCCAGGGCTTGGCCGCCGAGCGTTACCGTCGCCGAACGCCAATCTGGAAACAGCCCAGCCAACGTGAACCAAGCGCCGCGCGGAATGAGGGCCGGGGTCGTGAAGATGGTGGCGCGGCCCAGCAGGGCCTGTCGCGTCGCCTGCATGTCGACCATTGTGATCGCACCATCGCCATCGACGTCGGCCGCACGCTCGATCGATCCCAGCTGCACGATCTGGCGGCGCAGATCGACCACCGTGCGAGTGCCATCGCGGTCCATGTCTCCCGGCAATTCCCCGATCACGAGCACGCGACCGTCGGCGCGTCCGGGCGCCGCCACGCGCACGTCGGGGCCAACGCCCGAACCCACCGCCCGCAAGTTCCACGAATTGGTCGACGCGATGGTGAGGGCGATTTCGGCGGAGGCACCAGACGGATCCGCGAGCAGATCCCCGACGAGGCGCAAGCGAACGGTGCCGTTGGCTGGAATGGTGCAGCCGCTGAGGAGCACCGCGGTTTCGCGGTTGTCGACGAGCACGGGGAGCGGTCCAGCGACCAAGGTCGGCGAGGCCGTCGAGCCAACTTCGTCGCGGTAGATGCGCAGCGCAGTGAGCCGCGACGGCGCATCGCCGGCACCCGCTACCAACACGTTGACCGCATCGAGCACCAACTCGCGCGCGGTCACGTTCTGCAAAGACACCGCCAGCAGTTCGTGTTCCCCTTCCTGCACGCGCGCCGCGGCGTCGACGGGATCCGAGGTCACGATCAAGCTGTCGCCAAAACTGGTGACGAGATCAAACTTGAGCACGACGCCATCTTCGACGCCGCGCAGCAGCGGCTGATAGCTCGCTGGTGCGATGGGGAAGTCGGCAGAGAACGTGAACCCACCCACCACGGCGATGCCGCTGTTCGACAACGTCACGCAATCGAGCACGTCCTGGTTGGTGCCGCCCAGGTACGTGGAGTACGTGATGGTCGAACCACCGTTGGTCAAGAAGGTCAGGAACGCATCGAGGTTGCCGCCAGAGTGCACCCCTTGCACCGCGTCCAACGTGACTGGGAACCCAGCCCCAGCCTCGCCAACCACTGCGATGCCCGCCGTCGACACATCGATGCCGCGCACCTTGTCGCCGCTCGGGCTGCCGAGGAACGTCGAGAACACCAGCGTCTGGCCGTTTGCTGACAGTTGCGTGACGAAGCCATCGGTGCCGCCACTCTTGCTGCCCTGCGGCACGTTCAAGGTGACGGGGAAGTTGCTCGACGCGGTCGTGCCACCAACCCAAATCGTTCCATCCGGCGCGGCGTTCACGCACAACGCGAAGTCCTGGTCGAGGCCGCCGAGATAGGTCGAGAAGGTTGCGGTCGCTCCATTGCTGCTGAGCCGCGTGACAATGCCATCGGCGGCGCCGCTTGGAGCAGGGCGCACCACGTTCGGGGTCGTCGGATAGTCCGTGGCGAACGTCCATCCACACGCCACTGGCTGGTTGCTGACCGGGTCGCGATCGATGGCGACGAATTGGTCGTTGAAGAATCCGCCAACGTAGGTCGAGAACACGAGACTCTGTGCGTTCGCAGCGACGCGCGTGATGAACCCGTCGGTGGTCACACCAGGTACACCGGCCAACACCGGCTGGAACACGCCTGGCGTCACCGGGAAGTTGGGCGAGCTGGTCCAACCTGCCACGGTCGCCACCCCCGTCGGGTCCACCACCACGTCTTCGGCCACGTCATCGTAGAGGCCGCCTAGATACGTCGAGGACAACAGTTGGTCGCCGGCTGCCGACAGTCGGGTGAGGAAGCCATCACCGACATCGAGAAACAAGCTGGCGCCACCGTACGTGGGCTGGAGCGCCGCCGGGGTCACCGGAAAATTGGGCGACTGCGTGTAGCCAACCACGGTTGGGGTATCGCCAGGACCAAGGTCGAGGCCGCGAACTTCTTCTGCGCGCAGGCCACCGAGATAGGTCGAGAACTGCAGCGTGGTCCCCGCATCGTTCAGGCGCGCCACGAACGCGTCGGCGCCGCCGGTCGTGCGGTATGCCCCGGGCGTCGTCGGAAAGTCCGTCGAACTGGCCCAGCCGGCACACCAAACGCCCACCCCTTCGCGCCAACGCAGCGCATTGACGCTGTCGGTAAGGCCACCGCCGAGGAACGTGCCCCAGACGACACCGGGATCCACCACCGCTTGCCAACGCGGGTCGAGGTCGGCGGCGACGAAGCCGTAGGTCTTCGCATCGAGCAACCGGAAGGCAACGGGCAACGGGCGTTGGCCGTTCGGCGTGCACTGCCACGCCACCGGCGCTTCTTGCACGAGCTCGTAGTCACCTGCCGCCGCGGCGATCTTCGCGCACAGGCGACCGGCGGCATCGATGCGCAACTCGTCGACACCTTCGCACTGAGCAGCGAAGCGCGCGAGGTCGGCGCCAGGCGCCAACAGCAAGTCGTACTCAAAGGGTCCACGACGCTCGGCCGGCAGCGGCCGAAACACGACATCGATGCCGGCGTAGACGCCGCGCGCGATCACCCGTTCATAACTCGGCACGCCGCTCTGCCAACGGCGGCGATCGTTGCCGACGAAGAAGTGCCGCTGCGTGGCGAGCTGGGTCTGCGGCTCAAACGTCGGTGACTGCGCCGCCAAAAACCGCGTGCGCACAACACAACCAGATTGTTCGCGCGGGGTGCGGCGGTCATCCGGCCGCGGTGCCGACCAGCGCTCGAATCGCAGCGTGTAGCCATCATCATGCAACCACGCCATCGAGTCGCCGATCGCCGCGAATCGCACCGCCTCCGCCCACTGCCCGCGATTGGGCACAAACTGCACTTGGTCGAGCGTCGCTTCGACCGCCGCCGTCCCGGCCCTGGCAGCGTTCGACGGCATCGGCGTCTGGCCGCGAGCCGGACCGGCATCGCGGACACCCAGAGTGACCGCAAACAAGGCGCAGAGGATTGCAAGCAAACGCATGGCAGGCGAAGCAGCATACGGCACGAACCCCGTCGTGGCTGCCTTCGCCAGCATCGGTCGGGGGCGCTAGTCCTCGAGGTCGCCGAGAACCGCGGCGTTGCCACCGGCAGCACCCATGGCACGGAGCACATTGCGCTCGAGCCGCCGTTCCAAGCGCCGCAGGGCCCGCGCGTCACCCGATTCGAGCTGAACCGAACCACCAGCAACCGAGCCGTGCCCGCCGCACGAGGCCTTTTCGCCTTCCAAGCCAGCGCGGATCAGCGACCACGCGTCGACTCCGATCTCGGTGCGCACGGAGATGTAGTAACTGGTGCCGACGAGCCCGCCGCAAAACACCGCACGCACGCCTTCCATGCGCAGCAGCATGTCGGCGACTTCCGCCACCATCTCCGCACTGGAAGTGCTGCCGAGCGAGCACAAGGTCACCCCGTCGTAGAGGCGAACCTTCGAGAGCGCCTGCTTCAGGGCCTGGAAGTACGCCACCGGCAAGCGTGGATTGGTGATGGCCGCCAGTTTTTGGCGATCGATGCGCGGCGACAAGAACTCCGTCGCCTGCAAGTCGAGCGCGCTGACGTTGCGCGACAGGTCCGCAGTATCCGTGCGAATGCCATACGCCATGGCGGTAGCAGCCTGGATGCTGGGCACCACACCGGCCGCAAGCAGATGGCAGGCGACGATCGAACTAGTCGCGCCGATCTCCGGCCGCACTTCGAAGAACGCGATGTTCGCGAGCCCAAGCTCCGCATCCGAACACACGTGGTGGTCGATCACGATGTCGACGACCAGACCAGGCGGCACGAACGTGTGGCCAAAGCCCGGCTGGGTGTCGACCATGGCGAAGCAATCGAAGTCGGCCAAACGCAGGTCTTCGAGCCGATCCATCTCGATGCCGAGTTCGCGAACCATCGCTTGGTTCTCGGCGCGCAGAATCTTGCCGGTGATCGCCAGCCGGCTCGGAATGCCGGCCGCCATCTTGGCGAACTCCTGCAAGCCAACGGCACCACCCAGCGAATCCGGATCGGGGTTGTTGTGAGTGAGCACCAACAGGCGCTTGCGGCTTCGCAACAAGTCGCGCAACTCCTGCGTGCGCGTCGAGCCTGCGACTTTGGCGGCTGGCGTGGCCAACGAAGGAGGGTTCATGGGGTGAGGGTTTGGCCGCACGCTCTGGTCACACTACGCACCAGCATCGGTCGATCGGCCAGTAACCCTGCAGCTAGAGGCCGAACTTGTCGAGGCAGGAACGGATGCCGGGTAACTCCGCGGGAGGGATCGCAACATCGAGTTCAAGCACCACCGGCATGGGCGAACCGGTGCGAGGTACATAGGTGGCTAGCAGGCTGTAGTCCACCCCACCGGCCCCGGGAGGAAGGTACAGACCATCGCTCGATCCGTCACCTAAGCTCATTCCTCGACAACGGTTACCAAAGCTCTCCAACCACTCTCCCTGAGCTTCCAGGCCGATCTGGTGGCGGCGCGCGCAAACCGCCGCATCGTGCCAATACCCGAGCCGCAGGTTGGCGAGGTCCTCATAGATGTTCTGCATCGCGGCGAGGCCGGCGACCGACCTCAAACTGCGCCCCTGGGTCAGACAGAACTCGATGTCTGGCATGGACTTGACTAGCTGAAATAGCTCGCGGCAAACGCGATCGAGGGCGCCGTTGCGACCGACCTTGGCGCGCGCCGTCAGCGCCTCGACCCGCGGCTGCGTCCAGTCGTAGCTGGGGTCGCCAAGGTCTTCGCCTTCCACGTCGCCCATGACAGGAATGACCCCGGGATCGATGACGACGAGGGGGCACTTCACTTGGCGAGCGATGGCGGCCGCGGCGTGAACGACCTTGGCCGCGGCCTGCCGTTCGCCGTCCTTCGCTGACGCCATGCCAGCGAGACCGGAATGCTCCGCCCCTGGATAGGTCGCGCGCACGGCGCCAAAACGGAAGGGCAAGTCCGCGGCCGCGTGCCCCAAGGCCGCCCAATCGAGCGCCCGTGGGCCAGGTGACACGGCCAAGCCAGCAAAGCGCGCCTCAAGAACATTCACCAACAGACGGCGCGGATCGGACGGCCCGTGAACGGACGCCCAGGCCGACGCGAGGAATCTTTGCACATGCATTGTGGATGCTTTTCCAAGACGGCGTGCGCGCGGTAGGGTGCCCTCGTTGGATTGTTTCCAAACGTAGCGGAGACCCCCCGATGAACAGAAGTCTCGTGTTGCCTGCCTTGATCTTGCTCTCCGGCCTGGTCGGATGCCGCGCTCAGGAGGATCGCAAGACCCTGCAGAACTCGGTCACCAAACTCGAGCAGCGGCTGACGCGCATGGACGACTACCTCAAGTCGCTGCAGCAGGGCCAGACCCAGGAGAAGGAGGCACAGCAAGACGCCCTCAAGAAGCGGGAGGAGGAGGTCACGAAACTGCGCGAACTGCTGACCCAGCACGAGCGCGCCGCCAAGGAGATGGCCCAGGCCACTGAGAAGGCGAACACCAACCTCGTCAAGTCGATGAAGGACGCGCAGCAGAAACTGGCGAACGACCAAGAGCAGGCTCGGCGCGAGCTCGACACGGCGACCCTGCAAGCCAAGCGCCAGCTCGACGAAGCGCGGGCGCAAGCGAAGAAGCAGTCCGAAAGCGAACGCGCCGCCATGCAGGCCGAGTTGAATGCGGCGCGCGATCAGGCTCGACGCCAAGAAGCCGCGGCGCGACAGCAAAGCGAGAAGGGGCATGCGGAAGCCAAGGCTCGCGAAGAACAAACGAGAGCGATGGCCGCGCATCTGAAGGCCACGCAACAAGAAGTCGAGAAACGCGCCAGCGACCAACAGGACGCCCGCCGGAGCCTCGAAGCCGCGAAGCAAGAACTCGAAGCGATGCGGGCTCAGCTCACCAAGGCGGCCGCGGCAGGCAATCGGCGCGGCGACGACCGCATGCAGGCGATCGAACGCTTGACGGCCGAACGCCGCGAAGTGCAAGCGCTGCGCCGCGCCGTGCAGGAAGACATCAGCCGCGCCACCCAGGACCAAAACCAAGACCGCGCTCGCAGCGAGCAAGACGGCGAGAAACGCGAACGCGAGATGAACAAGCTGCGCGAGGAGAATGAGCGCCTGCGCAACCAACTCGAAACCATGACGCGCGATGCCGTGCGCGCGCAGGCGAGCGCCGCGGCCATCAAGACGGACCGCAAGCCAGAGGGCGGCGTGCACGCGTTCACCATGGCCGCGCCCAAGTTTGTCGCCGCCGCCGACGCTCCTCACCCTCCAGCACCCAAGCCCCCCGCCACGCCCACCATGCCGCACGCCGCTGGTGGCAACCCGATGGTGGTGAACATCGAAGGCTCCGAGGTGCACTTCCACTTCCACGGCAACAACGCACCGGTGATCCACACGACTGCCAAGCCTTCGAGCCCGGCAGCCATGTCCGTCCCGGTGCTGCCGCCAGCAACGCAGCTCAAGCTGAGCGCGCCGGCCACCCTCGACAACGTGGCGCCGCGATCGGTGCGTGTTCGCAGCGCCGAGCTGGACGCGCGCCCAGCCCTGCGAGTGCGCACTGGCGACGGTGAGCCGCCTGCCGAGAAGCCGAAGGTCGAGAAGCTGAAGGTCGAGAAGAAGAGCGAGAAGAAGATCAACGACGAGGAGTTGCTCGACAGCGTCGTGCAGATCCTGATGGGTTGCTTCTAGGTTGCACTAGCGCCGTCAGGCATCGAACGGGCGCCGTCACTCATTGAACGGCGCCATCAGTTCCTGCAGTCGGTGCAACGCCCGCATGTGCAGCGACCGCACAGTGACTTCCTTGGTGTAGCCAAGCATCGGCATGATTTCGGCGAAGCTCTTGCCCTGGAAGAGGCGTAGTTCGAGCACGCGCTTGTGCTTGTCGCTGAGTTCGCCGAGCGCCTTCTGCAGGGAATCGCGCAGCTCCTGGTAGCGCACCAGCATGCTCTGCCGCGGAAAGCGATTGTCGGCGAAGCGGTCGCGCCCGCCGGTCTCGTCAAAATCACTCAGCAGCTTCTGCTTGCCGCCACCGCGCTTCTTGGCGCGCGTGCGCCGCCAGTAATCGTTGAGCTTGCGATGCGCGACCATGCGCACCCAGCCCGAGAACGACGCCCCGGGCTCGACCTTGAACTCGTGGATGTCGCGGAACACCTGCAACAACACTTCCTGGGTCACGTCTTCGAGGCTCTTGTCGATCGGCATGTTCTGGCCGTGCGTAGCCTCGGCAACCCAACGCACCATCTTGTTGTGCAGGTTGCTCCACGACAGATCGGCGTCGCCTTCTCCTTGCACGTTCTTCACGTGGCGCAAGGTGCTCGACAGCGGCTCAACAGGTTCTTCCGGCTCCTTGGGGACCATGATGCTCGCCAGCTTACTGCGAACATGCCCACCGACCGAACTGCAGCTTCTGTTGCTCGCGGCGATCGCTAGCCTGACCCGCTCATGGTGGACCAGACTCGGATCGGCATTGTTGACATGGGATCGAATGCGATCCGCTTCCTGGTGGCAGAAGCCACGGCAGGCGCCATCGGTGTGCTTGAAAGCCACCGGCTGCCCGCGCGCCTGGGCCGCGACGTCTTCCACACCGGCCAGATTCCCGAAGCCGGCCTCGCCGAAGTCGTCGACGCCTTCCGCCGTTTTCGCGCCACCTGCGACCGCCTCGGTGTAGCGCACGTGCGCGCCATCGCGACCTCGGCGATGCGCGATGCGCGCAACCGCGACCTACTCGTCGATCGCGTGCGCGACGCCACCGGCATCGAGATCGACGTCATCTCGGGCACGCAGGAGGCGTACCTGCTCAAGCTCGGCGTCGAGACCAAGGTCGACTTGCGACAAGGCCGATCCCTGCTGGTCGACGTCGGCGGTGGCTCGGTCGAACTGGTGCTAGTCGAGAACGGCCAAGTCATCGGCGCCGACTCGTACCGACTCGGCGCTTTGCGCATGCTGGAAGCGCTGCGCGGGGAAGAAGCGAGCGGTGAGCAATTCGTCGATCTGCTCAACCAACACCTGAAGAGCCTTGAGCATCGCATCGCCGACCGCTTCGACGCGACGCGCTTCGATCGCGTCGTCGCGGTCGGCGGCAACATCGAAAGCCTCGCCGACCTCGTGCTGGCACGTTCGCCAGCCCGTCCCGCCAACGGCAACGAGAGCCTTGACGTTGCCGACCTGCGGCGCGAAGTGCTCGAGCTGGCCAAGCTGACCGTCGCCGAACGCATGGAGAAGCGCGGCCTCAAGATCGACCGGGCCGACACCATCGTTCCGGCTGGCATCGTCTATCTGCGCTTGGCTGAGCTCGCCGGTGCCGAACGCATGCTGGTGCCCCGCGTCGGCATCAGGGATGGGCTGCTGGTCGAGATCGTCAGCGGGCACGTGCACGCGTTCGCCGCGGAAGACCACGTCGACGTCGTGCTGTCGTCGTGCCGCGCCATGGGGCGTCGCTTTCACTTCGAAGCCGCGCACGCCGAAGCCGTGCTGACCCTGGCTCGGCAACTGTTCGACCAGACGAAGGAACTGCACGGGCTCGGCGGCCGCGCCCGCGTGCTGCTGGAAGCTGCGGCCCTGCTGCACGACGTCGGTGTCGCGGTGAACAACGACGGCCACCACAAGCATTCGCAGTACTTGATCCAGTCGAGCGAGTTGGTCGGACTCACTGACGAAGAACGCACCATCATCGGCTTGCTCGCGCGCTACCACCGCAAAGCGCCGCCGGCGCGCGAGCACGAGGACTTCATGCGTCTGCGCCGCCGCGATCGCACGCTGGTCGAGCGACTCGCAGCCCTGCTGCGCCTCGCGGATGCACTCGATCGCCAACACGCCAGCATCGTGCGCGGCGTCAGCGTGAAGGTGCTCGCCGATCGCGTCGAACTACGGCCCATTCTCGCCAGCGAAGAACGCACGCAACTGACCCTCGAAGGTCGCGCCGTCGAAGAGAAGGGCGCTCTGTTTGCGCAACTGTTCGGCCGCCCGGCGATGTTGACGCTGGCGTGAACACGCGGCCGTCGTTGGCCTGACGCCAACTTGGCGGTGAGCATTCTGCGCAGGCACAGCCCTTGCTCTTGGCCCGCGCAGTCCTAACCAAGCGAGCCAATCATGCAAAAGAGCAACCAAGCGACCCTTCCCCA
>CANEYR010000022.1 GCA_947444055.1 Planctomycetota bacterium
ACGGGCGCTGCTTGATTGCGATCTTGGTCTGCTTGGTCATCTCGGTCTGCCTACGCCCTCTACACTAAACTTTACCTGGGGCGTGTCTCACTCACGTTGGCACAGAGGGCCGCGCCGGCAGGCTGGCCTTGTGTTCGGTCGCCGCGAAGAACTCCTGCTGCTGCGCCGGACTCCAGCGGAACTGATCGCCGTAGCCGTGGCGGATCTCGCCGCTCGGCTGGTCGAGGCGGATCAGATTGCCGATCACCAACAGCACCGGCACCTGCTGCTCGCGTTGCACGCGGCGCGCCGCGGCCAGCAGTTGGCCCAGATCGAAGTCGCGCCGGCTGTCGGTCGTCCACGAGACGCGGCGGCCGAAGCGATCCTCGCGGGCGATGAAGATCCGGTTGTCGCGGTAGTACGGCAGCGCATCGAGGAAGTAGTCGGGCTCGCCGATCACCACTGCACCGGCCAGGTCGTCGCGCGCGAGCAGCTGCGCCAGTTCCGGCGCCGCGGTCTTCGTGTACTGAACCTCCTGCTGGATCTCGCGCAGCCCGCGATAGTCCTGCAACAGCAGCAGCAGCGGCCAGACGCCGAACAGCAACGCGCGCCATGCAACGCGCACCGCTCGCGGCCCGGCGGTGGTGGCGCTCGTGTGACCGGCGCGGATCCACGTGACGGCGGCCATGAACGCGAACAGCATCCCGAGGTGGTGGGGCCCGGCGTTGTAGACGCCGCGCATGAACCACGCGGCACCGGCGAACATCACCAGCACGGCGATCGCCAGGTGCGGCACCGCGAGCGTCGCCACCACGAACAGCAGCACGACGCCCCAGGCCAGCGGTGCAAAGCCGAACAACGTGTTCGTGATCGTGCTGAACTGGATCAGCGCGTCGACGGCGGTAGCGCCGACGCTGCCGAACTTGTCGCCGATCGACGGTGTGATCTTCGAGATCGGCGTCGGCAACATCGTCGCGACCGCGACCGCGATCCCAGCAGCGACGACGACGACGATCATCGCCAGCACTCGCGGCGACAGGCGTTGGCGGCGGGCCTCGACGACGAGGAACAGCGCGAAGACGCCGGTCATCATCGTGCCGTAGGCGTTGGTGTTCGCCAGCAGCGCGAGCGCCGCCGCGGCCGCCAGCGATCGCATCGGCCGCGTCGAGACGCTGGCGCAGAACCAAAACAACAGCAGCATGCTGATGCCGTAGTTGCGGCACAGCACGGCACCCTCGAACAGCGGCACCCAACCGAACAAGAACAGCACGCGCCACCACGTCGGCAGCCGCGCGCCGAAGAAGAGCAGTGCTCCGGCGCCGATGCCGATCGGGATCGCGACGAGCTGCAGCACGTGCGGCGTGGCGACCAGCTCGTGCATGAGCCGCAACAGCAAGTGCCAAAGCCCGGGATGGCCTTCGTTGCGCAACGACGCGCCGAGCCCGAGCAAGCTGTCTGGCTCGAGGGCGATGCTGAGCGCGCGCGACTCGTCGCGCCACACTTGATGGTGCGCAGCGCCCAGCAGTACGAGTGCGACGAACGCGCCGAAGGTCGATGCCGCGAACCAGCGCCGCGCGCGCGGCGGGCAACGGGGATCGTCGCGCAACCACGCCGCGACGACGCGCAGCGGCCGCAGCGGCGGGTGCGAGTTCGTCGATGTTGGGGGAGCTCCGATCACCTGCGGCCACGTTAGCACCCGCGGTGATGCGAGGGCGGCGCAGAGCCACGGAGAATGCGAACGCAGGCGCGCACGCAGCCGCGAGCGTGCCGCTTGCTTCATAGAGCGCTCGCCGCGGGCAGTCACCGAGGCAGCGGCGGCCGTTCCAGCAGCAGAGCCTTGGCTACGCGTGCTTCGATGCTCAACGCGGGGTGAAAGACGCGGCCACCAGCCGTACCTCGACCCGGTGGTTGAGGGCTTCGGCGATGCGCCGGAGCATCGACAGCGAGTGGCCGGCGTAGTCAGCATGCTCGAGTCGCGAGATCACGCTCTGGGTGGTGCCGACCAACTTGGCGAGCTGGGTTTGGGTCAGCCCCGCCTTCTCGCGCGCCGCCAGGATCATCTCGGCGACGCCGCTGTCCAGCTTGTGGGCTTCGATCGACTCGCGCAGTTTCGGGTTGGCCCCGGTGATCCGGCCGAGGATGCGCCTGGCGCTACTGGTTTTGCGGTGCTTGGTGGTGGTCATGGGCGTCATTCTCGGAAGGTGTGCTTCTTGGGGTTGGCCACGAAGGCGGCCCTGCGCTGGATGGCTCGCTCGATCTCGGCCCGCGGCACCGCCTCTTCCTTGGTGATGGCGTGGGCCAGGATGGCGATGTTGCGGCCGTGGAAGAAGTAGAGGATGCGGTAGTTCACATGGCCCTTCTTGGCTCGCAGTTCGGGGATGCTGTCGCGCAGCATGTCTGCGGTCGGGGCACAGCGTCGCCTTCTATCTGTTCGGTGGGGCGGCGTTGTCGGCGGTCGAGTGTCGTTTTGAAGGCGGCTACGGCCGATCGCCGAGGCACGGTGGCCATCTGCTCAGCATCGGCAAGGCGTGCCTCGCCCGCTTCCAAGACGGCGCCTTCGAGCGCATGTCGCTCGAATTCTCGCGTCAGCTCTCGACGGTGTTCGTGAACTGCGCCATGCGCGACATGGATGGCCCGCAACCAACCGAGTTGACGTTGCGCAACTGCACCTACACCGTGATGCCGCCAGAACTGCGCCACGACGAAGCGCACCGTCGCCGCGATCTCAACACCCTCTTCCCGGAGTGGCAGCAGCGGGTGCAGCGGCGCTGATCCGTGGCGCCGCGTCGCCAACCGTTCGAAGGTGCCTGCGAAGGGGCGCGAAGACGGCGGGAATGATCGGCTGGCCGAGGTTGGCTCGGCGTGCTCAGTGCAGGACCAGTTGCGCGCGGTCGAGTGGTGCAAGCAAGCAGCCGTTCGTCGACGGGGCGGGCAGTTGACCCTCGACCCTTCCGCTGCCGACGAACGCTGGCTACCCTGCGGCGCCGTCGGGCCGTAGCGCCGTTTGGTAGCGCGCTGGTTTGGACCAGTAGGTCGGAGGTTCCAATCCTCTCGGCACGACCAACTTCATCCTGCCTGTGCCTGCGCGCGTTGCGCGGGTCAGCGAAAACCAATGCGTTCGCTGCTCTGGCTCGCCCTCGTCTGCCACGTCGCGTTCGCCGCGGCCTTTGCGTTCACGACGCCGAGCTTCGAAGCGCCGGACGAGAACAGCCACTACGAGTACGCGCAGCACCTCGCCAATGCCGGCGCGCTGCCGCTGTCGCCTGGGCTGGCGCACGCCCGCGGCCTGCCGCAGACCGAGGGTGCGGCGCGGGCCCACGAACCACCGCTCTACTACGCGCTGCTCGCGGTGGCGCTGCTCGTCACCGGCACCGACGACACGGTGTTCGGCCCCATCACCAACCCCGCGTTCGGCAATCCGGCGCTGCCCGGCCACCACCTGCACATGCTGCACGGCAGCGGCCAGGGCGATGGTCCACTGCTGCTGCTGCGCTGCCTGTCCGTGCTGCTCGGCGCGATCACGATCGTGCTGGTGCATCGCCTCGGCCGCGCCTGCTGCCCGACGCAACCGCGCACCGCCGACCTCGCCGCCTTGCTCGCCGCGTGCCTGCCGATGCACGCGTTCCTGCACGGCGCCCTCAACAACGATGTGCTCGCGATCACGCTGTCGACGGCGACCCTGCTCGCCTTGGTGCGCCTGCTGCAAAGGGAACGGGTGCGCACCGTCGACGGCCTTGGCCTCGGCGCCCTGCTCGGCTTGGGGCTGCTCACCAAGTTGACGACGCTGTACCTCGGCGGCCTGGCGGCCGTCGCGTTCGTCGTCGTCTGGCGAAGGCAGCGCGACAACCGCACCCTCGTGCGCGCGGCGCTGCTGGCGGCTGGCGTCACCATGCTGATCAGTGGCTGGTGGTTCCTGCGCAATCTGCAGCTGTATGGCGACCCGCTCGCCCTCTCGGTGCATGACGCGGCGATCCTCGTGATCCCGCCGGAGTATCGCTTGGACTACTTGCTCGGCAGCTTCCTGCCGCAGGTGTTCACGTCACTGCTCGGCAGGTTTGGCTGGTTCTCGCTGCCGCCACATCCGGCGCTGTTGTGGTGCGCACTCGGCGTCGTCGTGATCGCCCTGCTCGGCCTGTTGCGCACCGCGTTCGCACGGGAACGCACCCACGCCGTGCGCAATTGGGGCCTGTTGCTGCTCGCGCTGCTGCTCGTCTTCGCCGGCACCGCGGTGTTCAACTGGACGGCGCCGCAGCCGCAGGGCCGCCTGCTGCTGCCGGCGATCGGCCCCGCCGCCGTGCTGCTCGCCGCTGGCCTGCTGCGCGCGACGACGCGACTGCCCGGCCGTCGCTGGCTCGCACTCGCCTTGCCGCTGACGACTCTGGTGGTGTTCGTGTGGTGGTTCTGCCCGGCGTTTGCGCCATCGCTGGCACCGGCTCCGGCGCACCATCGCGCACTGGTGGGGGGCATCGTCGACGCCGCCGCGACACCCGCGATCACGTGGCAGCCGCCGCTGCCCACCGTGTCCGCGACGGCGCCGCCGAGATTGCGCTGGCTCGATCCAGCAGCTCCCGCTGACGCGCGCTACACGCTGTATGCGTACGACACGCACGGCCGCGTCTGGCTCGCCAGCCACGAATGGAGCCATGGCGCCTTGGTGTTGGCCGGCAGCGAAGCAACGATGCCGGCGGCCGGTTGGCAGCTGCTGCCGCGCGGCGTCGACCTGTTCCTCAAGCTGCGGCGCGTGCCGAGCCTCGCCGACGAAGTGCCCGCGTTGTTGCCGACCAGCGCGCCACTGCCGTTCCGCCGCGAGTGACGCCATGGCGAACGCGCGTCGCCGGCGTTCCTACGGCACGAACGTGATCGCACCGATGCCCGCCGGCCCGGTCGCGAGGTGCGTCGTCGGCGTCTGCACCATGTCGATCCACAGCGTGTCGAACTCGATGCCGGGCGGCACCGTTACCAACAGTTCGCACAGGCCAGCTAAGACCTGCAGCTGCGACAGGGCCGCGGGCGGTGGCTGTGGCACGCCCAACGCCTCGCCGACCACCGGTCCATCGCGCAGGAAACGCACGCGATACTGGTAGAACGCTGCCCCCAACGCCTGCAGTCGCAGCGTCGCGGCCCGGTGCGTCTGGCCACCGCACCCAATCGACAACCCGCCGTCGTAGACGAGGCAGAGGCGCGGTTCGTCAAACCAATAGCCGCCGAGCGGCAACGTTGGCGGCAGCGCGGCCAACGCCATCGGCACTCGCGGCGGGATGTAGTAGTCGGTGTCGAGGAACGCGCGCAATCCCGCATCGAACTCGCCGCGCGCCATGCGCACGAGGTAGCCGAGCCGTTCGCGATCGAACACCGGCGCCCGCGTCAGCGAACGCAGCGCGTCGTAATACTGCCGCAGCCCCGCATGCCGCAGCCGGTTCTCGCCGGTCGCCAGCGACTCGTAGTAGCCCTCGGGAATGCGGCGCAGGATGTGGCCGATCGACCAGCGTTTGGGATCGCGCGCCGGCAAGCGCGCCAGCAATGGATCACACAGGATCGGATCGACGACGTGACCGCGCGTTCCCATCTGGTAGCCCGCCGCACCGACCGCACCGTTGAGCAAGAACCACGGTGTCGCGCGCCCATCGGGAAACACCTTCGCCTCCATCGCCCCGAACTGCGGGATGACGCGACTCGACGCCAGCAAGCCGAGCGCGTGGTAGTGCAAGCGCCGTTCGTCGACGATGCCGTGGTTGCGCTCGATGTCGGCGATGGTCGGCGGCGTGTCGCTGGACGGTGCGGCGAGCCATGCCGGCCAGCCGCGGCAACCGAGCAGCGCCAGGGCGACGAGCCCGACGACCGCTGCTGACCGCGCCCCGCGCTGCTTGAGCCACTGCAGCAGGATGACGATCGCGATCACGAACGACGGCAGGCAGAAGCGCCCCGCCATGAAGTCGCCGCCGACCTTGACCACGTAGCCGAGGTACAGCAGCGCTCCGAAGGCGAGCCAGCGGGTGTGTGCCTGCAGCAGACCAATCGTGATGCCTGTCGCGACCGTCGCCAACAGCACTGGATCGTCGGTGGCCGCGAACTGCAGGTAGCGCAGCCCCTGCTGCACGAACTCCATCGCCGGAATGCCGCCACCAAAGGCCTTCGCACTCGCGACCACCGGCAACGGGAAGCCGAAGTAGATCACGGCGAACACGAGCCAGGCCAGCAACGGCGCGCTTGCCAGCAAGCCGAGGCGCAGGCCGGCGCCGACCCCGACGCCGCGCAGCGTCGACAGCACGGCCGGCACGCACAGCAGGCCGAGGTCCAGGCGCGTGCAACTGGTCACCGCACAGAGCAGCACGGCGCGCGCAAAGCGTTGTCGCTCGGTGAGGTCGCGGCGCTGCATGGTGTCGAAGAACAGCACCAGCATCAGGTAGGTCAGCGGCGTCTCCAGCCCCGAGGTCGAGTACTCGCCGAACGCTCGCGTGCTCGCCAATACCACCGTCCCCGCCAGCAACGCCATGCCGGTCGTCGCGCGGCGCAGGATGAGTACGGTCGCCAAGGTCGAGATCAGCAACGAGATGCCGATGGTCGCGAAGTAGACCTCGCCAGTGAGCCAGCGCCCGCCCGCCAACAGCAGCGTCCACAGCGCGTGCGTGTTGATCCACACGCGCTCGGCGGCGTTCCAGCGCAGACCATTGCCACTGACTAGGTTCTCAACCGAACGCAGCGTGATGTAGGCGTCGTCGCCGAGCCAGGCGAGCCGCACGGCGATCGCGAGCAACAGCAGCGTGGCGGTGGTGAGTGCAAGCCAACGCGGCAGTCGGCCGCGCCACGTGACCGAGAGCTGCTTCCCGATGGAGCCAGTGGGTGCAGTCGACGCGAGCGAACGGGAAGACACGAGGGGCGGGACAATAGCCGCGCCCTTGCGCAGCGTCAGTCGAGGATCTGGTCCGTTTCATGGCCATGCAAACCGCCTCCGATGGTTCCTCGCCATGCACACCGTCACCCGCTTCCGTCCCCTTGTCACCGCCGCCCTGTTCGCCGCCGGTGCCTCAACCCAGACCACGACACGGGCCAGCCTCGCGTCTTCAGTCGGGAGCTTTCCTCAGCTTCAGTTGTTCAAGGCGCGTCGTCGACAGTGGTAGAGTCGGCTGATCCCTCTCGCGCTGATGGTCAACACCAAGAAACTCGCCGCGCTGCTCTTCCGTGGCGGAAGGTTCGAAACGAACGCGCTCTCGTTCGACGCCTTGCCCGACCTACTGGTCTACCGAGACCTGCTCATTGACTTGGCCCGCCACCTTTGGCTGCAAGAGCACGAAGGGCGTCGTCGGGCACCGCGACGGTTCGACGCGTCATTCCCCATGTATCTGCGTGGCGTCGAGGCCGGGAGTGCTAAGGCGATCCTGGAGTGCGAGGATGCCGACCCGGAACTGGCGCCGTACCTCGATCGTGCTTGTGCCATGGTCAACGACCTAGTCACCGTCGCGGGCGACGGCGACGCGGCGACTGCGTCGTTTCCGGCGAAGCTGCCCCTTTTTCCCGCCGCCTTGGCGCGGCATTTCCATCGCTTCGGTCGCAAGCTACGACCCGACGAGTGGGTCGAGCTGCAGGTGAAGGAGGGCGAAGGCCCGCGCTACGACCCGTCGATCGGCAAGCGCATCACCTTGGCATACACGGGCCACTACGAGGACGAGGTCGTCGTCGAAGGCGAACTCGGCGGCATCGACGTGCATCGCGCCAAGGTCAGCATCAAGACGTGCGAAGGCGACATTCTCGACGTGCCTGGCTGCGCCCCCGAGTTGCTGGAGACTGCGGTTGCGCTATTCCGGCGACCGGTGCAGTTGACCGTCGTGGCCGAGTTCAACCGCAATGGGGTGCGTGAGCGGGTCAAGGAGGGGCGAGCGATGCGACCGCTGCACGATGAGGAGTCCGTCGAAGGGGCGTCATTGCTAGTGCAGTTCGACCGGTTGCGTGATCTGGCGCCGGGATGGTTCGAGCCGAACACGCCCGCCCTCGATCGCCAAGGGCTCATCTGGTTGCAGGCATTCTTGACGCGGGTCACCGAGCAATCTGCCTGTAGACGACCGTTCCTGTATCCGACGGAGGAGGGGGAGGCGCGCGCCGAGTGGACGCTCGGCACCTGGGAAGTGGCTCTGACGGCGGACCTATCGACGGCTCGGGTCGATGCGCACGCGACGGACGTCCGATCCGACGAGACCCGCCAATTGCAGTTGTCGTTGATCGCCGACGGAGATGCCGCCCGGTTCGTGCAATGGCTGAGTCAGTTTCCGGCGGCGGCGAGGTGATACATGATCGGCGAAGCAGCGTTGCCACTCGCGGAGCCTGAGGAGTTGCTGCATCGGCAGGTGCATCCTGGCTGGATCAACGATGGTCGGGTGTCGAGCCAGGCATTCCAGCCCACCAAGAAGGATGCAGGACAGCTGTCCGTCTCGCGTGGATCGCTGGTGTCTTCGCGTGAGGCGTTCGTTCGGCACTTGGCGAAGGGCCTCGCTTCAGCCGGCACATGGTCGGTCTTGGTACTCGAGTGCGGCGACGCTGGGACACCGGTGTTCGCGGACCCCATCCAGGCAACGGATCCGCGCGGATTGGCACAAGACGACGCACACGCCTTCGTCGACTTTCGGGGCCTTGGTGGCGGAGCCGCACAGAAGAGAGTCGCCGACAAGCTGGCTACCAAGGCTCGGGAGCGCGGCGCCACGTTCCTGCCGCCTGGAAAGTCCACCGAGTGATCTGCGCGGCGAGGTGCGTTGCCTGCTCCGCGGTCAGCACGCCGACGGCGGCGAACAGCGTGCGCGCCTTCAGGCCGGTGCCGATGGTCAGCGTGCCGGTGACCTTCGCGGCCGCCTCCGTGTAGCGGTAGTTAAACCAATGGAAGCCGCCGAGCCGCTCGTCGACGCGGACTGTCGACATGCGCAGGTACATCGGCCGGGGGCATGCCAGCGCCGCCGCGTCGTTGCGCGCGAGCGTCGGGTCGAACGCCACCCAGCCACGTTCGTCGAGCCAGACTTCGACCCAGCTGTGTTTGGGCGTGTCTTGCCCCTCCCTTGTGAAGCCGATCACGTGGCGCGCCGGCACGCCGCGCGCCCGCAGTAGCGCCACCATCAGGTCGGCGTACTCGGTGCAGTCGCCGCGCCGTTCGGCGAGCGCCTTCGCCGCGCCGACAGCTTCGTTGCGGTACCGGCGGCATGGGATCGTCGACCGTTGCGGGCGTGTTGGCAGACCATCATGCAGACGGTAAGGTCAGCCACCGATGACCACGACCCGCATGCCGGCGCGCAAACGCCGGGGGCGCCGAAAGCTCCGCACCGTTGTTCTGACGGCGGCGTATTTGCCGGCCGCGGAAGGCGGCTACACGGTCGAGGTTCTCGAGGCGGTCGGCGTCCACTCGCAGGGCGACACGTTCGACGAGGCCCGAGAAAACCTCTACGAGGTCGTCGCACTGATGCTGGAGGAGGCACCCAGACAGTTCCGGGCGCGCAAGACCAGCCCACCGCCGGGAGCTCTGTTGGAGCGACTGTTCGTCGTTCTGCCGGCGTGAAGCGGCGCGACCTCGTCCGCATGCTGCTGGCGGCGGGGTTCGCACTGGTGCGATCCCGTGGGCCACACGACGTGTTCGGTCGTGGTGCCGTCCGCATCGCCGTTCCTCGGCACACCGAGATCAAGGAGTACCTGGCTCGCAAGATCCTCAGGGAAGCGGGCATCGAGTGACCGTTCGGATGCGGGTTCGCAGCGGATCGAAGTGCCACACGGGATGAACGAACGCGTGCAGTGCACCAGGATCAGCTTGCCGGTGCCAGCCGCCGCCGGCTGTGCCGCCGCCAGGTCGGTGTGCCACTCCGCCAGCCGCAAGAACGGCTGCGCCACTTGTCGGCGCGGCGCTGGGCGGCTACCTCAGCGGCGCCGTGTTTGCCAGCGCTCGACGGCGGCGCGCCGTTCGGCGGCCTCGGCGTTCGGGTCGTAGTCGAGTTCGCGGCCATACGCACGACGCAACGCGGTGGCGGCCATCGTGCGCGCGCCCTGGTCCTCGGACAGCAGGAAGCCGACCAGGTCCGCTTCGACCGTGCTGTCGCCGAGCCGGAAGCAGGTGCAAGCCGCGAGCGCGATCAGGGCGTCACTGCTGCCGGCACTCGCCGGCAAGCGGCCCTGCGCGCTCAGTGACAGCAGCCGTTGGTGGTAGCGCTGCAAAGCCGGCAACGCGGACTCGTCGCCGATCTTGCCAAGCGCATCGCAGGCCCAGGCCGCGACCGCGACCACCGGATCGCGCAATGCCGAGATCAACGCGGGCGCCGCCGCTTGATCGCCGAGTTCGCCGAGCACCGAGCACAGCACGGCGCGTTTCTCGGAGAAGCCGGCGGCGTACTTGAGCCCAAGGCCGGTGATGGTCGGCACGGCGTCGGCGCCGATCTCGATCAGGCGCGCGCGCAGTTGCACGTCGTCGCCCGCCGGCAGCGTGCCGTCGCTACCGCCGATCTGCTCGACGATCTTCTTCACTTCGGAGCGCACCGGGTACGGGACCTTGCGCGGATGCTGCAGCACCGCAGCGCCGCCGCTCTCCGACCACCACGCCTGCAGCCGAGCCACCGACTCGAGCCGGTCTTCGCGCGGCGCCATCGGGTCGTAGCAGAAGTGCTGGCCGGTGACGCGGAACAGCGCTTCGAAGCAGGCCTCGCGCACCAAGTCGTCGTGCAGGTCGAGGCTGGCGAGCAGCACGTCGACGCCGCGCGGATCACCCAGTTTGGCGAGCACTTCAGCGAGGTCGCCGCGCGTCTCTGGCCAAGTGAAGCGGTCGAGGGCCGTGTGCACGTCCGCGATCGCGTCCTTGGCGCCGAGCATCGCCAGGGCGCGCGCGCAGGAACGCACCACGTCGGGATCGCGGTCGGTGGTGAGCAGTCGACGCAGCGTGGGTACCGCCTCGGCTGTGTGCAAAGCGCCGAGCGCCTCCGCGGCATAGGCACGATCGAGCGCGTTGGGTCGCGCCAGCGACGCCAGCAGCGGCTTGCTGACCGCGTCGCCTTCGCCACGCAGCGACAGCCGGCTGACCAGTTCGCTCGCCTTGAGCCGGATGTAGAGTTGGTCGCTGTGCAGCGCCGCGATGATCGCCGCATGCGCTGGCGTGCCGATTTGTTCGAGCACCGCCATCGACTGGTTGAAGGTCTTGTTGTCCCAGGAGCCCAGCGCCGTGATCAAGGCCGGCACCGCTGGAGAGCCGATCGCCGCCAAGCGCTTGCGCGCCTGCATGTTGGCCTCCAGCACCGGGAACTGGAACAACGCGATCAACCCGTCGATGTCCTGCTGGGTGTTGCCGGCGGGGATCTCGACCTCGACCTTGCCGATCGGCGGATGCGCGAAGTCGACGAGGTTGGCCGGGCCGGCTCTCTCGGGCGAGATGCCTTCGGGCGTGACGATCGCGACTTCGGGTTCGGACTCGACCGCCTTAGTCGACGGCGTGATGCCGCGGAACGACAGCCGCGCGGTTTCCAGGCGCCGCGCCAGATCGGGGTGGTTGTCCTCGATCGGGTAGTACAGCTTGTAGTGCAGTTCGCACTCGACGATGCCGTCGGCGACCGTCAGCGGCACGCGGTGTTCGCGCGCCTGGCCCGACGGGATCTGCGTGTTGACCGGCAGCGACAAGCCGTAGGGCCGCTTGTACGGGTCGCGGAACGTCATGCGCGAACGCGCGATCTCCTTGCCGTCGAGGTCGCGCACGATCACTAGGGATTCGACCGAGCGCTGCTTCAATTCGGTGGGGAAGTTGTGGCCGGCGCCTTTGTTCTCGATGCGCACGACGACCTCGTCGCCGACCACCTTGGCCTCGTAGGCGTAGGCCTTGCGCAACTGCGTGGCGCTGCGCGAACCGGGGAACGTGTGGCTGCGCACTTCGCGCACCGGGCCACCCTTGGCGATCGGCCGCGTGATCTTCGGCATGTGGCAGGTCATGCAGGTGTTGCCCTCCGCCTTGCCGTGCGCAGCACTTTCCCACTGGTAGGGCGTGCCGTGGTTGCGGTGGCATGACGCGCACGCTTCGACCTTGCCGACGCGCGGGTCGAAACTCGTCTTGCAGTCAGCACCGCCGACGAAACCTGAGTAGTCGGTGCCCTGCTGCCAGTGGCACGTCATGCAGGTGTTGCCCTCTTCGAGCCCGTGCCAGCGGCGCATCGGGTTCTGGCCGATGCCGGTCTCGAAGATCGGCCGTGGCGTGTGGCAGACGATGCAGTCGCCTTGGCTGAAGCGGCCGGTGGCGAGGCGCACTTCTTCATCGGTGAAGGCGCGGCCGTGCGTGTTCTGCTCGTGCTCGGCGTAGATGTCGGGGTGGCACGACGCGCAGAACGAGCTCTTCATCACCGCCTGTTCGTGGGCGAGCGAAGCGTCCGTGGCGGGCGACTCGTCAGACGGCGGGCGGTGCGCCGCGGTGGGCTCGGTGTGGCAGGAGAGCATACCGATCGTGATGACGGCGGTGCACAGGGCCGCCGCGGCCCAGCGTCGGCGCGTGGTCGAGGTCGAAACGGGGATCGGCAGACTGTGGTGGGGCATCGTGCGTGGCGTCGGCGAAGGTGGGGCGGATCGGACTGCCAACCTCACCATGGTGCAAGCGTGTCGATGAGGTGAGGGGACGGCGAAGGTGGGCCGCCCCGGCAACGATCGTGCCGAGTTCCTGGAGTGGGGGCGTTGCGAACGCGCGGCCGGTGTGCTCGCGGTGGTGATGCGACTTCGTCGGCGCCCAATCGGGTCGGTGTGGGTGGGCGGGCGAGTGGGCCGGGCCATCCCGTTGTTTCAGGTGCGTAACGTTGGCAGCAGAGGTCGAGGCGGTGCCGCGGCGCTGACGAAGGATTGCCGCGGCCGACCAGCTACCGCTTTTCTGGGTGTGGGGCGGTGTAAGGCGATCCTAGGTTCGCGAGGCCGACGGCGTGCATGGAGTGCGGGGCGCGCCTACCATCCGGTAGTCACTCTCGAGGACATGACGGTGAGTTCGGAGTCTGAGACCAGGAAGCGATGGATCGATGACCAGTTGCGGACTGCATGCTGGGTGCTCGGCGATCCGACTAGTGTGGTCGAAGAGTACGCAATCAACGAGACCGAGGAGGATGCCGCGGCCACTGCGGTCCAGATGGGCAAGGCGCGGGTTCTGTATGCGGACTACGCATTGATCGTGCGTGGTCGCGTGGTCGCCGTCGTCGAAGCCAAGCAGGCCAGTGTCGACTCGCGGCTCGGGCAGGAGCAGGTTCTGCAGTATGCCCGACACATCCAACGACACCAGGGTGGGCGTCTGCCGTTCCTGCTTTGCGCGAATGGCCATGAGACCTGGCTCTGGGATGCCGAGGAACGACCGCCAGAAATGGTTCGCGGCTTCCCGACG
Organism: Planctomycetota bacterium; assembly: GCA_947444055.1. GTDB lineage: Bacteria > Planctomycetota > UBA1135 > UBA1135 > UBA2386 > UBA2386. The sequence goes on from CANEYR010000022.1 coordinate 13,328, forward strand.
CCGCAGGACATCGAGTGGTGGGACTTTCGCCGGGAACATCGGCGACCGTTGTCCGAGGAGCTGATCGACACCGGGATCGCTGGACGCGATTACCAGATCGCGGCGATCCGCGCAGTGCTTGAGGGCATGGAGCGCAAGCGCCGCCGGTTCTTGCTCGTGATGGCCACGGGCACCGGCAAGACCCGCACGGCGACGGCACTGATCGATGTGCTCTTGCGTGGTCACTGGGCCAAGCGGGTGTTGTTCTTGGTCGACCGGGTGGCGCTGCGCGACCAGGCGGTCGAGGCCTTTCGGGAGCACTTGCCCGACACACCGTACTGGCCTCGTGCGGAAGGCGGTGGCGCCGAATCCACGTGGGACCCGAATCGTCGCATCTACTGCACTACCTACCAGACGATGTTGAACCTGATCCAGCGCGGCTCGGCCGATGACTGGATCTCACCGCACTTCTTCGACCTCGTCATCGCCGACGAGAGCCACCGCTCGATCTACAACATCTACCGGGACGTGCTCGACTGGTTCAGCGGCATCCAGCTCGGGCTGACCGCGACACCGCGGGATCACGTCGACCACGACACGTTCACGATGTTCGAATGCGATGCCGGAGAACCGACCTTCGCGTTCACTTACGAAGAAGCAATTCGCCACGACCCGCCGTACCTCTGCGACTTCGAGGTGCTGAAAGTCCGTAGCAAGTTCCAGCTGGAGGGAATCCAAGGTGGCCGACTCAGTGCTGCCGAGCAGCGCCAGATCGTGGCAGATGGCAAGGACCCTGACGACCTCGACTTCGTTGGGTCGGACCTGGAGCGCAAGGTCACCAACTCCGGCACCAATGCAGTGGTCGTGCGGGAGTTCATGCAGGCGTGCGTCAAGGACCCGACCGGAACGCTTCCGGGCAAGACGATCTTCTTCGCGATCTCGACGGGGCACGCCCGGCGACTCGCCGAGATGTTCGACCAGCTGTACCCCGAGCACGCGGGCAGACTCGCCCGTGTCTTGGTCGCGGCGGATCCGCGCGTGCATGGCAAGGGGGGGCTGCTAGACCAGTTCAAGAACCAGGATATGCCGCGGATCGCCATCTCGGTCGACATGCTCGACACCGGTGTTGATGTGCCCGAGGTGGTGAACCTCGTCTTCGCCAAGCCGGTGTACAGCTACACCAAGTTCTGGCAGATGATCGGCCGCGGGACTCGGCTCCTGCCTGCGCGTCGGAAGGCTTGGTGCCAGGAGAAGGCCGGGTTCCTGGTCATCGATTGCTGGGGCAACTTCGACTTCTTCAAGATGCACCCGAAGGGCTACGAGTCGAAGGAGCAAGTCGCTCTGCCCGTGCTCCTATTCCGCGCGCGCCTCGACCTGCTCGAGGCTGTGCTCACGGATGGCGATGACGCGCAGCGCAACGCCGTCATTGAGGACCTGCGGTCCGACCTCGCGACGTTGCCCCAGCAGAACGCGACCGTGGTCGCGCATCGCCAGGACCTGGCGCCGCTGGCGGAGGAGCAGTTCTGGCGCGACCTCACCGTGGCTCGTCTCGGGCATCTGCGTGTGCGCGTGGCGCCGCTGCTGCGCGCGCGCACCGGCATCGACGACAAGGCGATCCGCTTTGAGCGTGAGATCGTCGAGCTGTATCTCGCCAGGATGATCGGCGATGCCGAGCAGGGGCTGGCTCTGCGCAGCAGTCTCGTACAGCAGATCGCCGAGTTGCCGTTGAGTGTCAATCGAGTGGCGGCGGAGTCGGATCGCGTTCGGCAAGCGCAGCAGATCCCGTTCTGGACCGATCCTTCGCTCGTCGATCTGCGCGAGCTGGCGCGACGCCTCGCGCCCTTGATGCGGTTCCGCCAGGTTGCGCGCCCCGGCATGGAGCATCTGGAGTTGGTGGACCATATTGTGATCAAGGAACGCATCGAGTTTGGCCCCGAGCATGAGGGGCTCAGCAGTGCGGCCTACCGGGCAAAGGTCGAGGCCCATGTTCGTCAGCTGGTGCAGCGCAACCCGGTGATGGCGCACATCGCTGTCGGTGGCACGCCGAGTGAGTCCGACATGCATCAGCTCACTGAGCTGCTGCGGTTGGGGGAACCAGGAATCACCTGCGAGCGCTTGCAAGCCACTTACGACGTGCGGGCTGCATCGCTGGTGCCGTTGTTGCGCCACGTGCTTGGGCTCGAGCGGTTGCCCGATTGGGGAGCGATGGTCACGCGTGCGTTTGACGAGTACCTGCTCCTGCACAACACCTTCTCTTCCGCCCAGGTTCGCTTCCTCCAGACCCTGCGAGACTTGCTGCTGCAGAAGCGGCGCCTGCTGCGGGAGGACCTCGTCGGCCCACCCTTCACTCAATTCCACCCGGATGGGATTCGTGGACTGTTCCGGGATCCGTATCTTGGCGAGGTGCTGCAACTGGTCGAAGGTCTCGTCGCCTGACTTAGAAGGGGGTAATGCAGCCGCGAAAGGGGTCAATATCATCCATCGCTGACCCCTTTCGCGCATGGCCCAGCTCGGCTAGAAGGTGCCGCCCCCATGCGGTCCTTCGCACCTAACCACCTCGACCGCTTGATGTTCACGGCGGGCGATGTCGCCGCCTTGACCCAGCTGGCAGAGTCGCGTGGCAAGCAGGCTCTGTTCGTTCATCAGGTGCCCGAGAGCCTGCTTGCCTTGCGCAACGTCGCGATCATCGAGTCGAGTGAGTCGAGCAATCGGCTCGAAGGTGTTGTGGCACCGCGTGCGCGCATCGAGGCGGTTGTCTTGCGACCGACCGCAGCCAAGGATCGCGACGAACAGGAGATCGCCGGTTATCGGGACGCCCTGTCGCTGGTCCACGAGTCGCATGCGGCGATGCCGTTCTCTGCCAACGTGCTGCTGCAGTTGCACGGGCTGCTGTTTCGCTACCAACCTCGTCGTGGCGGCAGCCTGAAGCAGGGTGACAACGAGATTGTCGAGTACACGTCTGATGGCCAGCGACGTATCCGCTTTCAGCCGACGCCGGCTCTGCAGACGCCCGCGGCTCTCGACCAACTGGTCGCGGGCTACCACGACGCCGTTCGGCAGCGTGCCCTGCACCCGTTGGTTGCCGTTCCCCTCGCCATACTCGACTTCCTTTGCATCCATCCGTTCGACGACGGCAACGGGCGCGTCGCGAGGCTGCTGACCCTGCTACTGCTCTACCAGCACAGCTACGAAGTCGGTCGATACATCAGCCTTGAGCGAGTGATCGAGGACAGCAAGACGAGCTACTACGAGACGCTCCAGCACAGCTCACAGGGCTGGCACGAAGGCGCGCACGACACCAAGCCGTGGATGCAGTACTTCTGGGGCGTGCTGCAGCGGGCGAGCCTCGAGTTCGAAGAGCGCGTCGGCGCTTTGGGCGAAGGCAGTGGTAAGAAGTCGGCTCGAATTCGCGCGGCGATCGATCGTCGCCGCGGGCCCTTCTCCAGCACCGACATCGAGCGCGACTGTCCCGGCATCAGCCACCAGATGGTCCGTCTCGTGCTCCGCCAGCTCCGCGACCAGAATCAGCTTCGCGTCGAGGGCAAAGGCCGCGGCGCGCGCTGGCACAAGAACGCCTCGGCGACCTAGGAACTCATGCTCACCCCCGCGATGCGCAGCAAGATCAAGGCTCTCTGGGACCGCTTCTGGTCCGGGGGCATCGCCAATCCGTTGTCGGCGATCGAGCAGATCTCCTACCTGCTGTTCCTCCGTCGGCTCGACGACGAGGACCGGCGGCGCGAGGAGAACGCGAAGTTCACGAAGCAGCGATACGAGTCCCTGTTCGCGGGCAGTTTCGAATGGGCGCCGAAGCAGAAGGTCGACAAGCAGACGCTGCGTTGGTCGAGCTTCCGCAACCTGCGCGGCGAAGACATGCTCTCGCTCGTTCGCGACAAGGTCTTCCCGTTCCTGCGCGCGCTCGGTGGCGAAGACCTGCCGTTCGCGGCGGCGATGAAGGATGCGGTGTTCTTGATTCCGAAGGCGTCCCTGCTGGTTGAGGCGCAAGGCCTCATCGACGACCTCTACGGCGAGATCGAGCGCGAGCGGCAGCAGGGGCAGACGTTCCACGACACGCAGGGCGACCTTTACGAGCATCTGCTGGCCGAGATCGCGACCGCTGGCAAGAACGGTCAGTTCCGTACGCCGCGCCACCTGATCCAGATGATCGTCGAGATCGTCGATCCGAAGCTCGGCGAGATGGTCTGCGATCCGGCCTGCGGCACCGGCGGCTTCCTGCTCGGCGCCTACCAGCACATCCTCGCCGCGCACACGAGCCCGGCCCAACGCTGGCGCGACGAGGTCGGGTTCGAGCGCGGGATCGGCGACAAGCTGAAGGACAAGCGGCAGTGGGACACCTTGCGCAATCGCACGTGCTATGGGTTCGACTTCGACACGACGATGGTGCGCGTCGGTCTGATGAACCTGATGCTGCACGGCATGGACCAGCCCAAGCTGGCCTATGGCGACACGCTCAGCAAGCGCTTCGAGGAACAGGATCGCTACGACGTGGTGCTCGCCAATCCGCCGTTCAAGGGCAGCATCGACAAGGGCGACATCAGCGAGCGGCTGCACCTGGCGACGACGAAGACGGAGCTGCTGTTCGTCGAGCGCATCCTCGATCTGCTGCGCATCGGTGGGCGCGCGGGGGTGATCGTGCCGGACGGGGTGCTGTTCGGTTCGTCGAAGGCGCACAAGGCGCTGCGCGAGAAGTTGCTGGCGGAAGCGGAACTGCAAGCGGTGGTGTCGATGCCGGGTGGCGTGTTTCGGCCCTATGCGGGGGTGAGCACGGCGGTGATTGTGTTCGTCAAGGGCGGCGTGACGGAGCACGTTTGGTTCTATGACATGGAGCAGGACGGCTTCTCGCTCGACGACAAGCGAGAGAAGCTGGGGGAGGGGGAGAACGACATCCCCGACGTGATCGCGAAGTGGCGGGCACGGGATCCGAAGAAGGATCTGGATCGCACGGCGAAGGCGTTCTGCGTGCCGGTGGCGGAGATCCGGGCGCAGGGCTGTGACCTGTCGGTCAATCGCTACAAGCAGGTGAAGTACGAGGCGGTGGAGTACGAGGCGCCGAAGGTGATCCTGGCGAAGTTGCGGGCGATCGAGAAGGAGATCGCGGTGGGGTTGGGTCGCTTGGAGGGGATGCTGTGATGAGTGGCTTGCAGTTGGTCCCTCTGGGCAGCGTTTTCGAGATTCAGCTAGGCAAGATGTTGGATGGCAAGTCGACGGCGGGCGATCGATTCCCGTACCTCGCCAATCGCAATGTGCAGTGGGGCACCTGCGACATCACGGACCTCCCAACCATGTTGTTCACACTGGAGGATCGCGAGCGATTTGCGCTTCGACCTGGCGACCTGCTTGTGTGCGAGGGCGGCGAAGTTGGCCGGACTGCGATTTGGAGAGGTGAACGCAGCGACTGTTACTTCCAGAAGGCCGTTCATCGCCTGCGAGCTCGATTGGGGCAGGTGGTGCCTGAGTTCGGCCTTCGCTATATGCAATGGGCGGCTTCGCGTGGCGTCTTCGCCAGACTCACCACATCTACAAGCATCGCGCACCTGACGAAGGAGAAGCTAGAGATCGCGCCTTTCCCACTACCCGCAATGAGCGTGCAGCGCCGCATCGCGGCCCTCCTCGACGAAGCCGACGCTCTGCGCCGCAATCGCCGCGAGTCACGCAAGCTGCTCGACGACCTGCTCCGCGCGACGTTCCACGACCTCTTCGGCGACCCGATCACGAACCCGAAGGGTTGGCCGACCGTTCGGCTGGACGAGGTTGCGGACATCGCCAGTGGGGTCACGAAGGGCCGCAAGTTTGCCGGCCAACAAACAGTGACTGTGCCCTACATGCGGGTGGCCAACGTTCAGGATGGCTACCTCCGACTCGACGAGGTGAAGGAGATCGAAGTTCTTCCGACGGATGTCGAGGCATGTCGATTGCGAGCGGGCGACGTGCTTCTCACCGAGGGCGGCGATCCTGACAAGTTGGGCCGCGGGGCCGTATGGGGTGGTCAGATCGACCCGTGCATCCACCAGAACCACATCTTCCGAGTTCGGTGCAGGATTGACCGGCTGCTGCCTGACTTTGCCAGCGCCATCCTCGGCAGCGAATTGGGCAAACGCTACTTCCTCCGATCCGCGAAGCAGACGACGGGGATCGCTTCCATCAACATGACCCAACTTCGTGGAGCGCCGATTCTGCTGCCGTCGATCCAGCATCAAGCCAAGTTCGCCGCAGTGGTGGCTTCGATCCGCGCCAGCGAGGCCGAACAGCAAGCAGCGGGCGCTGAAGCCGATCGTCTGTTCTCCTCGCTGGTGCATTCATGCTTCGCACAACCGTCGGAGGCAAAGGAGCAAGTGCCAGATGGGGTCTGATTCGCTGCCGCCGTCCAAACCAGCTTCTGAGCCCGCTTCCGCGCCGGCGCGCGGTCAAGGATTCGAGCGAGACCGAGACCCGTTGGACGCACGCACGCGGATTCGATTCGCGATGCGAGACCAACAGATTCCCGGGCCACGAGGAAAGGAGATGCTCGCTGGCGAGCATCGCTTTCGAGTAGTGCGGAATCGCATCTTCGCGAGACCGGCCGCTGAGTCATTCCACGAGTTCTTGGTCTTCTGGCTCAAGTGCACGTTCGGCGACTCGTGGCACCGAAAGCACCGCTTGGCGCAGCCGGCGGATCGCCACGTTGTGATGCGGTGGATTCTCGCGTGGCACGAACTCGCACTCCGCACTCTCCCTCTCGATCACCGTGCCGGCGAAGTCCGTGCGGCAGTGCCCACCGGCGAAGTGCTCGCGCTCCTCGTCCTTGCTGACGACCTATACCGGTTGCACCTTGCTGATGCGTTACCGCCGGACCTGGTTGTGCGATTGCGAGACGCGGGCAAGTACCAAGGTGCCAGGTACGAGGTCGCGGTGGCGGCTGTCTTCGTGCGCGCCGGTTGCAGCGTGAACTGGACTACGGCAGCCAATCACCTCACGTGTGAGTTCACAGCCAAGTTCGATAGTGGCGAGGTCGTCGCTGTGGAAGCGAAGAGCCGACACCGGGAGGGGGTGTTGCACCAACGCGGCGCGGCTCCCGCCGATTGGAGTGCCGACGTGGACAACCTGTATCGGAAGGCGCAGCGCAAGGATCCGGACGGCCACCCGCTCGTGGTGTTCCTCGACGTGAATCGTCCTCACGAACCTGGAGCTATGCAGGTTGGTCAGAAGCAATGGCACAAGGACATTGGCGCGATGTTCCGCTCGAGGCTCCGACGCAAACCGGAGAACACGCCAGAAAGCCCGATGGCAGTTTCACTCGTCGTCGTCACCAACTGGTCGTGGCACTTGGAGGGCTCCGCTCACGCGACAGAAGGAGAGTTTCTCGCGATCGAGCCAGAGTGGCCGGCAAGGCGAGTTCCCGCACGAGTAGTGCAGGGCGAGTTGCTCAACGCACTGACGTTCTACGGAGTCCTGCCGGCAAACGAGTAGGCGCCATGGTCACGGCAAGAACTTGTGCGCGTCCTTCAGCTTCGTCGGCAGATACTCGTCGATGACGAAGTTCAAGCCGTGCTTCGCGAGCGCCTGCTGCTCGGCGCGTCGCCGCCGCCGTCACCAGCCGACCCGGATCGTGTTGTCTTGCCGTCGTCAGCCGCGGCACGGCGAGCCACAGCACTGTGTCCGCTGGGTAGTCCACGACCGCGTCGCCAAGAACGGCATTGCCGCCTTGCACGACTCGTCGAGTGGCTCTTTGGGCGAGGCGCCGCCAAGGCCGCCAAGGCCGCAGTTGGCCCGCCAGGATCGGCTTGAAGTGCGGGACTTGGACTAACGCTTCTTCGCGATCAGCAGCTTGTCCAGTTTGGCCCTCGTCTTGATCGACTCCTCGCTGCGCGTCAGAGCTTTGCTGATGGCCTGCATGCTCATGCCCTTCGCCGCCAACTGGTGCAGCTTGGCAATCTCGTTGGGGGTCCATGGTTGGCGATGGCGTTCGAAGCGTTCAGTCATGGGGTCCTCAGTTCGGGGCTTTGACGGGTGCCGATGCATTGACGTGCAGCGGCGAGGGCGAGCAGTGACGGCACGCTAGCGGTTTCGGGGTTCGTCCGCGACGAAGGCTTGGCGGCCCAACACCGACTGTGGCGTCTGCGCCCGCCGTCGGCACACTGCTCGCCCGATGCAGCTCCGTCCGTACCAACAGACCGCGATCACCAATGTGCGCGAGGCCTACCAGAAGGGGCATCGCGCGGTGTTGGTGGTGATGCCGACCGGCACCGGCAAGACGGTGCTGTTCGCCGAGATCGCGCGGCTCGCCAAGGGGCCGGTGCTGGTGCTGGCCCACCGCCAGGAACTGGTCGAGCAGGCGCGTGAGAAGATCGCCGCGTGGTGCAACGACGTGGTCGCCGTCGAGATGGCGCATCGCCGCGACTTCACGCGGCCCGACGGTTCGCGGCCGAAGATCACCGTCGCCAGCATCCAGACTTTGCGGGCGCGGCTGCAGGACGTGCCGAAGGACGCCTTCAAGATCGTCATCGTCGACGAAGCGCACCACGCCACCGCCGACTCGTACCGCGCGGTGCTGAGCCACTTCTCGGCCTGGCTGCTCGGCGTCACCGCGACGCCTGATCGCAGCGACCGCGTGCCGCTCGGCGAGATCTTCTCGGTGGTGGCGTTCGAGTACGACATGCGCGCCGCGATCCGCGATGGCTGGCTGTGCCCGATCCGTTCGTTCTTGGTGCAGACCAAGGCCGACTTCTCGAACGTGCGCAAGGTCGCCGGCGAGCTGGCGACGCGCGACGTCGAAGCGATTCTCAACCAGGATCTGCACCTCGCGGAGATGGCGACGCCGATCCGGCGCGAACGCGGCGACCGCCAGACCATCGTCTTTGCGGCGTCGGTCGCGCACGCGCACGCGCTGACGCGGGTGCTGAACGAGCAGGCCGGCTCGCCGACGTTCGCCGCGGCTCTCGATGGCACTACCGCCTTCGAACAGCGCGCGCCGGTGCTGCAGCAGTTCCGGAGCCGTGAGATCTCGGTGCTGGTCAACTGCTCGCTGTTCACCGAAGGCTTCGACGTGCCAGGCATCGCACTGGTCGCGATTGCGCGGCCGGTGTTGTCGCGTTCGTTCTACGCGCAGATGGTCGGCCGCGGCACGCGCCCGGCCAAAGGCAAGCACGACCTGCTGGTGCTCGACTTCGTGCCCAGCAACTGCCGTCATTCGCTGGCGCAGGCCGTCGACATCTTTGCCGGCGGCGACGACGAGCTGCTGGCGATGGCGCGGCGCATCACCGCGGCGGCCAGCGCCGCGGGCGAGGCAATCGCGCTCGAACTAGCGATGGAGCTGGCGCAACAAGAACGGGAAGCGCAGCAGACCGACGTTGTCTACCAACTGCGGCAGCGCGATCCGTTCGCCGTGGTCGGCATCGACCTCGGCAAGCACCGGCGGCGGCACGAGGACGGCGAACGCGCCAATGCCGAACAGCTCGAGTTCTTCCGCCGTCTTGGCCTGCCGATCGACGACGTGGCCAAGCTGTCGCTGCGGCAGGCGGAGGCGCTGCGCGAGCAGTTGCTCGAACGCAAGGCGGTGGGGCTGTGCACGCCAAAGCAGGCGAAGCAGCTGGTGGCGATGGGGGTCGATCCGCGCGATCTCTACTACGACCAGGCGCAGGAACTGCTGCGCGAGGCGAAGGCGCGGCGGCGGCACTCTGAGTGAGTCGGCGGGCAGCGAGCGGACGCCTGGCAGCTCCAGGGCAACTCGTGGTCGTCGGTCCCCGGGCCGCAGCCGCCGTGGGGCGTCGAGGCCGCGGTTGCGTTCGACGACGCGCGCGGCGAACTGGTGCTGTTCGGCGGCTTCGGCGTGGGCTCTCCCCATCCCTACCTCGACGACACTTGGGAGTGGGACGGTACGAACTGGCAGTTGTCCGCAGTGGCGCCTGGGCCGTTGGGGCGCCACGCGGCGAGGATGGCATTCGATCCGGTGGGGCACCGGTGTCGCTCGGTCCGGTCGGCATGCCGGGCTGCGATCTGCTGGTGCCGATCGACGTCGCCGAGTTGCGGCTCGCGGTCGCGGGCAGCGCCGAATGGTCGGTCGTGATTCCGAACGTGCCGACGTTCGCCGGTGCGGTGTTCCGCCAGCAGGCGTTCGTGTTCGACGTCGCCGCCAATCCGCTCGGCCTGACCAACAGCAACGCGATCACCGCGACGCTCGGCGTGCGCTGAACGGCCACCTGGTCGGGGCACCGCTCGCGCCTTGACGCCGCGAGCACGATGGCCGCGCGCGGCGACCCAGCTAGACTCCCGTCAGCACATTCGCGTGCGTTCGGCCGCGAACCGTCCTTGGTCCCCTATGCGTCACTTCGCCCCGCTGTTGCTGCTGTCGTCTCTCGTCGCCCAGACCCCGACGCCAAAGGTTCCAACGTTCCATCTGCCCGCCGGCGAGTACCCGGTCTTGCAGTTGCTGCAGCAGGCCGAGCTGGCTGTGCGCGCCCCGATCCGCAGCAAGGACGCGGGGGACCTCACCACGGCCGCGCCGATCCGGCTGCAGTGCGACCTCGCGCTGCCCGAGCAGGCGTGGGAGGACGTGCTCGGCGCCTTGCTGGCGACGCGCGACCTTGTGCTCGTTCGCGATGCCGAGAGCAAGGGCCACGAAGTGCTGGCGGTGCCGAACGGCCCGACCGACTGGGTCCAGGAACGGGCGCTGCCGATGTCGCTGCAGCAGCTGTTCGAACGCCCGGCCTATGCAGGTCCGGTGCGGCTCGTGGTCGTCAGCACGACTTCCTCGAATCTGATGACGAACATGCTGCGGCCGTATTTCGCCCTCTCCAAAGAGGCGTTCTCGTTGGTCGCCGTCGACGGCGGCCTGCAGCTCGTCGGACTAGCCGATACCGTTCGCTTCGCCACAGCCACGATCGCGAGCGTCGCCCCGGACGTCGCGAGCGCCTTGCCAGCCCGAGCCACTCCGCCTTGGCCTCGTGTTGCCTCGACGACTGTGCACCGGCTCGAGCCCGGCGACCATACGACCGTGCAGATCGTCGATCGGTTGGCCAAGGCCCTGCGCCGCAACATCGTCGTCGCCCCAGCCATCGCCACCGCTGCCACGCCGATCGCGGTGGCCGAGGCGATTGAAGGCAATGACGACAGCTTCGAAGACCAGCTGACGTCGCTGTTGTGGACCGCGCACGTGCTCGTACTGCAGGTGTCGGGCCCACATGGCCTGTACCAAGCCGTGCGAGCTGAGCCCCGCTCCTGGCCAACGTCGTCGCGCGCCCAAGAACTGAGCGCCGCGGAACTGATGGCCCGACCCGCGCTGGTCGCCTGGGTGACTTCGACGCCCGCGCCCGGTTCGCTGAGCCAGCCAGAGATGCTCGGCGTGGTCCGCGCCGCGATGGGGGCAGGCGCGCCGAGTTCGCTGACCGCGGGTACGACGAACGATGGTGGCATGCGGCTCACGGGCCTGTCGACGGATGTGGCGAAGGTGTTGCTCGGCCTCGAGCAGAAGAAGGCCGCGAAGTAGGCGACGATGGCGAGGCGGTCGCCGACGAAGGCCGGACAGGTTTGCGCGCGTTCCCGCCACGGTTGACAATGCGCCGGATGGAGTTGACAATACATCTCGGAGCGATTGTCAATCGAGATGGCCACCAAGACGTCACGCACCGAGAGCATCCGCGCCTTCCTTCTCGGCAATGCGGCATGCCATGCAGAGGATCTGGTTCGCTTCGCCGCCACCAAGTTCGCCTGTTCCCGGCAAGCCATGCACAAGCACGTGCAGAAGCTGATCGCCGAGGGCGTGCTCACTGCGACCGGCAGCACCAGGAGTCGCATCTACACACTGGCGGTGCTCGCCGAGTGGCGCCAGAAGTGGCGCCTGACTAAGAGGCTCTCGGAGGATGAGGCATGGCACCAGGCGGTAGGGCCTCGCTTGCACGACCTCGCCGACAACGTGCGCGGCATTTGGCTGTACGGGTTCAGCGAACTGTTCAACAACGCGATCGATCACTCGCAGGGCACCAGCATCCAGGTGGCGATCCGTCGCACGGGCGCCACCACCGAGATGACGCTGCACGACAACGGCATCGGCATCTTCAAAAAGATCCAACAGGCTCTGCGCCTGCCTGACGAGCGCCTGGCTGCACTCGAACTCGCCAAGGGCAAGTTCACCACGGACCCGAGCCGCCATAGCGGCCAGGGCATCTTCTTCTCGGCGCGCATGTTCGACGAGTTTCGCATGGTGGCTGGCAAGGTGGAGTTCTTTCGCCGACACGCGACGCCCGAGCAATGGCTGGTGCGCGAAGAAGGCAACGCGGTGGGGACGTGCGTGACTCTGGTGCTCGCCAACGACAGCAAGCGCACGACCAAGGTTGTCTTCGATCGCTTCTCGACCGGGGACGACTATGCCTTCACGACGACGAGCATCCCGGTGCGGTTGCTGCAGATCGGCAAGGATGCTTTGGTCTCACGCTCCCAAGCCAAGCGGCTGTTGGCGCGAGCGGAGCGGTTCGAGCACGTGCTGCTCGACTTCACCGGCGTCGAGAGTGTCGGGCAGGCGTTCGCCGACGAAGTGTTCCGCGTGTTTCCTCTGCATCACCGCGACACCTTGGTCGAGGCCGTGAACGGCAATGCCGAGGTCATGCGCATGGTTCGTCGCGCGCTGGCGAGCGGGTGAGCGCCGCGCGTCAGTGCGCCGACAGTTCGAGCACGACGTCCGCGGTCTCGGATGCCGACTTGATCGTCAGCGACTGCGTCGCGGTGCGGTCGTTCTGTGCGCGAGCCTCGAGGCGATAGGTGCCCGGCGGCAGCCGATTCTCCCAGCGCGACGGCCCCTCGCTGCCAAGCATGTGCATGTGCAGTTCGTAGGTGTCGACCAGCGTGTTGCCCTCGTCGTACACGCGAACGAGCACGCGGCCGTCGGGGCGCGAGCCGGCGAACCGGCATTCGAAGCGGACCAGCGCGGCCGGCGTGATCGTCAGCGTTGCCGTCGTCGTCTGCTTGCTGCGCACAAGGATCGGCATCGACGCGCATCCGTTGCCGATCTGCGCGAGAGCGCGGTACGAGCCGGGAGGCACCTCGCGTTTCGCGACATCGCCGTCGAAGGACAACCACGCCGCCGTCTCGCCGTCGTCGCGCAGGAGGCGCAGCTGCGCGACGCGCGGAGTCTCGCCGGCGAGGCGGATCTCGACCTGGCCCGCCGGTTCGAGCACGACGTCAGCCAGCGCACACTCTTCTCCCGCACGCAGCTGCACGGGCGCCAGCGGCACGCTGCCGTAGCCCGGCGCCGACACTTTGATGGTGTACGCGCCCGCCGCCACAAAACCGCTGCGCGTCACGCCGTCGTCACTGAGCTTGCACTGAAAGCCTGTGCCGTGGGCGATGCTCATGAACAGGACGGACGCGTCCAGTGGTTTCCGGTCGCCATCGAGGATGCGCACGCGAACCGAAGCGGTCGGCAGTTCGTCGGCCGTCAGTCGCACGAGCAGGGGCTCGTTGCCGACCACGACGCCGTTGCGCCGCGCGAGCGTCATGACGTCGTTCGCGATCAACAGGTCGTTGCGCCTCGTCTCGAACCCGCGCAGCGTGAAACGCCCTTCGGCGTCGGTGACCTCGACGCGGCTCGCCATCGGCACTCCACTTTTGACGGCGCCGATGCGCAGCCCGGCGAGCGGCTCGTTGTTGGGGCCTGTGATGCGCCCGGCCAGTTGCGGAACGACCCGCAGCGTCGGATCCCACGTCGAGACGGCATCGGGTCGCAGGTCGATGGTCGCGGTGACGTTCGCGTCGTCACGGCTGGCGGTCAGCACAACCGTGCCGCCGGGCAGATCCTCGAGGCGGTAGCGACCTTCGCCGTCACTCTGCGTCCGTGAACGGCCGAACTCGTGAAAGCCGACGGCCATGGCGTCGTTGCCGGCGACTTGATGAATCGATGCGTTCGCCACCGGCTTGCCGCCAGAATCACGCACGACGCCGGTGACGACAGCACCCGCTGGCAGCGTGAAGGTGACCTCGCTCGTGCGACCGGGCTCGACGAGTACCCGTTCGAGCACTGGCGCGCGCCCGGCTGCCCACGCGAACACGCGCACGCTGCCCGGCTCGATGCCTTCGCACAGGAACGCACCCGAGGCATCGGTCGCGAGGCTCGCCGGCGTCGGTGTGACGGCGGGCTCCTCGATGGTGGTGCCGGGCACAACCCAGCCGCCGGGCCAACCGATCCGCAGCTGCGCGTCCGCGATCGGGTGGCCGTTCGGGTCGACCACACGCCCGCGCACGGACCCGCCGTCGCGCGGCAGCACCAGCTCGATCGGTGCGTTGCGAGCGTTCAGCATGCGCAGGCGCGACGGTGCGTAGCCGCTCTTGCGCGCGCCGAGATGACAGCCGACGTGGAACGGCACGCGGAAGGTGCCGGCGGGGTCGCTGTGTGCGACTTCGAAACCGAGGAACGGGTTGCCGCCGTCCGACAGCCACAGCCGTGCGTCAGCGATTGCGCGGCCCGCCGCGTCGACGACGCGGCCCTCGACGAAGCCATCGTGGCGTGCTTTGAGATCGACGGTGGTGACCGTGTTGGCGGCGAGATCGAGTCGATGGAGCTCCGTGAACGTCGTCACCAGCCAACACGGTCCTGGGCGGATGCGGTGGACGACGGCGCTACCCGTGGCGTCGCTGACGCCTTCGCGTTCGCTGGTCGTGCTGCTTGGTTGCGGCAGCACTCGGACGCCGACGCGCGCGGCGGGCGTGCGATTCTCGGCCCAAGTGATGCGCACGACGAGGGTCGCGAAGCTGGGTTCGGGCGCGATCGCGTCGAGTGGGGTCGCGGCTGCTCGTCGCGAAGGCGCAGTCAGAGCCAACTCCGCGACCGGCCCGTTCTGGTGCGCTGCATTCGGCAAGGCGGCGGCGATCGGTTCGGGCAGCGCTGGCAGGGCCGTCGCGTTCCCTTGCTGCCACCAGAAGGCACCTCCGCCGAGCATCAGCAGCAGGGTCGGCACGAGCCACACGAGTTTCTTCGTCATCACCATTCCTCCGAAGGTCATCGCCGCAGTGACTGCCACCGTCGTCGTCGCCACCTGCGCCATCACCGCGGCCCGCACCGACGCGAGGCTCGCGGCCTGCACACTCGCACTCAGCACCAGCCCAGCGACGAACCCGCGCGGCAGATGCCGGCGCAGCAATTCGAGCCCGCGCACGATCTGCGTTCGCACGGTTCCCGCCGGTCGCCCGAGTCGTTCGGCGATTCGCTTTGCATCGAGGCCTTCGGCTAGATGGAGGTCGAGCACCTCCGCGTAGGGCGAACCGAGTTCTCTGCGCACACGCGCGACGGCCGCCGCGAACTCGGCATCGGCGGCATCGCGCAGCGGATCCACGTTCGCCGGTGCCGCCGACATTGGCGCGAGCGCCGCCGCCGCCCGCACCCGTCGCTGCTCGTGCAGCTTCTTGCAGTGGTTGCCGAGGATGCCACACAGCCACGGCATCGCTCGCCGCGTCGGGTCGAAACTGCCTTGCTTCGTCAGCACGGTGAGGAACGTGCGCTGCAGCAGGTCCTCGGCGTCGGTGCGGTTGCCGCACAACCACGCGGCGATGCGCAGCAGTTCGGGGGCGGTGTGGTCGAACAGCTTGCCGAGGGCGCTCGCATCGCCGGTGCGCTGGAAGCGGGCGAGCAGGCGATCGGGGCTGGCGAACGGGAACGGCATCGGCGTCGTGACTTCCGGCGAAGGTGCGTCCGTGCTACACGGCGCGGCGAGTTTTGCGAATCCCGTGCACGAACGCCTTCATTGCCTTGTCTGAGAGTGAGTTACAACTATGTCCTTGGAACAAGGACAATTCCTGGCGATGATGTCCCCCGATGGAGGACAAATATCGAAAGGCTCTGGCTGATTGGCTGGCGACCACCGAGGCGCGTCCTGTGCCGCTGCCGACGCCGCGCGATGAGCGGCTGCGCGCCCTGTCGGGCAAGGTCGACGCCGTGATCGGCATGCGCCGCGTCGGCAAGTCGTGGCTCTTGCTGTCGCACCTGCGCGAACTGCTTGATGCCGGGGTGCCGAGGTCCCGCATCTTGCACGTCGACTTCGAGGACGAGCGGCTCGCCGGCATGCGGGTCGAGCATCTGCAACTGATCGAGGAAGCGTTCTTCCAACGCCACCCCGATAGCCACGGCGCCGAATGCTGGTACTACTTCGACGAGATCCAGAACGTGCCCGGCTGGGAGAAGTACGTGCGTCGGCTGCTCGCCGAACCCGGGCGCCACATCGCGATCACCGGTTCGTCGGCGAAACTGCTGAGCACGGAGATTGCGACGGCGATGCGCGGGCGCTCGTTGACGACCCAGCTCTGGCCGTTCTCGTTCCGCGAAGTGTTGCGGCATCGCACCATCGAGGTGCCGTCGACCTGGCCGGTGAGCGCAGCTGTCGGCGCGCGGCTGCGCCACGAGTTCGATCGCTACCTGGAGACCGGCGGGTTTCCGGAAGTGCTCGACGCACCCGCTGACCTGCGTCGCTCGATTCTGCAGAACTACACCGACGTCGCGATCCTGCGCGATGTCGTTGAGCGGCACAGCGTGCGCAATGCGCCCTTGCTGCGCGGGCTGGTGCGGCGGCTCGTTCTCAGCGTCGGTTGCCTCGCCAGCGTGAATGCGCTGACGAAGGATCTCAAGTCGCAGGGCTTCGCCTTCGGCAAGGACCTGCTCTACGAGCTGCTCGCTCACGTCGAGGATGCCTTCCTCGTCTGTCTGCTGCCGGTTGATGCACGTTCGGAGCGCCGCCGCCAGGTGCATGCGCGCAAGGTCTACGTCGTCGACCACGCGCTCGCGCGCGCCGCCGTGCCTGGTCCTGGCGAAGATCTGGGGCATGTGCTGGAGAACATCGTCTACCTCGAACTGCGGCGGCGCGGTGAGGTGCACGGTTACCACGTGACTCCGACAGGCTACGAAGTGGACTTCGTGGTGTCGGATCTCGCCGGCGAACGCTCCTTCGTGCAGGTCTGCGCAACACTGGATGTCGCGGAGACTCGCGAACGCGAACTGCGGGCACTCGCCGAAGCGATGGACGAGACGAACGTGGAGCGCGCGGTTCTCGTCACCATGGCCACCGACGGCGTCGAACAGGTGGGCGGCCGCACGGTGAGGGTGGTGCCGGCGTGGCGTTGGCTGCTCGAGACCTGACCTTTGTCCGCGAAGAAATCCTCGTCACGGCGGGCGCGTGATGGTGATGGAGCGTGCGGTCAGGGATCGCTCGGCTGCCGTGCCCCTGCGGACCTACCGTCTCCCGCCCAGCACACCTCATGAACTGTGGGCCGAGACGGTGCTCAATCCGGCCGGTAGCGACGTCTCGGTGCGCGGCGGCGTCAGCTTCAACGGCGGCAGCGACGCCGAGTTCGGTCCACGTCTTGGCGATGGCGATGGCGCCGGCCTCGGCCCTGTTGTTCGGCGTCCCGCCGTTCGTCAATGGCTGCTGGCTCTTGATCCCGAACGTCGGTCCGGACTTCGTCGGGATCGTCGGCGTCGGCTATGGCCACATCCCGGTGTGGAACCTGTCGCTGCCCGAGTTCCTGACCAGCGACACCTACTACTTCCAGGATTTCCACACCGATGGCAGCGCGAAATTCGCACTCGTCAGCACGCAGCGTCTGGCCGTGCCGACGGTGAAGTAAATCGCGTTCGGGCGGGAGGCGGAGCCGGTGGCGTCGGTCCCACCGGCATCACGGAGCAGTGTGCGAGTCCGGGGACTAGTCCGCTCACGTCCAAAGTGGCATCGGCTCGATGAGCGAGGCGCAATAGCCCACTGTCGGTTTGCTCTCCTGCCATGTCCCATCTCCGCACACGCATTCTGCTGTTGTTGTCCGCCGTGGCGGTGGCGTTCTTGCTAGCGGCTTGGTGGATTCAAGATCGCCACCTGCTGCCGAGCTTCAAAGAGCTCGAACGCCAGCACGCTCTGGATGACTTGCAGCGCGGCTGTGAAGCGCTGCGCAATGAGATCGTGTTTGTCGGCGACTTCGCCAGCGACTGGTCCGGCTGGGATGACACCTACAAGTTTGTCGAGGACCGCAACCCGGAGTTCATTGCCTCCAACCTGGAGAGCGACGTGTTCCGTGAGACCAGCTTCGACTTCCTGTCGTTCGTTCGCTTGGACGGGACGGAGGTCTGGCGCGGGGCGATGCTCGGTGGGGAGGCTATTGAGCTCACCGATCTGCCTACTGGCCAGTGGCCGCTCACGCATGATCTGCTGAAGCCTCGCGATCTCGAAGACGTGGCGAAGGGCATCGTCGTCACGACGCATGGGCCCTTGATGATCGCGTCGCGGCCAATCACTGATTCAAGCCGTCAGGCGCCGCTGCGCGGTTGGATTGTCATGGGCCGCTTCTTGTCGGCGGCACGCCTCCGCACGTTGCGGCAGCAGACCCGCGTCGACCTTGCGATCGTGCCGGTGGCGAGCTGCGACGGGCCTCGTCGGCTGGCTGCCGAACGGCTCGGTCAGATCGAACACGAGATCGTCGCCGCGCCCGACCAGTTGTTCGTCCGCAGCGTGGTGAAGGGGCTGCGCGGGGACGCGGATGCGGTCTTGGTCGAAGTGACCACACCGCGATCGATCCTGGCCCAAGGCCAGCGCGCGATGAGTTTCGCGCTCACCTTGACGACGATCGCCGTGCTGCTGCTGTTCGCCGTGTTGACGTTGGTGTTGCAGCGCATCGTCATCGGGCCGCTGCAGCGGTTGACGAGCCACGCCCTGACGATCCGGTCGAGCGGCGACATGTCTGGCCACAGCGGCATCGTGCGCGCGGACGAGATCGGCACCTTGGCGCGCGAATTCGACAGCATGGTGGCGCGTCTCGCCGAACTGCAATCGCGGCAAGTGCAACAAGCTCGAGTGGGTGGCATGGCCGAGATCGCGCGCACCGTCCTGCACGATGTCGGGAACGCCTTGCAGCCAGTGCACGGCAACCTCGGCCAGCTGCGTCGTCACCTGGAGAACCGCAACCTCGACGACCTGCAGCGCGTCAGTTCGATGTTGTTGGCGCATACGAACGACTTGGCAACGTGGTTGGGCAATGACCAAAGGGCAAACACGTGCCTGGCTTCTTGCAAGCGCTGGCTGGCAGCTTGCAGAGTGAACACGCCTCGATGCAGCGCGAGTTGTCGCACCTTGGCCAAGGGCTCGAACACATTCAGCACCTGGTTGGCCGTCAGAATCAGCACGCCGACGCGCGTGGCGCGATCGAATTCGTGCGCGCCGAGGACGTGCTGGCCGAGGCGGTGCGCATGAGTGTCGGCGCCGTCGACGATGGCGTCCAAGTCGTCACGACGTCTTTGTGTGCCGAGCCACTTGCCGTCGAGAAGCACAGGTTGCTCGCCGTGTTGATCAACTTGGTGCGCAACGCGCGCCAGGCAGTGGCGTCGCTGCCGATCGAGCGGCGCACGGTGCGCGTGGCGGTCGAAAAGCCCGTCGCTGGGCGGCTGCGAATCGCCGTCATCGACGAGGGGGTAGGCATCGCGGCCGAACGTCTGCAGAGCATCTTCAAGGCCGGGGCCTCGACCAAGAGCGGCGGCCAAGGCCTTGGCCTGCACGGTTGCGCCAATAGCTTGGCCGAGATGGGCGGACGCTTGTTCGCGGCGAGTGCGGGAGTTGGACGCGGGGCCACGTTCTGCGTCGAGCTGCCGATGGCGGCCGCGGTGGCAGCGGGGACGTCGACATGAGCCAGAGGCCGCCGCGCATCCTCGTCGTCGACGACGATCCGGCCGTGCTCGCGGCGTACCGGAGCATGTTGCTACCACTGTCCGTGGATGCGGACTTGGTGGCGGCGCGGGCAGCGTTGTTTGGTGACGAGCCGACCACCGCCACGTTCGTGCCCGAGTTGATGCTGGTCGATCACGGCCAAGCGGCGATCGACGCGGTGGCTGGCGCTACGGCCTCTGGGGGTTTCGCGATGGCCTTCGTCGACATGCGCATGCCGCCGGGCATCGACGGCATCCAGACGGTCGAACACTTGTGGACGCTCGACACCGACCTGCAAGTGGTCATTGCCAGCGCCTACACCGATGTGCCGTGGCTGGAGATCGCGACGCGGTTTGGTTCGACCGATCGGCTGCTGTTCTTGAAGAAGCCCTTCGACGCGGTGGAAGTGCGCCAGATGGCCGTGGCTCTCTGCAAGAAGCGCCAATTGCTGCGAGCTTCGTGTTCGCGCGAACGGCAGTTGGAACAGCACGTCGCCGCGCGCACGCAAGAGTTGGCGAAGGCCCTGCGATTGGCGGAAGCAGCGGCGAGTTCGCGGTTGCAGTTCTTAGCGAACATGAGCCACGAGATCCGCACGCCTTTGACGGCGATTCTTGGCTTCGCCGAGATGCTGCGCCAACCGTCCTGTGGCGACGTCGAACGCAGCGAGCACCTGGCCATCATCGATCGCAACAGCAACCACTTGCTGCAGCTGGTCAACGACGTGCTGGATCTGTCAAAGCTAGAGGCCAAGCAATTGCTGCTTGAGCCAGTGCCCACGGACGTGCCTGCGTTGTTGGCGGAGATCGTCTCCATGATGCGGCCGAAGGCGATCGAGAAGGGCTTGCAGTTGGGGCTCGACTTGAACGGGATGTGCCCAACGTTGCTGGTGACCGATGGCACGCGCGTGCGGCAGATCCTGTTCAATCTGCTCGGCAACGCCATCAAGTTCACTGCCCATGGAACGGTGCGCGTGGGCGTCGGGGTGAAGGAGCATGCGGATGGGCAGCGCCTGGAGTTTGAGGTCAAGGACAGTGGCATCGGCATCGCCGCCGATCGTGTGGGCGCGCTGTTTGAGCCGTTCGTGCAAGCGGACGCTTCGACCTCGCGGCGCTTTGGTGGCACCGGGCTTGGACTGTCCATCTGTCGGCGTCTGGCGACTTTGCTGAAGGGCAGCGTCGCAGTAACCAGTGAATCTGGTCGCGGCAGTGCCTTCACGTTGTCGTTGCCGGCCGGTGACCTGGCGCGTGGGCCGTGGCTGCGTTCATTCGCTCAAGCGGTGCGGGAGCCAGTGGTCGCAACAACGCGCAGCGACGCGGGCCCAAGGCTGCGCGGTCGCATCCTGTTGGCCGAGGACGGCGTCGACAACCAGCGCTTGCTCACCACCATTCTGCGGCGCGCGGGTGCGGACGTGGTGACGGCGGCCAATGGTGAGGAAGCGGTGGCATTGGTGCAGCAGGCTGGTGCTATGCAGCAGCCCTTCGACCTCGTGTTGATGGACATGCAGATGCCGGTGATGGACGGCTACTCGGCGACGCGGCGGCTGCGCGCCCTCGGCAATGCGGTGCCGATCATTGCGCTGACGGCGCACGCGATGGATGGGGACCGCGAGCGCTGCTTGGCCGAAGGCTGCGATGGCTATGAGACGAAGCCGGTGCGGGCCGATCGATTGGTGACGACCTGCCAGCGCTTTCTCGGTGCCATCAAGCCGTCGTCGCCGGGCGATGATTCGGCAGCCAAACCATGAAGGTGCGGCTCGCCCAGTCCCGGCCCTTGACCGCCGCTGAATGGCCAACTACTTTGCACTGCCAAGTAAAGGAGCCGTTTCATGCAGATTCTGCGAGCCCTCGAGATGGGCATGTGTTTTGGCGTTCGCGATGCCCTGGCGGTGGTCGATCGCTTGCCGACGCCCGCGACCGTGACGATCCACGGGGAGCTGGTGCACAACCGCGAAGTGTTGGCGCTGCTCGACCGCCGCGGCTTTGCGCGGTCGCCCGAAGCGGGGCGCGAGGTGCCGACGACGCCGGTCGTGCTGGTCACCGCGCATGGCATCAGCGACCAGGAACGACAGCGCTTGGTGGCGGCGGGCAAACAGGTCGTTGATACCACGTGTCCGCTGGTGAGGAAGGCCCACGAGGCGGCCCAGCAGCTGGCGGCGGAGGGGCGGCGGGTCATCGTCATCGGGCGCGCCAACCACGTTGAAGTGCGCGGCCTGGTCGAGGACTTGGCGGACCCGCTGGTGGTAGCTGGGCTCGCCGATGTGGCGACCTGGCCGCAAGCCAAGTTGGGCATCGTCTGCCAGACGACCACCCAGGTGGAGGTCGCTGAGTGTCTGATCGCGGCGATCGTCGCCCAAAACCGCCACGCCGACGTGCGCCACATCGACACCATCTGCAGTCCAACCAAGGCGCGCATCGAGGCGTTGCTCGCGCTGCTGCCGAGCATCGATCGGCTGGTGGTGGTCGGCGGCCACGAGTCCAACAACTGCAAACAGCTGGTGCTGCGCGGCGAGCACTTCGGCGTGCGCACGTTCCACGTCGAGCATGTGCGCGAACTGCAGCGCGAGTGGTTCGACGATGCACAGGCCGTCGGTCTCACCGCCGGCACCTCGACGTTGCCGCGCACGATCGAGGAAGTGCATGGCTGGCTTTCGCGTCTTGGCGCCGAACGTCGCGGTCGCTCGGCTTGACTGCACTGCCCGCAGGGCTAGGCTCGCCGCCGCCGCACGGTGCGGCCTCACCGCCCGTGACTGACCAAGACCGCGAACAGCAGGAACTCTTGCAGAAGGAAGCCCAGTTCTGGGACCTGCAAGAGGACAAGATCGACAGTCTCTATGCGCGTCCGCACGACTGGCGGTTCATCCCAAAGCTCGCTGAGATCATCATTCGCCCGCGGGTGAACACGCTGCTGCGGTTGCTCAAGACGCACAAGGACCGCATCAAGAGCTTGGTCGACATTGGCTGTGGCAATGGCTGGCTCTGCCACGCGACCGCCAAACGCGGCATCTACAGCATCGGCATCGATCTGTCGGAAAAGAAGATCGCGACCGCCAAACGCATGGCGCGCGAACAGGGCATCGAGCACATGTGTGAATTTGTCGCGGGCGACGTCATGCAATGGCGGCCCAAGGAGAAGGTCGATCTGCTGACCTCGCACGGCAGCCTGCACCACTTCCCCGCGTTCGCGGTGGCGCTCGACCACATGGTGCAAAACCACATGAAGCCCGATGGCTTCATGCTGTTCGTCGAGCCCAACCACGAAGGCATGGCGCCGGCGGTGGCGCAGTTCCTGCTGAAGTGCGCGAAGAACAAGTGGCTGAAGCCGCACTTCGATCTCGACTTCTACCTCGAGGTCACCGGCCAGCCAGCGCTGGAGGTGCCGCCACCGGCGGCGCACGCGGCGGCGAACGAGATGAACGTGCGCAACGAGAGTCCGGCGGGCAAAGAGTTCTTCGGTGAGCACCTCGACCTCGACTTGTTCTTCCGCACCCACTTCGAGGTGATTGAGCGGCACTTCTATCACTACTTCAGCAGCCACGGCACGAACGCGTTCTACGTGTTCATGAAGTCGCGGGTGCTGCGGTTCCTGTGGCGGTTGGCACTGCCGTGCATGGTGTGGCGCGATACGCGGTTGCTGCGCGACCCGAAGTACCAACAGTACGCCGAAGACGGTCTTTGGTTTATGCGGCGCAAGTTGCCTACAGCACCATGAACGCTCCCACTCGCCACCTTACGCGCTGCCTGGTCGCCGGCATCGTCGCCATGCTGCCGATGGGCGGGGCGGTGTTCACGATCGTCTGGCTCGAAAACGCGATCACCAGCTCGTGGCGGCAGCAAGCGGAGAGCTGGTACTTCCCAGGCCTTGGTCTCTTGCTCGCCCTGCTCGCGGTCTACCTGGTCGGCTTCTTCGTCACCACGTTCCTTGGCCGCTGGCTGTGGCGCAGTGTCGATCGTTTGCTCGAGAAGTTGCCGGTGATGGGCACGCTCTACCAATCGCTGAAGGAAGTGCTCGGCTACGACAGTTCGCGCGGACGGTTTTTTGAGGGGGTGGTCGCGGTGCGCGCCGACGAGGGCTACGAGATCGGCTTCATCACCGGCCAGAGCCCGGGGCCGGATGGCAGCCCGCACACGCTGGTGTTCGTGCCGAGTTCACCGAACCCAACCAACGGCAAGCTGCTGCTGGTCGAGCCCGGCCAGTTGAAGAAACTCGATGTGCGCACGGCCGATGCGCTGCGGGCTTTGGTGTCGATGGGCAAGACGTCGCTGCGGCCGTGAACCCGCGCTGGCTGCTTGTTGCATTCGGGCTGCTTGCTGCCGATCCTTTGCCGCACTCATGACTTGGCTGACTGACTTCTGGCGCTCGTCGATCGGCGGCAAGGTGACCATGGCGGTCACCGGTGTGCTGCTGTTCGGCTTCGTCGTCGCCCACCTGCTCGGCAACCTGCTCCTGCTGGCTGGCCCCGACGCGATCAATTCCTACGCGAAGTGGCTGCACGACAAAGGGCCGCTGCTCTGGGTCGCGCGCATCGGCCTGATCGCGATCTTCCTGTTGCACATCGTCACGGCCATTCGCTTGTCGCGCGCCAACAAGGTGGCGCGGCCAGTGGCCTACGCCAAGGAAGCGACCATGCAGGCGAGCATGGCGTCGCGCTCGATGTTGTGGAGCGGGCTGAGTCTGCTCGTCTTCGTCGTCTACCACCTGCTGCACTTCACGTTTGGCGTCACCAACGCCGAGCACTTCGCCAAGAAGGCGGCACCGTCGACGGCCGCGTGGAACGGCCACGACGTGCACGCGATGGTCGTCGCCAGCTTCCAGGTGCCGGTGATCGCGATCGCCTACGCGGCTTTCCAATTGGTGCTGTTCTTGCACCTGCTCCACGGCCTACAGAGCTTTGCGCAGACGCTTGGCGTGCACCACGCTCGCTACACCCCGATGATCAAGAAGCTGTCGGTCCTGCTTGCCGCCGCCATCGCGGGTGGCAACGTGCTGCTGGCGCTGTCGGTGTTGCTCGGACTCGTAAAGGGGGCCGCATGAATCTCGACGCACGCATTCCTGATGGACCGCTCGAGCAGAAGTGGGAGAACCGCAAGTTCGAACAGAAGCTCGTCAGCCCCGCCAACAAGCGCAAGTACAAGGTGCTGGTCGTTGGCTCCGGTCTCGCTGGAGCCTCGGCGGCGGCCTCGATGGCGGAGCTTGGCTACCAAGTCGAGTGCTTCTGCTTCCAAGACAGTCCGCGGCGCGCGCACAGCATTGCGGCGCAAGGCGGCATCAACGCGGCCAAGAACTACCGCAACGACGGCGACTCGATCCAGCGCCTGTTCTACGACACCGTCAAGGGCGGCGACTTCCGCGCGCGCGAGGCCAACGTCTATCGCTTGGCGCAGCTGAGCGTGAACATCATCGACCAGGCGGTGGCCGCGGGCGTGCCGTTTGCGCGCGAGTACGGCGGCCTGCTCGACAACCGCAGCTTTGGCGGTGCCCAAGTGTCGCGCACGTTTTACGCGCGTGGCCAGACTGGCCAGCAGTTGCTGCTCGGCGCCTATGCCGCGCTGTCGCGGCAGATCGGCTTGAAGACCGTGAAGATGTTCCCGCGCACGGAGATGCTCGACTTGGTGCTCGTCGACGGTCACGCCAAGGGCATCGTGGTGCGCGATCTGGAGACCGGCGAGATCCGTTCGCATGCCGCCGACGCGGTGGTGCTGGCGACCGGCGGCTATGGCCCGGTGTTTTATCTGAGCACCAACGCCAAGGGTTGCAACGTCACCGCCACCTGGCGCGCGCACAAGCGCGGCGCTGGCTTCGCGAACCCGTGCTACACGCAGATCCACCCGACTTGCATTCCGGTCAGCGGCGACCACCAGAGCAAGTTGACGCTGATGTCGGAGTCGCTGCGCAATGACGGCCGCATCTGGGTGCCGATGAAGCCGAGCGACAAGCGCAAGCCCGCGGACATTCCCGACGCCGAGCGCGACTATTATCTGGAGCGCAAGTACCCGAGCTATGGCAACCTGGCGCCCCGCGACATCGCGTCGCGCGCGGCCATGACGGTCTGCGAGGAAGGGCGCGGCATCGGCGACACCGGCCTCGGTGTGTTCCTCGACTTCCGCGACAGCATCCAGCGCGTGGGCAAGCAGGCCATCGCCGCGAAGTACGGCAACCTGTTCCACATGTATGCCAAGATCACGGCCGAGGATCCGTACGCGCAGCCGATGCGCATCTTCCCCGCCGTGCACTACACGATGGGAGGGCTGTGGGTGGACTACGACCTGCAGTCGAACGTGCCTGGCCTGTTCGTGCTGGGGGAAGCGAACTTCAGCGACCACGGTTCCAACCGACTCGGTGCCTCAGCCCTGATGCAGGGTCTCGCCGACGGCTACTTCGTGATCCCCTACACGATCGGCGGCTATCTCGCCGGCCAGAAGGCCGGGGCGATCAAGCCCGACCACCCCGAGTTCGGCAAGATCGCGGCGGGCGTGCGCGACATGACCAAGCGCTTGCTCGCGATCAACGGCAAGCGCACCGTCGACGACTTCCACAAAGCCCTCGGCAAGATCATGTGGAGCAAGTGCGGCATGAGCCGCAACGAGAAGGGTCTCAACGAAGCCCTGCGCGAGATCCCGGCGCTGCGCGCGGAGTTTTGGCAGGACGTCAAGGTCGTCGGCAGTGAGATGACCATGAACCAGTCGCTGGAACGGGCTGGCCGGGTCGCGGACTTCCTCGAGTTTGGCGAGCTGTTGTGCCGGGACGCGCTGGAGCGGCGCGAATCGTGCGGCGGCCACTTCCGCGAAGAATGGCAGGACGGTGGGGAGGCCAAGCGAGACGACGTCAACTTCTGCCACGTCGCCGTGTGGGAACACCGAGGCGAAGGGCAGCCGCCGGTGCGCCACCAGGAGCCCCTCGCCTTCGACAACGTGCACCTCGCCGTGCGGAGCTACAAGTAATGCGCATTTCCCTACACATCTGGCGGCAGTCGAAGAAGAGCACGAAGGCCAACTTCAAGCAGGACGGCAAGATGGTCCGCTACCAGTTGGACCACGTGTCGCCCGACATGTCGTTCCTCGAGATGCTCGACGTGCTCAACGAGCAGTTGACGAAGAAGGGCGAGGAGCCAGTCGCGTTCGACCACGATTGCCGCGAAGGCGTCTGTGGTTCGTGCGGCGTCATGATCGACGGCGAAGCGCACGGCCCAGAGAGCGGCACCACGACCTGCCAGCTGCACATGCGCAGCTTCCGCGATGGGGCCGAGATCTGGGTCGAGCCGTGGCGCGCTGCCGCGTTCCCCGTGGTGAAGGACCTGGTCGTCGACCGCAGTGCCTTCGATCGCGTCGTGCAGTCCGGCGCCTTCATCTCGGTCAACACCGGCGCGCCGCAGGATGCGAACGCGATCCCAGTGCCGAAGGCCGATGCCGACCGCGCCTTCGATGCGGCGACCTGCATTGGTTGTGGCGCCTGTGTCGCCGCGTGCAAGAACGCGTCCGCGATGCTGTTCGTTGGCGCCAAGGTGTCGCACTTCCTGCATCTGCCGCAAGGCCGCGTCGAGCGCGAACAGCGCGCGCGCCACTTGGTCGCGGCGATGGACCAGGAGGGCTTTGGCAACTGCACCAACCAGAACGAGTGCGAAGCCGCATGCCCGAAGGAGATCCCGGTGCGCGTCATCGCCGAGATGAACCGTGAGTTTGTGCGGGCCAAGGTGCGGCAGGAGCCGGTCAGCAGCAAGCGGGTTGGCGGCGACGGCTAGGAAGTTGTCGCTGGTGTAACAAGTCCGCGGGTGGTGTTGCCGCGCGGCCCGCCCTGGCGGACAGGCGCTGTTCTGGGTGTCTTCTCCTCTGCGCATGACCAGCCCGACTTCCGCCGCATCCCCATCGCCGCCGGCGACGCCGTCGGCGATGTCGTCGGCGCCGCGGTCGATCGACGCGGCGACCAGTGCCAAGCTGCGGGCGCTGTCGATGGTGGGCATCCTGATGGTCATCGTTGGCCATTCGCCGTCGTACCGGGATGCGCTCGCGCCGAGCCAACGCTCGTTCGCCTACTCGTTCGGCGAGTTCTTGTTCACCGACTCGCTACCGCGCGTGCTGGTGATGATGTTCTTCACCATCGCTGGCTTCCTGTTGTTGCAGGGACACGACGGCAGCGCTTTGACGTGGCGGCGCAAGGTGAAGGCGCGCACGCGTTCCCTGCTGATGCCGTACCTGGTTTGGTCCGCGATCGGTCTCTTGATCTACTTCGTGTTGCAGTTGTTGCCGTGGACGGCGGGCTGGTTTGTCAACTCGCCGCGCCGGGTGCTCGATCGTTCGCCAAGTGAGCTGTTGCTGTTGTGGCTGATCGATCCGATTCCGTACCAACTGTGGTTCTTGCGCGACCTGTACCTGCTGGTCCTGGTTGGCCCCTTGTTGCAGTGGGCGCTGCGGCGCTTTGGGGCGTGGGTGCCAGCGGTTCTGCTGGTGCCGTATTTCCTCGATGGGTTCGTGCCAAGCCCGGTGCCCGCGGTGCGGCTCTTGACGAGCGACTCCTACTTGTTCTTCGCGGTCGGCGCGCTGTTCGCGGAACGGCGGTGGTCGTTGCGCATCGCCTCAGCGTGGCTCTGGCCGTTGGTGCTGGCGACCACCGTCCTGGCGATGGGGCGCGCGTATGGACTCGCGGCGAAGTGGCCGCACGACCTCTACTGGTGGAAGACCGTGCACCTCGTGGGCGTGCCAGCCTTGTGGGCTGCGTACGACCGCTGGCTGCGCTGGCTCGAACGGCCGCTGTGGATCGAGATCAGTGGGCTCACGTTCTTCGTGTTCGCGGCGCACGAACCCATGATGACGATGTTGCGCAAGCCGCTGTCGCGTTGGCTCGGGGTCGGCGATCTGCAGCACGCGCTGGCGTGCGGGCTGTGTCTGTTCGGCACCTTGGCGACGATGCTCAGTGTGGCGTGGTTCTTGCGCCGGAAGTTGCCGCGCACGTTCACGTTCCTCAGTGGTGGTCGCAGCTGACGCGACGACAGCAGCCGAACTTCGTGCGCGTGGTCCTTCCTTCTGGCGCAGGCTCTGGTGCGTGGTCAGTTGCTGCGGGCTGCTACGGCCTTTTGCGGAGCGAAGGACGCAACCCAAAGGCGAAGTCGAAGTAGGAGGACGAGACATCGCTGCGGAACGCCGAGCGCGCGTTGGCGGTCACGTTGTGGAAGCCGGCGCCGCGGATGATGCGGGTTCCCGCGGCCGTCGTCGGTCGTTCGCCGTCACGGGCGCCTGCGGGCTGGTTGTAGGTTCCCAAGGCCTCGCGGCAAATCTCATAGACGTTGCCGCACACATCGACGAGCCGCCTGCAACCAGCTCGCCATTGAAGACGGCAAGGGCCCGGACTTCTTGGTCGACATCGAAACCCACCCCGCGCCACCGCGCCCCGTCGTGCGCGAGCAACCCGACCGGAGTCATCTGGTCGCCGCGGGTGAGATGCAAACCGCCGACCGCGAGCCACGTCCCCAGCGGACCTGTGCCATCGGGGTCCCACGGCACGCTGCACAAGACCCGGCCGCGCAGGGTGGCGATCGGCCCGCCCGATTGCAGCACGCTCTGGCATTGCCCGAACGCGGCTACGGTGAGCAGCCAGAACGCGAGCAGCGGGACGAGCAAGCGGTGGAGGTTGGCCTTGGGACCGCCCGCGATCAAGCGGCGGTCCTGGGTCTGGAGATGGGTTCTGTACATGGGATGGTTCACGGCAATGGGTTGGGAATCAGCAGGCGCCAGCGTTTGGCCGCCTGCGACTCCAAGAACCGAACGCCCACGAATCTGTCGGGGCAGTTGCAGATTCCGGGTCAGTCTTGCGAACGAGGCGCTGCGCACTCAGAGAGCGCGACGTTCACGACTGACTGGGGGGGCCGTTAGGCGCGCCGACGGC
Organism: Planctomycetota bacterium; assembly: GCA_947444055.1. Classification (GTDB taxonomy): domain Bacteria; phylum Planctomycetota; class UBA1135; order UBA1135; family UBA2386; genus UBA2386. The sequence continues at coordinate 42,835 of CANEYR010000022.1, forward strand.
GCTATCGGCGCCGCAGGAACAACGCGAGCGTTGAGAAGACCAGCAGGCCGCCGACGCTGATCAGCAGCAGATCACCATCGCTGCTCGGTGTGGGGGTGAGGTCGGCTAGGGGGGCTCTGCGGACCGGATCGCTGACGCGGTCCGAGGCTATCACGGATGGCGCTTGCGCTGTCTTGGTGCGCGCGCTCTCGACCGGCGACGACACTTGCTGCTCGGTGGTGAGCTCGGTCGCAGTACGGGCATTCGTCGACGTCGGCCGGACGGCGGGGTCCGGTACGGCTCCGACTTCGCAGGCGATCAAGAGTGGGCTCTGGTACTCGCCGAAGCGGCGACCAGTCGAGCCTTCGTGCAGCCGGAAGAGCGCGTCGATCTCAATGGACTGGAGCGAGCCAAGTGGTGCCGCCGGAGACATCGTGACCGGCAGCTCGACCACGGCCCAGTTGTCGTAGACCTGGCGACTACGGTAGGCGGCAGCCAGATTGGCCGGTTGAGGTGGACGGATCGTGGCCGGCCCCAGGGCGAGCAAACTCTTGGTATCGCCGTGAGGGTCCGGTCGCGCGATCCGCAAGTCGGCGGCCGATTCCATCACGGAATCACCTTGCAGGATCATGACGATCCTCACCGTGCCGGTCTGACCGGGCATGAGCTTCTCCGGGTGAACCGAGACGTCGAACTGGCATTGACCGGGCGGCGCGATCTCGACCGGCTTGCCCGGATCGGGCCAGTTCGCGTCCGACTTCGAGCCCGCGCCCAACACCCTGTCGGCCTGCACGTCGTCGACGAAGCCGTGCTCGGCCCGGGGCGGCACAATGGTCATGCGCGCCGCCATTCGCGGGGCTGTGGCGCGCGGTGCTGCCATGGGCGCTGCTGGGGCAGCCGAAGCACTGCCGCGCCGACCAGCGTCGGCATCATGCTGTGCGTACAGCGGCATCGCGCCGCAGGCGGCGATGAGCATGCCTTCTAGCATCCAACGAGGGTTCATGGCTTTCTGCGCCGCCACCGGAACACAAGAGCTCCGGTAGCGGCACTTGCTCTAGAAGCAGCCCACGCGGCAGTCGACGCCATTGCTCGCGAGGATCACGGTGTCGACCGACGCCGACTGGATCGTGAACTGGACGCCAACGAGGGACTCGTTGCTCGGAATCGGCAGGCTCGCGGTGCCACTGCAGCTGCCAATGAAGACCCCGAGCGACACGAAGCCAGGCGGCATGTAGAGGCTGCAGCCCACTGGCGTCAGCGGTGCGAGCGGGATGCCAGGCACGATGGCTGGGCCCATCGTAATGAAGGTGACTCCAATGGAGCCTGTCGGGATGCCGACCGTTTGGTAGAGAGCCGTGGTGTTGATGATCGGCCGCGTCAGCGCGCTCACGCGCAGGTGCGAATTCCACGACCTCGGGGCAATGCCGCCGCCAAGGAAATTGACGCTGCCCGGAGCCGCGACAGGCGGCGCGCCGTTCGTCAGGCCAGTCAAGGCACTGGTGGCGAACGCACCTCCGGCCGCGCTGTAGCGGATGCGGATCGAGTTCGGCCGTAGCTCGACCTGGCTCGTCACCTCCGGCGCCAAGGGGCCACCGAACGGGAACACGTTGAGGTAGGTCACCCTGACCACACCGACCCCGATGTCGACGTGGATCGAGCCACCCGCAGCAGGATTGAGGTCGGTCCAGTACGCCGCCACGCGGGCGCCCTGGTTGACGAACTCGCCTTCCGTCTCGCTGAAGTCGGCGCTGCCCAGATTGCCGAGCCAGATGAACCCGTTCGACGACACGGAGATCGCGCTGGCGCAGACACCGTCGATCGTGAAACCGAGCGGGATCAATGCCGTGTTCTGGTCGTCACCAAGACCGAGGTTGGGGGCGAGCGGCGCGACGACCGCAGTACTTCCCACCACGGCAGTCGTCACCGCTCCACCGCCGAGGTTGAAGAGGATGTCGCGAGCCGTCAGGTCGAACGCGCCAGCTCCGAATACCTCATAGATCTGCGTCGGCGCCCCGCCGCAGCCCGTACCGACCGTGTTGGCCAGGGCCTGGAACGGGAAGGTCGTGATGGGAACGAGCGGCACTTCGATCTGGAACGTCGCGTTGAACACTCGCGGAGTGAAGACGGTACCGGCGAACGGGACGTTGCTCGCGCCACCTGCCCGGAACGTCAGGCCGGAACCCGACACGACTTCGTTCGTTCCCGTGCCGTTCGTGTAGCTGTGGTCGAAGTTGCCGGCGACCGCCATTACGTAGGACCCCACAGGCAGGGCGAGCGGCGTCGTCAGCAGCATTGGCGATGGCACGCCGGGGCCGTTGGAGATCCCCGTCATGGCTGAGACCACGCACCAGTTGTTGGCGGCGAGTGCCGGAGCTCCCGTCGTCAGCAAGGCGATGTTGGTCTCCACCGTGTTCACGTAGAGGTTGGCGGTCAGGGGCGTGCCTGCAGCCACGCCGGTATGCACGTCGATGCCGCAGAGGATTCGGCCGAGGCTGCTCCCGACATCCAGCTGGTAATAGACACCGCCGCCCAGGTTGCCGCCGTTGTTGGCCACGAACTCAGGGGGCGTGGTCAGCACATTCGTACCGCACACGCCGTGCACGTAGCGGAAGGTGCCGTTGAACACGCGTGGGGTGTTGATGCCGCCCTGGAACGCCACGTTGGTGGCGGCGCCGGCTGCGAAACTCAACGCCGTCCCCGCGACCGTCTGGTTCGCACCCGTGCCGGTCGTGTAGCGGGGGGCGAAGCAACCGGTGACCGCCACGAGGTAGGTGCCTGGCACGAACGAGGGATCGTCGAGGAACGAGAGCACGGATGGATTGTCCAGACCGGCCGACGTGCCCGTCAGGCGACCGCGCAGCTCCCAGTTGTTCGCGGCTAGCGCCGGCGCGAGGTTCGCGACGTTGGTTTCCACTGTGTTGACGTAGAACTCCGCCTCCATACGAGTGGCCGCCGCCAGCGACGTGTTGAGGTCGACGCCGGTCAGTGTGATCAGCGAGCTGACTGTCAGGGTGAAGTAGACGGCACCACCGACACTGGCCCCGTTGTTGGAGACGAAGTTCGGTGGCGTGGTCAACGTCGTCGCCGTCGCCGCGGCGCCGTGATTGGCGGCGATCGGCTCGGTCGGCTCGTAGCTCCGCAGGATGTCCGTCATGGAACTGATTTCCGCGTTGGCCAGCGCGTCCGCCGCTGTCGGCCACCGCCGCACGCCCGTGCCGAAGGTGGGGAACATCAGCGTACTACCGATGTTCAGGTGGGCGCCGGAGACGGTTGGGATCACCGAACCGGCAAACGGCCGCGGCGGGGTGACGTCGACGTCGAGGTCCCCGTTCCCCGCCACGAAGCTGGTGTTGGCGGAACTGAGACCGAGCGCGTGGCCGATCTCGTGCAGTGCGACCCCGAACATGTCGGTTCTGCCCACCGCCGAGCCCGTGGCACCACCGTAAGTGCGGCCGACGTTGAGCGAACCACCGCCGAGGTTGCTGGAGGTGTAGGTCGGCCCAGTGCTGTACTCGTTGTTCGCGCAAGGCGTCGGGTCGAGGAAGAAGGTACTCGTGCCGTCGTTGTCGAACGTGATCGAGCCCGCAGTCTCGCGATTGGGCGCCCCGCCCTGCGTGGTCAAAGTGTGGGCAGCGAGTGTGCCGCCGCCCTGCGGGCCCCACTGGAAGGTGAGCGTGAGCGTGTAGGGTGTCGTGACCAGTGCCTGTTCCCACACGTCACACGCGGCGTTGAAGATGTCGGCGAGGTTGCCACCACCGGCAACCGTCGCGGGAGCAGCGCCGCCGCCGTTGACACGGACGATGGTGACCTGCGCCAGCAACGAGGACTGCGTGATGGCCAACGCCGCGACAGCAGCGACGACGCTGCTACCGAACTTCTCGATGAGAGTCGTCATGGTTAGCGCGCCTCCAGAACGTCGGCGAGTTGCACCACGGGCTTGCCAACCGACTGGCTGGCTGCATCCAGAACGACGCTCACCGTCGCTCGCACTCCAGGGCGACTGCCGTCGAATGTCACCGTGAAGCCACCGTGTTCGTTGGCAACTCGCTCCTTCTGCACGCCGAGGAACTGGGGCGCATGGCGCTCGCTGAGCTGCTTTGCCCAACCGATTGACTGCAGGTACTCCTGCCAGGCCTGCAGCGCGATCGAAGAGGGGTTCTGGTTGGCTGAAGCACCGTCGGCACGGACCACCCATGGGTTCGCGGCGGCAGACGCTAGTGCGAGGGTCAGGGCGACCCCGACGGGCGCAATGAAGAGGCGACGATTGAATCTGGGCATGCTTGACTCCCTGATGGACGGAACGAGGTGTGCGACCCCGCGTGCTGGTGTTTGCCAACGCCGGGTCACAACTGCCGAGTATCCGAGGGATTCCGGTCAGCGCAACCCCCGCGTGCCGGGATAGCGACCGCGAAGTTGCCTCTCAGTTCTTGAGTGGTCGTTGCCGTGGACACGACTACAGCAGTCGCACTTCGTGCGCTTCGCTGGTCAGAAACAAACCGTTGCGCGCGTTGGCCCACACCGCCGCGCCTTGTAGCCAGAGGCTTTGGCCAGCGAAGCCGGTCGGAATGGGGACCTGCAGCACCTGGCTCCTGGTGTGGGGTTGCATCACGTCGACCAGGGCGAACACGGCGGTGACCCCAAACCACGTATCGGGCAACACCACGGCCGGCGGCGTGCCGGTCGGGATGACATCGGCAACGATGATCACGATCGCGGTCAGCGGCAGCAGGTCGAGTGGGCTGTAGACCGAGGCACTGACGGTGTTGCCGGCGACGGCGGTCTTGATGGGGATCAAGTCGACCGGGCCGAGCACGCCGCTGCCGAGCAGCAGGTCTTCGCCGCCCGTTCCCGGATACGCGGGCGTTGGCACCAGAGTGATCTCGACGCCGAGGTCGAAGTCCGGGTCGGTGTTGTCGCTGTAGAAACTGTCGGGCACGCAGACGAACAGATGCACGGCGCCAGCCGGCACGCGCACGGTGACTTCATCGGATGCGCCATTGCGGGCGATCCAGAAGTCTTGCGTGATGTCGGTCGGCAAGTTGCCGATGGCGGTGCCGCTGACGGCCAGGAAGCTGGTGCCGCCAGTCACTGGCGCGGGCACGCGTTGCTGCAGGTTGGCGGCGAGCAATGTGCTGCCACCGGCGAACACACCGATCAGTTCGCGTTGCACGTCGCCGCCACCGCCGGCATCCCAATCACCGACCATGCGCAGCCGCAACCAATCCCCGGCCAGCACGCCCGCGGCCTGCAGTGGGATCGCGAAGCTCAGGGTCGCACCCGGATCCTGCTCCGTGCGCAGGAAGGTGTCGGTGGGCAGCATGGAAATGACGACCTGGGCCTTGGCCGCGGTCAGCAGGGAGAGCAGGCAGAGCGTGGTGCGAAGCATGGTGAGTTCTGGGGACAGAGGTTACGGGAAGGAACGGATCAGGAAGGCGAGGTGGAGGCAGCTGGCGCTGGCCGCGGCAAGCTGCGGTAGGCCGCGAGCAGACGGTCGGCGTCGTGGCTGGGCGTGAAGTGTCGTTCGTAGCGGGCCCTGGCGCCGTTGCCGAGCAACGCCACGCGCGCCGCATCGCTGGCGAGCGCATCAAGCGAATTGGCCCACGCGGCGACGTCGCCGGCGGGAATGCGCACGCCGCTGTGATCGTCGACCACTTCCTGCATCGCGCCCAGCGCGCTGGCCACCACGGGCCTGCCGGCCGCGAAGGCCTCGATCGCGGTCAAGCCAAAGGTCTCGTACCACAGGCTCGGCAGCAGCACCGCGGTTGCTTCGGCCATGAGTTGCTGCAGCCGGGCCGGCGGCACGTGCCCGAGCAGTTCGACTCGATCCCCGAGGTGCAGCGCCGCGACGCGTTGCATCAGGCTCGCTCGTTCGGGGCCGTCACCGGCGATGCGCAGGCGCCATGGCACGCGCGCCAACGCTGCCGCTTCGATCGGGATGTGCACGCCCTTCTCCGGCACCAGGCGGCAGGCGACGAGGAAGGTCGCGGGCTCTGGTGGCGCACTCGCGATTGGTCGTTCGTTGGTCCAGGGGTCTTCGCACGACAGCCACTTCGCCTGCACTTGGTCGCTCGCGAACGAGCGGCGTGCAGCGTCCGCTACTGGTCGTCGGTGGCGCCCGCTACGAGTCCGAGTCGTCGCGGCGCTTGTTCGCGATGGCCTGTGAACGCGTGCGCTTCGTCGGCGGCATCTACGAAGCGGAAGTGCTGAACGGGCTCTATCGCGGTTGCCGCGCCTACCTGCACGGTCACGAGGTCGGTGGCACCAACCCAGGCTTGCTGCGCGCGATGAGTTGGGGCGCCGCGTGCCTCGCCGTCGATGTCGACTTCAATCGGGAAGTGATCGCGGGCGGTGGGCAGTTTTTCGGCAAGCAGCCGGGCTTGGCGAGTGCTGTGCTGCAGCGGCTGGATGGGGACGACGCGACCTTGCAAGCGCTGGGGGCTTTGGCCCAGGAACGCGCGCGCACTGCCTACCGGTGGGATGATGTCGCGGCTGGCTACGCGGCGTTGTTCCTGCGCATGGCGAATCGCTGAGCCGGCCGCGCGGCGCCTAGCGACAGCCGTCGAGCTTACGAACCGCTTGCGAACCGGGTGATCTGCGGCTGCTAGTCTGCTGCGATGAAACCGCTCTCCGTGTGTGTGTCGGTTCTGCTCGTTGCGTTGCTGCCGGCCCAAGCGCCGCCTAGCACGACCAGCGAGAAGTTGCCGGTGCGCGAAGTGACCGTGTTCAAGGACGGCCACGCCTATTTGGTGCGCGAGGCCGTGCTCGCTGCCGACGCCAACGGCCAGATTGTGTTCGACGAACTGCCCGTCCCGGTGCTGGGCACGTTCTGGCCGTTCGCGACCGATGGCGCGCGCATCGTGGCTGCGAAGGCGGGCCGCGACACGGTCGTGCGCGACGTGGCGGCGATCGACTTCCGGCAGATCGCGCGCGCCAACACCGGCAAGGACGTCGTCGTGGTGATGGGCGACAAGGAACGCATCGAGGGCAAGCTGCTCGGCGTGCCCTCGCGGCAAGAAGCCCCGGCGGCGAGCGATGGCGACTTGCTGTTGCTGCAGACGGAGAGCGGCACGCGCATTCTGCCGCTCGCCAGTGTGCGCGACCTCGAGGTGCGTGGTGGCTTCGAGAGCAAGATCCGCAGCGAGGAGAAACGAGAACGGCTGACCGTGACCGTTGCCGGGGGGGGCGCCTTGGCCAGGGTCGGCGTCATGTACGTGCAGAAGGGGCTGCGCTGGATCCCGGCTTACCGGTTCGACATCGATGGCGCTGGCAAGGCCGCTGTGCAGTTCGAAGCGACGTTGGTGAACGACCTGATCGATCTGGATCGCGCGACGGTTCACCTCGTCGTCGGCGTGCCGAAGTTTGAGTTCGAAGGCATGGTCGATCCCATCTCGTTGCAGGAGGAAATGGCGCAGGTCGCCGCCAGTGCGCACGGCAACCGCGACTTCCGCAACGTGCTGTCAAACTCGCTGCGTACGCAGAGTGCGTTCGCACAGGTCGAGGCCCAGGAACCGCAGCCGACGGTCGCTGATGGCGCTGCCACCGAGGACCTGTTCGTGTTCACCTTGAAGGACGTCACGCTGAAGAAGGGCGAACGGTTGGTGGTGCCGGTGCGGTCGTTCGACCTTAGCTACCGCGACGTCTACAAACTCGAGGTGCCGTTTGCGCCGCCGACCGATGTTCGTCAAGGCTTGCAGGCGGAGCGCGTGATCGAATTGGCTCGCCAACTGGCGGCGCCGAAGGCCCGCCACGTGCTGCGGTTGCAGAACGGCATGGAGGCGCCGTTGACGACAGCCCCGGCCCTCGTGCTGCTGCAAGGTCGGGTCTTGGCGCAGGCGCGGCTCAGCTACGCGTCAAAGGGTCGCGAGGTCGACCTCGAAATCAATCCGGCGATCGACGTGCGGGTGGAGAGCGAAGAGCACGAAGTGAAGCGCTCGGCAGGCCCCTTCCGACTCGGCGACGACAACTATGGTCGGGTCGATGTCGGCGGCTCGATCACCTTGTGGAACGGCAAGCCGGTGCCCGTCGTCATCGAAGTATCGCGCCGTGTGCTCGGGCTCAGCGATGACGTCGGCCAAGGCGGCAGCAAGCGGCAGCTCGACCTAGTGCAGGCTTGGTATGGTTCGGCCCAGCCAGGGTGGTGGGGCTGGTGGAATTGGCCGCATTGGTGGTTCGTGCACAACGGCTTTGGCGAGTTCCGCTGGCAGGTTGAATTGGCGGCTGGCGCCACCACCAAGCTCGAATCGAGCTGGCATTACTTCTGGCGTTAGCGAACGCCGCGGGTGCTTTGGCCGCCGTTCCGTCAGTCGTTCAGTCGAGGTCGAAGATGTTGCGCGGGCGCGTGTCTTTGTCCTTCTTCGCCTCGTCCTTCGCCTTCTTGAGCTGCGCGTCGAGCTGCTCGGTCTTCTTCGCCTCGCTGTCTTTGGCCGACGAGAACATGTCCGCCAGCCGCTGCTGATCCTTCTTCTGCGACTTGAGCAGCGAGTCGAGATCCTGGCCGCCCTTGGCTTCTTCCGGGCGCGCTGCCCGCGCCTTGCCGGAGCGGGTGTCGACCTCGATCAACTTGTTGCAGCACGGGCAAGAGAAGGTGAAGACGGTTTCGGCCATGGCGGTGCGGGCGGCATTGTCGGCAGCCACGAGCTTGGCGACAACGCGGCGATCCCCCTTCTCGGAGTTTCCTCGCTGACTGCGCGTGAGCGATGGTCGCGGCCGGGCGGCGACGGCTGTATCGTCTCGCCCCGCTGCCTTGACGATGCCATCGCGTCTGCGCGCAGCGAAGAAGCCTGACCAGTGACCGCCGAGAAAAAGCCACGCACCGAGGGAACTCCGCCTGGACCGGTGCGTCTGGCGCCAACTTCTCAGCCGATCGGGCGTCGCGATGTGCAGCGGCCGACGGGTAGTGACGACGACGTGGA
>CANEYR010000023.1 GCA_947444055.1 Planctomycetota bacterium
GCACGAACGGCAGGCGCGCGTAGGGCGAGACTTTGCCGAAACGCCGCTCGAACACGAGGAGCGCCCCGTGCCAGCCACCAAACAGCATGTAGGTCCACGACGCGCCGTGCCAAAGGCCGCCAAGCAACATCGTCAGCATGAGGTTGACATTCGCGCGCAGTTCTCCCTTCCGATTGCCACCGAGCGGCACATAGAGATAGTCACGCAACCAGGTGCTGAGGCTGATGTGCCAGCGCCGCCACAGTTCGGTGATGCTGGCCGAGCGGTAAGGGGAGCGAAAGTTGGCGGGGAAGTGGAAGCCGAGCATCCACCCGAGCCCGACCGCCATGTCGCTGTAGCCGGAGAAGTCGAAGTAGATCTGGATCGAGTAACCAAACGCCGCGAGCCAGGCTGGTACCAACCCCGGAGCATCGAGCGAGTAGACGCTGTCGACCAACGGGCCGACCGAATCGGCGATCAGCACCTTCTTGGCGAGACCGAGGGCAAACAGCAAGACCCCGTCGGTCGCCGTGCGGAAGTCGACACGCCGTGACCGCAGTTCGTGCTCGATGTCGCTGTAGCGCACGATCGGCCCGGCGACGAGCTGCGGGAACATCGACACGAAGCACAGCAGGTCGAGGAACGAGCGCACCGGCTTCACGTCGCCGCGGTACACGTCGATCGTGTAGCTCATCGATTGGAAGGTGAAGAACGAGATGCCGACGGGCAGCAGGATCTGCTCCCATTCGATCGGCCACGGCGCCAGGTCGTTCCACGTGCCGACGAACAGGTTCGCGTACTTGAACCAGCCGAGCAGACCGAGGTTGCTGACGATCGAGAACCACAGCCAGAGCTTGCGGTGCTTGCTGCGGCCCGGCTCGCCCATCGCGCGCGCGACCGAGTAGTCGAGCGCCACGGTGAACACCATCAGCAACACGTAGTGCGGCCGCCACCAGCCGTAGAACACGAAGCTGCCGATCGTCAGCACCAGGTTGCGTAGCCGCACCGGTGTCGCGAAGTACAACGGCACGAAGGCCGGCAAGAACCAGAACAGAAAGAGGAACGAGGCGAAGACCACGGTCGGCGTGCTCCTATCGAGGATCCAGCATCGGAGTCTTCACGCTTCTGCCTTGGGGTCGCGTTCCATCAACTCACGCACGGCGAGCTGCGGCGCCAAGCCTTCGTAGAGCACGCGCGCAACCGCCGTCGCGATCGGCATCTCGACCCCGAGTTGCTTCGCCTGCGCGGCGACGACCTGGCACGTCCACACACCTTCCGCGACCTTCGGCGACGCCAGCAGCGCTTGCGCCAGGGTCTCACCGCGACCGATGCGCTCACCGAACGCGCGGTTGCGGCCGTGGCGAGAGAACGCCGTCACCGCGAGGTCACCGACGCCAGCGAGGCCGAAGAATGTCTGCTTGTCGGCGCCGCATGCGAGCCCGTAGCGCTGCATCTCGACCAGACCGCGCGTCAGAATCGCGGCCTTGGCGTTGTCGCCGTAGCCGAGGCCGTCGGCGATGCCGGCGGCGAGCGCCATCACGTTCTTGACCGCACCACACAGCTCGATGCCGATCACGTCGCGGTTGCGGTAGACGCGGAACGCCTTCGTTTGCAGCGTCGTCTGCAGCCCCTGCAGTGCCACTTCGTCGCGGCCGGCGATGACCACCGTCGTCGGCAATTCGCGCGCGATCTCCTCGGCGTGGCTTGGACCACTGAGAGCGAACACCCGCTGCTCGCCGCCCACCAACTCGGTCAGAATCGCCGTCGGCCGCTTGCCAGTCGACTGCTCGAGACCCTTCGCCAACGACACCAGCGGCACCGTCGGCACGAGCTGTGGCGCCACCGCAAGAATGACGCCCCGCACGTGTTGTGTTGGCACCGCAACCAGCACCAATTGGCAACGATCCAGCACCGCCGTGGCGTCGTTGCTGATACGGATGCCATCGGGCAACACGACGCCGTCGAGATAGCGCGGGTTGCGCCGCGACGCCGCAATCTGCGCCGTGTAGATCGCATCGTGCCCCCACATCGCGACCGCATGCCCGGCGCGCGCGAGCGTCAACGCCATCGCAGTGCCAAAGCCACCGTTGCCGAGGATCGCGATCTTCATGCGGCCCCGGCCGCGCGCGCGGCGAAGTGCTTCTTGAGGTTGCTGCGATGCGTCCACACCAAGAACGCGGCCAGCGCCACGCACAACAGCGTGAACGGCAAGCGCGCGCCAAACGCCGTGTCGAGATGCAGGGCCACGGCCGCCACCGGCAATGTGAGCCCCAAGGCCAGGCTGCCAAAGAACACCTGGCCGGTGAGCGCGCGCACGGCGAAGAACATCACCAGCGCGATGGCGGTCACTTGCCAATCGAGCGCCAACAACACGCCGGTCGCCGTAGCAACTCCCTTGCCGCCGCGGAAGCCGAGGAACGGCGTGAAGACGTGACCGAGCACCGCCGCCGCCCCAGCCAACACCGAGATCGCCAGCGGTTCGCCGTTCGTTACGAACCCGGCGGCCCAACACGCGGGGACGAATCCCTTCGCCGCATCGAGCCCGTAGATGGCGAGGAACGCCAAGAGTCGCCCACGCTTGCTGGTGAAGGCGCGGCTCGCATTGGTGGCGCCGACGTTGCCGCTGCCGACCGTGCGCACATCGATGCCCTTGCACACGCGCACGACCAACAGCGCGAACGGCACCGCCCCCAACAAGAAGGCGCACAGACAAACGAGGGCCACCAGCATCGGCGGGGAAGGCTATGCGCGCACCCTGGTCCCGCCAATGACGAAGGAACGCTGCGTGCCGACGAGCGCACCGTTCGCTAGCCTCTCGACGATGGCAGCGCGCATCGGCATCGACACCGGCGGCACGTTCACCGACGTCGTGCGGTGGTCCCCTCGCGGCATCGTCGTGCACAAGCTGCCGTCGACCCCCGCCGACCCATCGCGCGCCGTGCTGGCGGGGCTAGCCGCCGTTCGCCGCCGTCCTGACGAAGAGGTCGACGTCGTGCACGGCACCACGGTCGGCCTCAACGCCGTGCTGACCGGCAACCTGGCGCGCACCGTGTTCGTGACCAATCGCGGCTGCGAAGACCTGATCGAGATCGGCCGCCAAGAACGCACCGACCTCTACGCGATCGCGCCGCGACGACCAGTGCCGCCAGTGCCGCAGAACCAGCGCGTCGGCGTGCATTGTCGACGCGGGCCGGGCGGCGGCGTCGAAACGGCGCTGACCCAAGCCGAGATCCAGCGAACCGTCGCGGCGGTCGTGCGCCTGCGTCCACAGGCGATCGCGATCGGCTTGCTGCATTCGCCGGATGCCCCGCAAGACGAACGCGCGATCGCCCGCGCCCTGGCGAAAGTGTTGCCGCAGGTGCCGATCACCTGCAGTGCCGAACTGTTCCCCGCGACAGGCGAATACGAACGCTTCTCGGCGGCGATCCTGAACGCGGCGATCACGCCGATCGTCGGCGGCTACACGCAGCGTCTGACCGAACAGATCGGCCATGGCCAATTGCGGCTGTTGCGCAGCAGCCTCGGCATCTTGCCGCCCGCCGAAGCCACGCGGTTCCCAGCCCGTGCCATGTTCTCTGGCCCTGCCGGCGGTGTCTTGGCTACGGCCCAAGTCTGCAAGCGGCTGCACTTCGCACGCGGCGCGGCGTTTGACATGGGCGGCACCTCCGCCGATGTGTGCTTGGTCGAAGATGGCACCGCAGTGCACGACAACGGCACGATCGCTGGCTTGCCGCTGCCGCTACCCAGCGTGCCCGTGCATACCGTCGGCTGCGGCGGCGGCAGCATCGCGTTCGTCGATGCGGGTGGTGCCCTGCGCGTGGGTCCGCAGAGTGCCGGCGCCGACCCTGGGCCTGCGTGTTATGGCAAGGGCAGCGAACCGACCGTCACCGATGCCCACGTCGTGCTCGGCCACATTGGACCCGACACGTTGCTCGCGGGTGCGTTCCCGATCGACGTCGATGCCGCGGTGCGCGCCGTCGAACGACTCGGCCGGCGGCTGTCGCTGCGCACCGCCGCCACCGCGCGCGGCATCCTGACGATCGCCGATGTGACGATGGCGCGCGCGATCCTGATGATCACCGCGGAACGTGCGGTCGATCCAGCGACGGTGCCATTGGTCGCCTATGGCGGTGCCGGCGGGCTGCACGCTGCCGGCCTGATGCAGCGCCTGGGTTTGCCGCAGGCAGTCATCCCACCACAGCCCGGCGCGTTCTCGGCGTTGGGGCTCGCGCTGGCGGGCGAATCGATCGAACGCAGTGAAGCCGTGCGGGTCCTAGTCACCCGCCAGAGCTTGGCGACGCTGCTGCAGCTCGGGGTGTCGTTGCAGCGGGAAGCCAAGGCCGCAACGGCGCCGACGGCGCGCACCCGCATCGATGTCCATGCTCGCTACCGCGGCCAAGGCGCCACCTTGCGGCTGCCCCTGCGCGCGGACTTGGCCCGCCGCTTTGGGCGAGAGCACCAGCATCGCTACGGCTTTCAAACCGACGCCCCGCTGGAAGTGATCCGCGTCACGGCGCGTGCCGAGACGCCGCCCCGCGCCATGCCGCCGTTTGCCGTTGCACAGCGCCCTGAATCGCCATCAAGCCTCCCGATTCGACTGCAATTTCGCCGGCCGCCGGTCGGCGGCAGCCGCCTGCCCGTCATCTGCAGGGCGGACGTGAAGGGCGTCCTGCGCGGCCCCGCGGTGATCGAGGAACCCACCGCAACGACGCTAGTTCCGTCGGGGTTCGTGCTGCGATCGACCCCGTTCGGACTGCTGCTGGCAGCGGCGAAGTCACGCTCCTGATCGCGCTCGTTCGCGCAAAACTGTGCACTCACCAGTTTGACTTCGTCGAGGTCAGAGCTATCCTCCTTCGCACTTAGCCCGTGGGTAGAGCACACCGCCAACGACGCGGTAGGGATCGTGCGAGCCACCGGGAGCAAGTAATGAACGCACCACTCGTCAAACCCACGCTGCAATAGCGTTGGGCAGGACGGGCACGACACACAGCCGGGGGTTGTCCGCGACGGACGTAAAAACTTGACTCTCCTTCTTCCCCTTTTCCCGAAGTTTAACCCCCGGCTTCCTTACCTCCTGGCGCGCTGAAACGCTGGGAGTGTGTGTGTCTGAGTCGCGCGATTTGGTTGCGCCTTTTTCAGCGGCCTTCGCGTTCGGCCACTTCCAGCTGCTGCTGCGCCGTTGCGTGGTGCGGATCGAGTTCGAGCACGCGTCGCCAATCGCTGATCGCCATCGCCACCGAGCCCTCGCCGTAGCGCAGCAGCGCCCGCTGGTGCAGGAGGCGTACCAAGCGAACGCGGACACGCTGGTCGCGCGGATGACAACGAGCCAGTTCGAGCAGATCGACCACTGCCATTTCGAGCTGACCGCGCCCAAGTCGCATCTCAACCGCCACGAGACCTAGCGCCACCGGATCCTCCGCATTCGCAACCGATCGCACCGCCGGTTGGGTCGGCACCATTGGCACCGTGGGCGACACCGTCGGTCCTGGTGTCGGGGCAGCGGCCGCGGGCGGGGCTTCCAACAGCGGGGCTTCCAACAGCGGGGCCGCGGGAACCGAGGACTCGACCTGCACCGGTGTGCGTTCGCCCAAGACCAACAGTCGTTGCTGCGTCGCGGCAATCAACACGCTGATACCCGGCGCCTCCGGCCACAGCGTGCTGGCTTGCTGCAGCGCCACCAACGCCTCGCGATCCCGCCACTCCGAGCGCAGCAGCATCGCTTGCAACATCAGCTCGTGGCACTGCCGCATGGAGCGTTCGACTTCGAGCGCCGAAGCCCGCGCTTGTGGATAGTGCACATGCGCGACGGGCACCGAATCGAGCGCCTGCAACGCCATCGCCAAGTCGTGGCGACGAAGTGCCCGCTGCGCGTTCACGAACGGGTCGGCGGACTTGGTGACACACGCGCCGACGAGCAGCAAGCAGGCGCTCGCCCAAAGGGCCCGCGTCACGCTGGCTCCTCGCGCGTTGGTTCATCCGTCATGACTTCGATCTCGCCGTCTTCGACCTCGTCCTCGTCGACATCGCCGCCGTTGCTCGCGCGCCATGGCATCGCTCCGGCTGGCACGATCATCACGTCGCGCGCGTCCCCGACCGGCGGTTCCTTCGTCACCTCTTCGGTCAGCAGGTCGACGAGCCACGGATCGAAAACCTCACCGCGCGCCTTGCCAATCTGCACCAACGCTTCCTGCCATGGCAGTGGCTGCTCGGCTGCGCACGTGGTCAAGAAGTCGAACGCCGCAGCGACCGCGACGACGCGCGCGCCCAACGGAATGCGATCACCGCGCAAGCCCTCGGGCGAGCCCTTGCCGTCATAGCGCTCCAGTTGGTGACGCACCAACTTGGCAACGCGCCGCAGACCAGGAACACAATCGAGTTGCTCGGCGGCGTGCACTGGATGGTGTTGCAGCGATTGCGACTCGACCTCCGTGAGCATGCCCTGCTTTTGCAGCAGGGACGTGCGCACCGAGGCTTTGCCCAAGTCGACGAGCCGACACGCCAGGTCGAGTTCATCGCGATCCGCAGGCAGCAGTTGCAGGCGTTCGGCGACGCGCGCCGCCCACCGCGCCGTGCGTTCGCCGTGGCCTGGCGCGATCAGGCGCCGACGCTCAAGGCCTTCGACAACTTGCAGCGCCATGGCGGCGTAGCCCTCGCCGACGCGCTGCAAGCCTTCCTGCATGCCGCGCTCAAGTTCGCGCACCGCGGCGCCGAGATCGTGCAGTTCCTGATCGTTGCCATCGGGGCCAGCGCCGGCGACTTCGCCGGCAGCGAGCCGGATCATCGCATTGGTCGCCGTGCGAACGCGCGACGACCAGTGGTGGCCGAGCATCGCCGCGCCTGCAACCAGAGTGAGGCAGCTCAAGAAGACGAGGCCAAACCACGTGAAGTCGAAGGCCCCCGCCGCATCCTGCACTTGGCATTGCAGGCGCACTTCGCCGACGACTTCGCCACCGAATCGAATCGGCGCCAGCGTCTCGCGCTGTTCGTCCGCGTTGTCGTCCTGGCGGAGCGTGCGTTGGAACATGCCGGAGCCGGCCAACAGTCCGAGCTGCCGTTCGCCCGCGACCAACGCCGTGTCCAGCACGACACGACCCAAGCGATCGAGCACCAGGGCTCTGCCGCTCACTTGGTCGCGCACGACCGCGGCGAGCACCGACAGCCGCATCAAGTCGCCCTTGTCGAGCAGTGGCGCCCCCCGTTCTGCCAACGAGGTCGCCAGGTCGCGTTCGGTTGCCGCCTGCGAATCAGCCAGCCGACGACCCTCGCGGTCGGCGCCGAGGAAGCCCAGAACGGTGGCCACGAAGAAGGCGCCCATCGACAAGGCGACAACGAGCCGCTTGGTCAGCGGCCAGCCACGGGTCGGGCGTTCCCTGCGAGGCACCATCGTGCTCCGCTATCGGCAGCTCACCCTCGATTTCTCCAGACGGAGTGCGCCACCACCCCTTGTCACCGCACTAGCGACGCCGCCAGACTCCCCAAAGCGCCAGACTACTTGAAGCGCAAGGCTTCGAGACTCTCCACGTGCAGTTGGTAGATGTCGACGCAGTAGCCGTCCATCACCGTCGATTCGACCTTGAACGTGCCGACGATTTTCAGCGGGTCGAAGAAGTAGTCGGTGGTCTTTCCCTTCGGCATCACCACCCGAATGATGCCGTGGATATCCGGCGGCTGGCCGTAGCAGCACGACCACAAGGACTTCACGAGCAGGAACTCCTTGATGTTCTGTACCTCGTCAATCGGCAGCATGAAGCCGGTCATCAGCACCTTCTTGCCGGACAGTTCTTTCACCCGCTTCGGCATGCCCTTCAAGCCATCCTCGTAGGGCCAGCTATCGAGCTCGTCGAACGGCAGGATCTTGTCGAGGCCGGTGAACTTGCCAGCTTTGATTTCGTCGGCGAGGCGCTTCTCCGCTTGCAGCATCGCCTCGGCACTCTTCATCACCGCGAGGTCCGCCGGATCGGTGCCCTTCGGCATCGGCTGGTCGGCATCCGGCCGATCGATGCGCGGCTCGCCGCCGGTGACTGGGACTGGTGCGGGGGCTGGCTTGTCGGACTTCGGATCGGTCGTCTTCTTGGGGTCCGCTTTGGGATCCGGCTTGGTCGGCGTCGGCTTCGGGTCTTGCTGTGCGGGTGTCGGCACCACGACCGGCACTGGCACTACCACAGGTACCGGGGCCGGCGCCGGTTTCGGTTCGGTGGTCGGCGTCTGCCCAACCACGAATCCACACAACATCATCGTCGCAGTGAAGAGTTTCATTTCGTTGGTCCTGTGCGGGAAGGCCCGCGCTGGCGCATGGTAATACGACGATCGGCACGCGGCCGAGTCGCCAAGTAGTTTGTTCAGTAGTCCGCCGCCAAGTTGTCCGCGACCTCTGTCATCGAACCCTTGACCGCTGGCAACAAGCCCGCGATCGCACCGAGCCCGGTGACGCCGAGCAGCAGCCAAGCCTCCCACGGACGGAAGGTCAGCCAGTCGAGATACACACCGGTCATGTCTTCGACGGTTGCTTGCAGCAAGCACGCCGCGCCATGGCACGTCAATAAGCCAAGCAGCGCCCCGAAGAACGACAGCAAGGCCGCCTCGCCGACGATGATGACAAGGATCTGCAACCGCGTCGCGCCGAGCGAACGCATGATCGCGATCTCGCGTCGGCGTTCGTTCATGGTGTTGTAAATCGCCACCGTGATCGACACCGCGGCGACCAGCAAGACGAGCCAAGCGATGACCGCCAGCGCATCCGCGGCATTGCCGATTTGCCGCAGAAACTTCGGCACCACGTCCTGCGGCCACGCCACCTGCGCATCCGGCCGCGTGCCAAAGTCGTTGCGCAGGATGCGCGCACCGAAGTGATCCTTCGGGTCGACGATGATCGCGGTCAACGCAATCTGGCCGGGCTTCACCGGCAACTTCTTGGCGTCGTCCGGAGTCTTGCCAGGCGGAATCTCGACGACGAACACACCCGCTTCGTGGCCATCGATCAGCAAGTGCGTCGACAGCGGCAGGAAGATTGTGGTGTCGAGCGGCGAATTGGTGGGCGCCAGAATGCCGACGATCTCGCACGCGGCTTCGGGATGCTCGTGGAAGCCGAACTCACCCATCTTGCCGTGCACCGGCGTCACCACCGCCCCGAGCTGCAGCCCGAGCGTGCGAGCGACGCGCGCGCCAACCACCGCCTTGCACCACTCCTTCTTCAGCAGCGGCCGCGGCGGCAGCGGCACTTCGCCAGCGCGTTTGCCGTTCTCGTGCGCCGCCAGTTCGGTGGCGAACGCCATCAGATCATCCCAGCCAAACTGGAACGGACCGCCCGCCGCAAACACCAGCGGCGCCTTCTGCCACTCGTACTTCGAGAACATCTCGTCGAGCGTGGCGATGACCGGGAAGTTGAAGCGGCTGACGCTGTCGCCACGTGCCTGCGGCACCGCGTAGCGCACTTGCCCGCGTCGACTGACGCCAACACCACTGCGCAGGTCCATGCAGACTTGCAGAGGGAACAGCCCCGGTGCTTCCCCGACGTTGAAGATCGTGTTGAGCACGAGCTCCAGTTGGCTCGCATCCTTTGGACCGACGACCGCCTGATAGCCCCCGACGCTGCCCTTGTAGCGTTGCTCCGTTTGCTCGGCCATCACCAGGATCGCGGCGTAAAGAGCCGTCGCGACGATGATCGACGCCATCGTCAGCACGGTGGCGACGAGCCGAATGCGCAGGTTGCGCAAGCTGATCGACCACAGCTTCATGACGAACCTCCGGCCGCCGCGACGACTGGCGTAGCGCCGCGCAACGTCGCCAAATCGACCGTTCGCTGCATGCGTTTGGCGGACTCCGGATCGTGCGTCACCATCACCACGGTCTTCTTGCCGCGCGTCGCCAACTGCAGCAGCGCATCGAGCACTTGGCCGCCCGTCGCGCGATCTTGATTGCCCAGCGGTTCATCCATCAGGATCAGTTCTGGATCGTTGACGAGCGCTCGACAAATGGCGACGCGCTGCACTTGGCCAACCGACAGCTCGCGCGGCCGATGGTGCATACGATCACCGAGCCCCACTTGCTGCAGCAGCGCTTCCGCCCGCGCGCGCGAATCGCTGCCGGCCCCGCGCCCGAACAGCGCCCCGAGCAGCACGTTCTCCAGCGCCGTGAACGGCTGCAGCAGATTGAAGGTCTGGTAGACCATGCCGATGTGTCTACCGCGATGACGATCGCGCGCCGACTCCGACATCTGGTCGAGGCGTCGGCCAACCGCTTCGATCGAACCTTGATCGGGGCGCAAGATGCCGGCCAGAATGTGCAGCACCGTCGTTTTGCCCGTGCCCGAACGGCCAATCAACGCCACCTGCTCGCCAGCAGCGATGTCGAGGCGATCCACGGCGCACGCCAGCACCGACTCGGTGCCGCGCGAGTAACTCTTGCGGACGTCGCGCAGCTGGATCATCGGCGGGACGACGGGCTGGATGACGGGCTGGATCATCGGCTGGATCATTGGCGCGAAGACGATACGGAGCCGACCCCGCCGCGGTCAGCTAACAATTGCTCGTGCGCCCAAGCCAACTCGCGGGCGAGACGTTGGTGCAGCGGCGCGTCACCGCCAAGCCCACCGAGAGCCGATCCACCCAGAGCCGATCCACCGAGCACCGACCACGTGTAGGTTTCGACTTCGAGCAGCGGCAACGGTTGGCCCAAGGCAGCCAAGCCACGCAGCACCCGAGCGACCTCCCGCTGCGTCGACCCGAACGGCCCTTCCGCATCCCAAAACAACGGCACGTGGTAGTGCGATCGCACTCGCCCCGCCGCGGCAAACTCCGCGCGCGCCGCCGCGACCTCCGGCAGGTCGAGCACGCGCAAGCCATTCGCCGCGACCGTCTGATGCAGGTAACGCGGCTCGGCGAACGCCAACAACGCGTCGAGCCCGCTCGCCTCGCGCACTTCCAGACAGGCCGAGACTTGGATTTTGGGAACGGCAATGCCGCGCGCATGCAAATCGCGCAACGCCGCCAGTGGCTCTTCGCCAACGACGGCCAGATGGCACAGATCGACGCAAACGCCGAGATGGCGCCGCAGCACTTGCTGTGGCACCGTCACGCCGCCGTCGGCAAACGGCCCGCCCTCGAACAGCCATTGCTCAAGAAAGTCGGCCGTCGCCGCGCCCGTCTCAAGCAAACAGTTGGGCTCCGGCTCGAGTGCCAACACACACCGCACACCCGTCGTCTGCTCAATGGCCGCGAAGGCCGACGCACAGCGCGCCAAGTTGCGCGCCATGCGCCGCAGGTCGGCCGACGCTTCCCCATTGGCGCGATAGCCAAGAGGCAACGTCGACAACGACAACTCGCTGCCGCTCGGCACCAGCGAAGCTCCAACCTCGGCGCACAGACAGGTGTAGCGCAGCCGTTCCTCTTCCCCCCAATCCGGCCGATAGACCGCGGTCTTGACGACGTCGTCGTGAAAGCCCGCGAACGGAAACACGTTGAGGGTCCACAGCGGCAGCTCCAACTCGCGCAAGGTCGCGGCCAAGCGTGCCCGCAGGCCGGCATCGGCCGCGAGTTGCTCCACCAAAGCCGACGGCCACCATGCGCCAATTCCGAACGACCGCCCCGCCCGCCGCGCCGCCGCGGCCACGGGCACTGAGTGCTCCCGCAACGCCGCCACCACCGTCGGCAAATCGGGGGCGGCGTGCACATTGCCGCAATAGGTCAGGCGAAGTTCACTCATCAGGGGGCGGTGTATAGCGGAGTGCCGCTGCGCGCCGCCGAGTTCCAAGGAAGCCTCCGGCCCGGTGCTGCCAAATGCCGATGGCCCTGGGTGCCCGCATCGACTGGCCCTAGTAGTAGCCCCATGACTCATCCCTCCGGCGCCAACGGCCACGTCCCCAGTGACAACGGCCACGTCGACCGCATCCTGGCGATCCGTCGCTCCAACTCCTACCGGCAGTCGCACATCGATGCCGACTTCATGGGACGCGTCGAACTGCGCCCGGTGCGCCTGCAACTCGAGCTGCTGAAGCCCGAGCTGATCA
Organism: Planctomycetota bacterium; assembly: GCA_947444055.1. Lineage (GTDB taxonomy): Bacteria > Planctomycetota > UBA1135 > UBA1135 > UBA2386 > UBA2386. The sequence goes on from CANEYR010000023.1 coordinate 11,984, forward strand.
TGCACGAGCAAGGTGTGGAGTCGACCGTCGTGGTGTTTGGCGGCACGCGCGTGGTCGAACGCCCCGAGGCCGAACGGCGGCTCGCTGCCGCCCGAGAAGCACTGACCAAGAAGCCGAACGACGCCAAGGTCGTGCGCGGCGTGCGCATCGCCGAGAACGTGCTGCGCAAGGCGCACTTCTATGAGGAGGCACGCGAGTTCGCGAAGCTGGTCTCCAGCCAATGCCAGATCGACCACAAGTGCGACTACGTCGTCTGCACCGGCGGCGGGCCGGGCATCATGGAAGCCGCCAACCGCGGCGCCTTCGATGTCGGGGCCAAGTCGATCGGGCTCAACATCACGCTGCCGTTCGAGCAGGAGCCCAACAGCTACATCACGCCAGAGCTGTGCTTCGAGTTCAAATACTTCGCGATCCGGAAGATGCACTTCCTGATGCGCGCCAAGGCGATGGTCGCGTTCCCCGGCGGCTTCGGGACGATGGACGAGTTGTTCGAAGCGCTGACGTTGATCCAGACGCGGCGCATGCAGCCGATCCCGGTCGTGCTGTTCGGCCGCGACTACTGGCGGCGCATCGTCGACTGGGAGCTGTTCGTCGAAGAAGGCACGATCTCGCCCGAGGACCTCGATCTCATCAAGTTCGCCGAGACGGCGCAGGAGTGCTGGCAGATCATCCAGGACTTCTATCGCGAAGCGCCGCCGGAACGGCTGCCGCGCGGTCAGTAGAACCATCCGTGCCGTGGGACCGTTGGCCCGCCGAACTCTCCGTTTGGATCACCGGGCTGATCGCGGCTGGCTTGCTGTTCGCGAAGTGGCGGCGTCACGCATCGCGCGCCGCCGCCACTGCCGCGGCCCGCTCCAGATCACGCAGCAAGGCCTGATCCGCCTGACTCGCCTTGGCCAGCGGCACCAGCGGGATCGCAGTCTTCGCGACCTCGCTGGACGCGAGTGCCATCGCCTTGCGGACGGAGAGACTCAACACTTTGTCGACTCGGAACACTTCACTCGCCGCGCAAGTCGGACAGCGCCATCGCCGCAGCCAAAACCACGTCCCCGCTGCCGGTGCGGCGACCGCCGCGTGCACCAAAGAGGCAAGCCCTTCACGGCGCACACGAAAGTCGGCGATGAGGTCGGCTGACAATCGAATCGAGTCAATGGGCACCAGCCATCGGCGGCAAGGTTCGCAGAAAGAACGTGCTCGCACCACACGCGGCGCCAACCACACACACAGAGCGACCACGAGCAGCGCCTCCAGTGACCACAGGGTCCACATCACACTGGCAGCAACGCGCAGGTCGAACACTTCCCGGCTCACTGCCAGCGCCGCGGCCATATCCCAAATCACCGATGGCGAATGCGCCACGTGCCACAGTTGGTGCAAGTCGGTCCCGGGTGCCGTCTCTTGCCACAGCAACCACACATCGAACACCCACGCGAAGTAGATCGCGGCGAGACCGGCCATCGCTCCATGCAGGCGCATCGCCAAAGTGCTGCGCACCTTGAGCGGGAGGCCGGCGAGCGCCACCGGGATCGCTACGGCTAGGGCGAGCGGCAGGCACGCGAGCATGCGCAAGACGGCCGCCACCGCGGCGAGCTTGCCCGAGAACGTGAAGAACCCGATGACGTGCGAAAGGTGCGAGTACCAACAGGCGCCGATCGCGGCCGACGCCAACCCCACGAAAGGCATCAGCCAAGCAGCGCCAGAGTGGCCGGATTCGACGTGCGGAACAGGAGCTGCCATGGGTTCGCAGAGCATGCAGCCGCCACGTTGGATCACAAGCAGAGCGCGGGTGGCGCCCGTCGGCTCGTCACCGGTTGGTTGCATGGTCGGCGCGCCGCCTCGACTGGCGCTTCAGGTGCTGCTGGCGCGCACGCGACGCAACACGGCGTGAGCTGTAGCCGAAAGCCCGTCGCGAGCCAGTGCGCGTTCGAGGGCCCGCTGCTGCCTCGTGGCCGCGTACAGCACTTCGCGCCCGGCGGCATCCAAGTCGTGGAACGCTGGATGGAACTGCACCTCGCCCGCCGGATCGAGGCGCCGATGAGCACTGATCGCCGCTTCCACCAAGAGGTCGCGATCCGCGTTCATGCCAGCTCCAGATCGAGGTCGATGCCGGCGCGGCGCAGGCACTCGGCGAGCAGGGTTCGCGCCCGCGTGATGTTCTGCAGGAAGGTGTTGGTGCGCATGCCGAGCCGCTGCGCGAGTTCGTGGTCGGGCCGCAAGCCGACATCGTCGAGTCGCGCCGCGATCGCGGCCTTCGGTTGCGTCGGCAGCTTGTCGCGGCACCTGGAGATCGCGAGCCGAACGCTGTCATCGTGCATCGCGATCGGCTCGACACTCAGCTCCGGCAGTTCGTCGCCCGCGGCCATCGGCTGCAGGCGATGCCGCCTGGCGGTGCTCACCGCCAGGTTCTGCGCGATGCGCATGCCGAGACGCAACAGGCCGTGTGGGCGGCCATCGCCCACACAGCGCGGCGCCACCTGCCAGACCCGCAGCAGCGCCTCCTGCAGCACGGCCTCGGTGTCGGCGACGGCCGCGAAGCGCGCGAGCCCCCGACGCAGAGGCCGTTCGGCGCGCGACAGCCAACGGGCGAACGCGTCCGCGTCGCCCGCTGCGATCGCAGCCAGTTCCTGATCGGTGTCGTCCACGTTCATGCCACGGGGAGATCCAGCGTGGCGCCAGCGACGTGCAGTCGCAAGCGCGTCGGCAGCGCCTTCGCGAGTGCCACCGCTTCGCTCGCGCGCAGCACCAGACGGACGCGTGCACCGGCAGCCAACACTGCGTTCGCCGTCGTGCGCGCCAGTTCGACCACAAGTTCGATTTCACTGCCATCGGCGAACACGAGCACGACGCGATCGGGAACCTGCCACGCCGCGAGGCCAGCAAGTTCGAACACCCACTCGGTCGCATTGCGCAGTCGCAGGGTCGCGTGCGGCAGCGCCCCGCCACCTTCGCCCGCGCCGCCGCCAAACAGTCGCCGCAGGAAGGAACCCTTCTTCGCCGACGGCGGCGCCGCCTCTTCGTCGCGATCCACACTGTGCATGCTTTGGCTGCCTCCGGCATTGGTGTCGGCAGCTCGAAACGGCGCTCCCGGCTCGCGCAGCACCATCCGCGTCGGCGTCGGCATCGACAGCATGCACGCCTCGCCCGTGAACACCTGTGGCGGCGCACACGCTCGCAGGCCGAGCTGATGCACGGACATGCCGTACGGCAATTCGTGCGGCACGACTTCGCGGCGTTGCGCCTGTTGCGGGTCGACCCCTACCTGCTCGCTAATGGCGACCCAAGACGTCAGCCTCGTCGCAATGCGATGCAAAAGCCCGAGCTGCTCGATGCGCGGATCGATGACCCGCACCGCCCCGGTCGCGGCGAGTTCGACCTCGAGGTCCTCGACCGCTTCCCTTGCATAGTTGCGCGCGATCGCTGGCTCACCGCCAACGGACATCGGCGACACCACCAATTCGTGTGCGAACGCGCCGAGTGGGCCAGCACCACGCAGGCACAGCGTGCCACCGCCAGCGTGCAGATGCACGGCAACGCGCACCGGCGCCCCGAGGAACAGGTCGGGCAACGCCCGCGGCGCACTGGCGATCAACGCACTGCCGGTAAGTTCCAGCCCCTGCACCAACGGGGCGGCGGTGCGCGCCAGCAGCCGTTGCGCGGCCGGCGCCGCGGGCTCGCCAAGGCCGAGCAGCACTTCGATGCCACGCCCGGCCCGCGAGGCGCCGCGGGTCAGGGTGCGGTTCGGGGCCGAACCAATGCCGACGACATGCACACGCGAAGTGGCGGGCAAGTTGGCGCGAATCGCGCCGACGACTTCGTGCTCAAAGCCAATCAGTCCGTCCGTCACCAGCACCACCTGCCGCTGGGCGCCAGCGCGCAGCGCCACCAGCGCCTGCAGGATCGCCGTGTGCATCTCGGTACCGCCGTTGGCCCGCAGGCTGTGCACCCAGCGCTCGGCGGCGGCGCGGTTGCTCGCGGTCGCCGGCTGCGGCTCCGTCGCCCACGCCTGTGGCTGCGACGCGAACGCAATCAGCTCCAGCCGATCGGCCTCGCCGAGCGAGCGGATCAGTTCGCAGGTGACTTGCTGCGCCTGCGCCAGCGGCGCCCCATGCATCGAGCCGCTGATGTCGAGCAGCACGATCAGGTCGCGCGGCATGGTCGGCGGCTGGTAGCTCGCCAACGGCGGCACGATGGTCAACAGACCGAACGCTTGCCCCGCCAACGCGACGAGATCGGGGCGCACCGTGCGCAGCGTCACCCCGGTGGTCGGTGCAGCCACCGGCCAGTGCACGACGACATCGCGATCCATCGACTCGCGCCCAGCCGCCGCCGCGAACGCAATCCGCAGTCCACCGGCGACCGCACTCGTGTGCAACGCGTGCGACGACGACTGCGGCAGCGCAGTACCGAGCAGCACATCGGCGATCACGAGGTCGAGTTCACAACGCGGCATCAACGCCGCACCGTGCGGATCGGCGACCACGACCGCCTGCCGCACCGCATCCTCCACGCGACCGGCCGCCCCCAGGTAGCGCGGCGCCACCGTCGTCGGGAAGCGCCACTGCCAGCTGCCGTCGATCCACGCCAGCGGTTGGTCGATGTCGATCGTCGCCTCGAGCTCCGCGCCCGGCGGCAGATTGCCGAGTTCCTGCGTGAACAGGGCATTGCGATCCTGTTCGAGCAAGGCGGCGGTGCGACCTGACGCCATCGCCTGCTCAAACCGTTCCCGCGCAGCCTGCCGACGATCGATCTCGCCGACCACGCGCTGATCACCGAGGCGAAACTCAAAGCCACTGACCGCAGCCTCGGCAGGCAGGGGCAACTGGTAGGTGATGTGCAGCGGCTCCGCGAACGGATTGGCGAAGGTCTGCACCAGTTGCACCTGCGCGAAGCCGCCAGCGGCGCGCACGCGCAGGCGGCTCGCGCGCAGCGGCAAGGTGCGGCCGTCGGCGGTCACCACGGTGCCAGCAGAAGTCATGGGGTCGAGCACGGCAGGCGAGAGTGTCGTCATGGGTTCCTGATTGGGAAAGGCGTTCTCCCCGTTCACGCGCCAGACCCGATCTGGTGACACTCGCCGCGCAAATTCTTTCGCTTACTCCCGCTGCCGCGACGACTCGGCGATGCGCGCCAGCACGTCCGGCGCATCGTTGTGCGAATGCGTGAAGCCCATCGCCCGCTCGGCGCGCACCGTCGCCTCGCTGCGAAACGCGATGATGTAGCCGCGGCGCCAACGATCGCTGGTGTTGCCGCCAGAGCCATGCACCGTGCGTTCGTGATGCACCGTCGCATCGCCGCGCCGAAGCCGCCCGGGACGAATGCGATCGACGGCCGGATCGACCCTGGCGACCATCGTGTGGTTCTCACTGCGATCGGCGAGCAGCGGCACATGCGGGCGCAAACGCGGTTCGCCATGCGAGCCATCGACGAAGCAGACACAGCCGTTCTCTTCGTTGGTTTCGTCGAAGGCGAGCCAGAACGACGCCGTGCGCGGGTCGGGCGTCACCGGCCAATAGCCGAGGTCTTGATGCCAGTGGAACACCGCATCGGCCTTGTGCGGCGGCTTCGCGACCAGCTGGTCGTAGTCGAGCACCATGCCATCGCCTTGCAGTTGCCGGGCGACGTCCGCGGCGCGCCGTTCGTAGACGTTGCCTTGCAGCGCCGGGTGGTAGCGACGCGGCAGCATCACGTTGAGAATTGCGAACTGCTCGATCGAACGGTCGTAGTTGCCCGTCATGTCGCAGTAGTCGCGCAGCGGCACCGGGATCTCGCGGCGCAGCAGTTGCCAATAGGTCGCTTCCAGAGCCTGCACTTCAGCTTCGCTCAAGAGGCCGGGCAACGTCAGCCAGCCGTTGGTCGCAAACTCGCGCCGCTGCTCGGCAGACAAGGGGTAGTGGTCGTTGGATGTCGGTCGCATGCAGCCGCCGTCGATGGGTTGGGCGGAAGTCATACCGGATCGCAGGCGGTCGCGGTGTTGCTCACCGACACACCTTCTGGCCCAATGAACCCCATGGACGCTGACGCCACCATCCGCTCCCTGCGCGAGGCGCTCGCCGCGAGCCCAAGCAACCTGCCGCTGCGGCGCCTGCTCGCCGAGACCCTGTTTGCGTATGGCCACTACGCCGAGGCTGAGCAAGAACTGCTGGCCTTCTTGCGCAGCGAACCCAAGGACGAAGCGGTCGGTCTCTTGCTCGCCCGCACCTACCGCGCCCAGAACAAGCACTCCCCAGCCGCCATCGTGCTCGAGCAGCTGATCGTGCGCGGCAGCCACCGGGCGCACGTCGAATTGGCCCGCGTGCTGCTCGGCGAAGGCAACGTCGAAGAAGCGGTGCGTCATTATCGGAAGGCGCTCGCCGCGGATGCCTCCCTGCGTGATGCCGAGCTCAGCGACCGCCTCGGTGTGGACCTGCAGCCGAGCCACGATGGCGAGGTGCAGGACGGCAAGCTGCGCAGCGCCATGGGCGAACCTGACAACGACCTCGGGTTGCGACCCGTTCGCAGCGACGTCAAGTTCGTGCACGTCGGCGGGCTCGCCAAACTGAAGGACGAGATCCGCAAGAAGATCGTGCTGCCGATGCAGCGCCCTGATCTCTACAGGGCCTACGGCAAGAAGACCGGCGGCGGCATCTTGATGTACGGGCCGCCCGGCTGCGGCAAGACGTTCCTCGCCAAGGCCACGGCCGGCGAAGTCGATGCGCACTTCTTGAACGTCGGCATCCACGACGTGCTCGACATGTGGATCGGCAAGAGCGAACGCAACCTACACGCGGTGTTTGTGACGGCGCGCCAGCACAAGCCGTGTGTGCTGTTCTTCGACGAGGTCGATGCGCTCGGCGCCGCGCGCAACGACATGAAGCACAGTGCGGGGCGGCAGACAATCAACCAGTTCCTCGCCGAGCTCGACGGCCTCGGTGCCGACAACGACGGCCTGTTGGTGCTCGCCGCCACCAACGCACCGTGGCACATGGACAGCGCCTTCCGCCGACCGGGGCGCTTTGATCGGGTGATCTTCGTGCCGCCGCCGGATGAGGAGGCGCGCGCCGACATTCTCCGTCTGCTGCTGGCCGGCAAGCCGCAGGAGAACGTCGACCATGCAGCCATCGCCAAGAAGACCGATCGCTTCTCCGGTGCGGACCTGAAGGCGCTGGTCGATCGCGCGATCGAAGCCAAGCTGGACGACGCCATCGCGAGCGGCGTGCCCGAGCCACTGCGCACGAAGGATCTGCTGGCGGTCGCGAAGACGCAGAAGCCGACGACGGCGGAGTGGTTTGCGACCGCGAAGAACTACGTGCTCTACGCCAACGATGCCGGGCTCTACGACGACCTGAAGGGTTACCTGAAGTTGTGACGGCGAACACGTTGCGCGGCGGCACTCGGTAGCGACACTGCGCCGATGCAGTCTGAGGCGATGTGGCAGCGCGCGATCTTGTTGTTCCAGCAGCAACGCTGGGACCTCACCATTCGTGAATTGCGCGGCTTGCTTGGGGTGGCCCCCGATCACGCGCCCGCCCACGCCCTGCTGGCGCAGTCGTTGGCGCGCACCGACGCGCTTGACGAAGCCCTCAGCGAGGCCAAGCGCGCCGTCGGCCTCGATCCCGAACTCGACTTTGCCTACGGCACGCTCGCCGCCGTGCATTGGCAACGCCGCGAGCTGGACCTCGCGGTGACGGCAATCGAACGCGCCATCGAACTCGATCCCGACGACGTCGGCCATCGCGGCACCCTGGCCCAGATTCGCATCGGCCAGGGTCGCTTGGCGGACGCCTTGGCGGCCGCCGATGACGGGCTGACGCTCGATCCGCAGGACACCGACTGCCTCAACCTGCGCGCGCTCGCACTGGCCAAACTCGGACGCGGCAAGGAAGCCAGCGACAGCGTCGAAGCCTCGCTCGCGCGCGACCCCGACAATCCCTACACGCACCAGACACGCGGCCTGGCTCTGCTGCACGCCGGCGACGCGAAAGGCGCCTTGCATCACTTCCAAGAAGCGCTGCGCCGAGATCCCAACTTGCAGGGCGCGCGCCAAGGCTTGGTCGAGGCACTGAAGGCGAGGAACCCGCTCTACCGCGTCGTGCTCGGCTGGTTCTTGTGGATGGAACGGTTCTCCGGTCCGCGCCAACTGCAGATCATGATCGGCCTCTGGCTGGCAGCGCGCTTTGGCGCCGACGGCTTGGCGAGTGCTGGCTACCCGTCGGCGGCGATGGTCGTGCGCTACAGCTGGCTCGGCTTCGTGCTGGTCACGGCGTGTGCAGTGCCGCTGTTCAACCTGCTGCTGCTGCTGCATCCCATCGGGCGACACGCCCTGCAACGCCGCGCCCGATTCGATGCGATCGTGCTCGGCGCCTGTATCGCGACCAGCCTTGGCGTCTTCGCCTATGCGTGGCTTGGAACCAGTCCTTTGGCGTCGGCGGGCTGGGCCTTCTGGTTGGTGTTCCCGCTGCCGGTGGCTGGCCTCGCGCTGTTTGAGCTCGGCTGGGGCCGTCGCGTGCTGCAGGTGTTCTGCGTGGCGTCGCTCGGCTTCTGGGTGTGGTGGCGCGTGCGCATCGAGCAACTATTGGCGGAGGCCTTGTTGCAAGAGCAGCGTCTGAGCAGCACGCAGATCGCGGCCGCCACCGACGCACTGCTCGCCCCAGTGCGCGCGCACCAAGAGATCTTCCATTCGCTGGTCTTGGCCGTCGCGCTGAGCACGTGGTTCGTGTTGCTGGCGCCGAAGGGCGGCAAGCGTCGGCGCCAGGGTGCGGACGGGTAGGGTCAGTTCACCCGCCGTGAACGGCCGACCCAAAACGGCTCACGCAGCAAGTGCTTCTGGATCTTGCCGCTCGGCGTGCGCGGCAACGACGCCACGAAATCGACCGAACGCGGCACCTTGAAGTCGGCGAGCTGCGCGCGGGCGTGCGCCAGAATCTCCCCGGCCGTCGCCGCCAGACCCGCGCGCAGCACCACGATCGCCTTGCCCAGTTCACCCCAACGATCGTCGGGAATGCCGATCACCGCCGCCTCGGCGACGGCGGGGTGCGCGCACAACACGCTCTCGATCTCGGCCGGATACACGTTCTCGCCAGCGCTGCAGATCATGTCCTTCAAGCGGTCGCAGACGTGCACGTAGCCTTCGTCGTCGAGGAAGCCCGCGTCGCCGGTATGCACATAGCCCTCGCGCAACGTCGCCGCGTTGGCGTCGGGACGGCACCAATAGCCGAGCATGTTGGCGGGCGAACGAATGCAGAGTTCGCCGATGCTGCGCGCGGGCAGCGGACGACCGTCGCCGTCGATGACCTTCACGTGCACACCCGGATAGGGCTTGCCCGCCGCCTCCCACAACTCGGGGCGCCGATGGTCCGCGGGCCGCAGGCAGACGGCGGTGTTGCCCGTCTCCGTCAAGCCATAGATCTGGGCGAAGTCGCAGCCGAACGTGCGCATCGCGGCCTCCAGGTTGGGGCGAGGAATCGGCGAGCCGCCGTAGACGATCGTCTGCAGGGACGAAAAGTCGGTGCGCGCGCACTCGGGCTCCGACAAACACACCTGCAACATGGCAGGCACCATGCAGGCCTTCGTCACTCGCAGCGTGGCGATCGCCTGCAACACGCGCCAACCAGCGAACGTCGGCACCACCACGTTCGCGGCCCCGGCGTTGAAGCCCGTCATCGCCCACCACATGCCGCCGATGTGGAAGCTCGGGATGCCCAGCAAGCTGACGTCGCTAGGCGACCAGCCGATCCACGGGTCGCCGACCGCGTGCATGCCGGCGACCACCGCGACGAAACTGCGGTGTGCCAGCATCACGCCCTTCGGTTTGCCCGTGGTGCCGGAGGTGTACATCTGCACAGCGACGTCTTCGCTACCAACGGTCACGACGGGCAGAGCCTCCGTGGCGCCGTTCTGCCATGCCAAAAAGCACGGCAGGTCCACCGCCTCGCCGCGCAGAGCGATGGTGAGGCGCAGTTGCGGGCAGAGCGTTCGCAGTTCTCGCGCCTTGGCAAAGAACTCCGGGCCCACGAACAGCACTTCGACTTCGGCGTCCGTCAGTTGGAACGCGATCTCACTGGTGCACAGGCGCCAGTTGATGCCGACGACGACGCCACCGACTTTGGCGATGCCGAAGACCACCACGAACAGGTTGGCACTGTCGTGATCCAGGATCGCCAACCGCGCGCCCTTCATGACGCCATCGCGACGCAACGCTCCGGCGACGCCATCCGACCTCGCCGCCAACTCACCGTAGGTCACGCGCTGCTCGCCATCGATCAGGGCCACGGCCGCCGGCCGCAGCCGGGCTTGGCGCGCCAGGATCTCGGGAATCGTCGAGGGTTCGCCCATCTGACTGCGCACCAGACCGGAGCGAGGTCGTGATGGCAACCACGTAGCGGTGCCATCGAAAGCACTGCGGCGGACGGCGTTCGCACCGGCACCACCTTTGCTAGGAGCCGTTCGTCCGAGGCCTGGTCCGGGCGGCGCTCCCGGCTGACTGCCGCTAGCATGCCTCGCCAGGATCGGACATTGATCGCCCCGGTCCCGCTCTGTCGCCTCGCCGTCACTCGCCCGTCGAAGAACCGACGAACGGTGGCAAGCGACTGCTAGTGCCTGCTCGCCATGAAGATCGTCCCCCGCAATTCACTCGGTGCTGACGTCACGGATCTCGACTTGCGTCGCGTGACGGCGGGTGAAGTCACCGCTCTGAAGGAAGCTGTCTACGACCACAAGCTGCTGGTCTTCCACGGCGTCGAGCTGACCGATGCCGACTACGTCACGATGGCGCGCCGATTTGGGGTGCCGCAGCGGTACTTCCAGAGCCACTACCATCACCCTGAGTGGAAGGAGATCTTCGTCAGCAACAACGTGCCGATGGGCGGCGCGAAGGTCGGGGTCGCCGGCACCGGGCGCATGTGGCACTCGGACTACCAGTTCTTTGCGGAGCCGCTGCCGCTGACGTTTGTGATGCCGCGCATCGTGCCGCCGTTGGGTTCGCGTGGCACCCTGTTCCTCGACATGGTCGCCGCCCTACGCGACCTGCCAGAGCAACTGGCGAAGGTGCTGCGCACGGCGACCTGCCGCCAAGACGCCGTCTACTACTACAAGGTGCAGCCGTTCGACATCGACAAGGGCATCGGCGAGCTGATGGAGGAGTTTCATCGCACGGCTCCTGGGGCTTCGCATCCAGCCGTCATCCAACATCCGTTGCGCGATCGGCCTGCCCTGTATGTCAGCAGCGGGTTCACGCAATGCATCGAAGGCATGCCGCACGAACAGAGTCAGGACGTGCTGCGCGCCGTCTTCGCCTTCATCGAACAAGAGCAGCGCGTGCACATCGAACGCTGGCAACTCGGCGATCTGTTCTTTTGGGACAACCGACAGGTCTTGCATCGGTCGTCCGGCACCCTGCACGGCCAGTCGAGCCGCAGTTACCGCATCGGCGTCTATGACGGCGTTCCCTTCTATCCAGGGCTGCCGATCACCGGGGAGAACCAACCGTGAGTGCACCCATGTTGATTCCAGATCGCGCGCCTAGCGAGCTGTCCGAAGAACTGCGCCAGCGAGTGCTCACTCCCTACAAGAGCCATTCGCGCTACGTGCATCGCGCCGTGTTGAGCCAGTGCGGCAACGGCGCCTCGCCGCACACCGCCACCCCCGCGACGTGGATCCGGCTCGACGCCGAGTGCGGGTTCGAAGAACCGTGCTACATCGAAGCGACTGGCCACTTCAACGCCGTCGAGTTCAACATCACCTTCAACCAGATGCTGTACCTGGCGATGGCCGAAGCGGTGCGCCGCCGCCTCATCCCAGAACTCAGCCACTGGAGCCTCGACGACTTCTTCCGCGCGCAGCTGCCGGATGTCTTGATCGCCGACTACCAAGCGCGCTTTCGCCGACCGATGACCGCGCGGCACTACCGCGGCTGGGTTTCGTTCGTCGACGTGCAAACGCGACCGCAGCGCAAGCTGCTGCTGCTGCAGACCCGCGCCGGTTGCAGCACCGACGCCGGCGGTGAGTGCTCGGCCGACGCGACCATCGCGTTGGTGAACTGGCAGCCGGCATGAACGACGGTAGCGACAGCCGACCTCCAGCTTTTCGCGCCCACCTCGCCAGCCTGCCTGGCGGGCGGCGCCAGGAGGAGCTGGTCGCGCACTTGTGCACGCGCGCGGCGCACTTTCTCCACCTGCCGGACGTGCGCAGCGTTGGCCCAGAGACGTCTTGGGTCGATCTCGGCTTCGACTCGTTGCGCGCCGTCGACTTTCGTTCGGAGCTGGCCACAGCCCTCGGCCTCGAGCTGCGTTCGACGCTGTTGTTTGACCACGTGCACGCGGCAGCGCTGGCGTCGCACTTGCTGACGCTGCTGGCGTTCGAACCCAGCCACACAGCGCCGCCGTCGCCGCCACCCTTGCCCGTCAACACCACGGCGAACGAACCGATCGCGATCGTGGGTGCAGCGTGCCGTTTCCCGGGCGGCGAAGACCTGGAGAGCTTCTGGCAACTGCTGGCGGCCGGGCGCGACGCGATCGCGCCGATTCCGCCAGAACGGTTCGACCTCGAAGCCCTCTACGACCCGGATCCCGCTGCCGAGGGCAAGATCTATGTGCGTGAAGCGGGACTGCTGCGCGATGTCGATCGCTTCGACGCGGCGTTCTTCGGCATCAGCCCACGCGAAGCGTTGCTGCTCGATCCCATGCAGAGGCTGCTGCTGGAAGTGAGTTGGCACGCACTCGAACACGCGAACCTGCCGCCCGCGGCGCTCAGTGAACAGTGTGTCGGTGTCTACCTCGGCACCCGGGCGAGTGAGTACTTCGACTCGCAGACGGCGCGCACACCCGCGGACGCCAGTGCCTACTACCCAACCGGCGACGCCCTCAGCACGGCCGCGGGTCGGCTGTCGTACACGTTCGGGTTTCGTGGCCCGTGTTACGCGCTGGACACCGCCTGCTCGGGTTCGTTGGTCGCAGTGCACATCGCCGTGCGCGCGCTGCGAGCTCGTGAATGCGATGTCGCGTTGGCGGGCGGCGTCAATGTGATCTTCGATCCAGTGTCGATGGCTGGACTCTGTCGCGCGCGCATGCTGGCGCCAGATGGCCGCAGCAAGTCGTTCGACGCCACTGCGAACGGCTACGGCCGTGGGGAGGGCTGCGGCATCGTGGTGTGCAAGCGGCTCGCCGATGCCGAAGCCGCGGGCGATCGCATTCTCGGGGTCGTGCGCGGCACCTCGATCAACCAAGATGGTCGCAGCGCTGGCCTCACCGTTCCGCATGGTCCGGCGCAGGCCACCGTCATTCGGCAAGCGCTGGCGGACGCCGGGCTTGGTCCCGACGCCATCGACTACGTCGAGGCGCACGGCACCGGCACTGCCCTAGGTGATCCGATCGAAGCCAACGCCTTGAATACGGTGTTTGGCCAGCGCCTGCGGCCCTTGCCGATCGGCTCAGTGAAGACCAACATCGGCCACCTCGAAGCGGCGGCGGGCATCTCGGGTCTGCTCAAGACCGTTCTGGCGCTGCGGGAACGCACGCTGCCAGCCACGCTGCACTTTCGCGTTCCCAATCCGCACATCGACTGGGCGCAGAGCCGCGTGCAGGTCACCGCCGAGCGCACACCGCTGCCTGGCAACGCCACGCTGCACGCCGGCGTCAGTTCGTTCGGGTTCTCGGGCACCAACTGCCATGTCGTGATCAGTTCCGCCCCGTCGGCGGTGTCGTCGTGCGCGCCTGTCGCGGCGCCGACGCCGCGAGGCCCGTGGTTGTTGCCGTTGCAAGCTGCCGACAAAGATGCCTTGCGCGCCCTGGCCAGTGCGCACGCCGAGGCACTCGCCGCCGCCGACAGCGACCTCGCCACCTGGTGCCACGCCGCCGCCGTCGCCCGCGCAGCGCTGCCCCATCGCGCGGCCTTCGTGGCGTCGACCAAGCAGGAACTGACGGTGGCCTTGCAAGAGTTCGCGGCCGGTGACGACAGCGCCGCCACTGCCTGTGGGCACGCCGCCGCCCCGCCGCCGCGCGTCGCCTTCTTGTTTCCTGGCCAAGGTGCCCAGCGCGCGGGCATGGGCAAGGAACTGCACGCCGACGAGCCGGTCTTTCGCGATGCTCTCGAGGCGGCCGCCGCGCGCTTGCACGGCTTGTTACCGGCGCCCCTGTTGCAGTTGTTGTTCGGTGAGTCCACGGCGCTGCTCGATCGCACCGACGTCACGCAGCCCGCTCTCTGTGCCTACGAACTGGCCTTGCTGGCGCTGTTCCGCAGCGTGCGCGTCGTGCCCGATCACGTGCTCGGCCAAAGCGTCGGCGACTTCGCGGCAGCGGTTGCCGCCGGCGTCATGGATGGCAGCGATGCACTGCGGCTCTGTGCGGCGCGCGGCCGACTGATGGTCGACCTCTGTCCACCTGGCGGCATGCTGGCCGTGTTGGCGCCGATCGCCCGTTGGCAGGCGCTGCTTGCGCTGCATCCACGCGTGACGATCGCCGTGCGCAACGCCGAGGCGAACGTCGTCGTCGGTGGTGATCCGCACGAACTGGACGCCCTGCAGCAGCGACTGGAGGCAGCGGGCTTGCGCACGCGACGGCTGCCCGTGAGCCACGCGTTCCACACCGCCAGCACCGACCCGATGCTCGCTGCGTTCGAAGAACGCACCGCCGCCATTCGTTTGCGGCAACCAGAGTGCGCGTTTCTCGACAATCGCACCGGCCAACTCGCCGACGCCTCCGTCGCGACCGCCCAGCACTGGCGCGCGCACGTGCGGGACGCCGTGCACTTCCAACGCAGCGTGCAGACGCTGGCGGCGACGGCCTGTTCGGTGTGGGTGGAACTCGGCCCCGTGCCGATGCTGACCACGATCGTCGGCGAGAACGGCGTGCGCGGGCGACGCCTATTGGCAGCCCAACGCCCGCGCGATGCCGGCCGCAGCGGGTTTCTTCGCACCATCGCCGAACTGTGGACCCTCGGCGTCGCCGTTGACCTCGCCGCCTGCAATCACCGCCACGGCCCGGCCCGCGCCACCCTGCCGCTGTATCCATTCCAACGACGGCGGGTGTGGCCCGAGAAGCGCCCGAGCCCGACGGTGCGCACGGGCGACCACCCACTGCTCGGCGCGCGGCACGAGTCTTCGCTGCTGGCCAGCGCGCAACAGTTGTTTGGCAACACGATCACAGCCACCGACCCATCTTGGCTGGCGGACCATCAAGCGCTCGGGCACGTGTTGTTGCCGGCGGCGGCGATGATCGAGATGGCGCTCGCGGCCGAGTTCGCCGCTGGCACGCCGCTGCCGATCACGTTGCGCAACGCGTCGCTGCGCGCCAGCTGCCCACTGCTGGGCACGCCAGTGCGTATCGAGTTGCTGCGCACCATGACCGAGCACGGCGCCACCTGCGTCGTCAAGGGCAAGGACGACGGCGGCACGTGGCGAACGCACTTCGAAGGCAACACCGCCGTCGGCGCCGCCGAACCACCGCTCGACCTCGCGGCCATTCGCGCCCGCTGCCGCACCGAATGCACGCCGATGGAGCTGTATGCGCGGTGCGAGGTTTTGCTGATGCAGTACGGCCCCGCGTTCCGTGGCGTGAGCGCGATCTACTGCGGTCATGACGAAACGCTGACGCGCGTCGAACTGCCACCGGGGCTCGATGCGCAGCCATTCGTTCTGCATCCTGCCCTCTTGGATGCCTGCTTTCACGCCCTGGTCGCGGCGATGCCCGCCACCGACACGCCACTGCTGCCGGTCGGCGTCGAAGCGGTCACCGTGCACCGCCGCGGCCTGCGCGCGGTGTGGTGCCATCTGCGGCTGCGGACGACGCCCCATCGCGTCGGCGACTTCGTGCTCACCGACGACCACGGCGTAGTGCTGGCCAGTGTGCGTGGCCTGCAACTGCTGCCCGCGAGCCCTGCCGCTCTCACCGAGCCGACGACGCGCGAATGGCTACACCACGTCGCGTGGGAGACCGCGGGTTCGGCGCCGCCGGGACCAGCCCCCACCACGATGGGCCTGATCGGTTGGCCAACCCTGGCGCGCGCCCTGCAGCAACGCTTGCCGCCTGGCTGCGCGCACATCGCGGACCTTGCCAGCTTGCCGACGCTGCTGACGACGCAGAACCTCACCGCGCTGGCGTTCCTCGCTGAGCCTGGCGACGACGAGCCCATGGTCGCGCAAGAGCGCTTGTTCGGCAACGCGCTGGCCACACTGCAACTGGCCCTGCGCAGTGCGAAGCGGACGCGCCTTGTGTTGGTGACGCACGGCGTGCAAGCCGCGGCGCCAGCACCCCACATCGGCATTCCGCATGGGGCTTCGTTGTTGGGGCTTTGGCGCACGTTGGCCCTCGAACACGCGGCGACCAGGCCATTGGCCATCGACCTCGACCCACAACTGCCGGCGTCCTGCGTGGCAGAACATGCCGAGGCCCTGTTGGCCGAACTGAGTGGACCGGGCGACGAACCGGAGGTCGCGCTGCGAACTGGCCAACGCCGCGTGCCGCGCCTGCGTCGCAGCCTTCGCGCGCAAGACACCCTGCCGCTGCCGAGTGGACCGTTCCGGCTGCGCACCTCCGCGTATGGCTCGTTCGACCAGCTCACGTGCGTGCCGCACGCGCGCCGCGCACCGGGCCACGGCGAAGTGGAAGTTGCGATGACGGCCGCGGCGCTCAACTTCAAGGATGTGCTGCACGCGCGCGGCCTGCTGCGCCGCTTCGCCGAACAAGCGGGCATTCGCACCGCGAGCGAACAGCCGCTTGGGTTCGAAGGCAGTGGCGTGGTGACCGCTGTTGGCGACACCGTCGCGACCGTGCGCGTGGGTGATCACGTGGCCGTGCTCAGCGCCGATTGCCTTGGCAGCTACGTGACCACCAAAGCCAGCGCCGTGATCGTGCTACCAGCGAAGCTCGATCTGTTTGCCGCCGCTGGCGTGCCGATCGTGTTCGCGACGGTGGTGTATGCCTTGCTCGAACTGGCGGCGGTGCAAGCGGGCGAAGTCGTGCTGGTGCATGCGGCCGCCGGTGGCGTCGGGCAAGCGGCGATGCAGGTCCTGCGCAAGCGTGGTTGTCGCGTGCTCGCCACCGCCAGCAAGCCGAAGCAAGCCTTCGTGCGCACGCTCGGCGGCGAAGTCGTCGGCGACACCCGAGCGGCGGACTTCGTGACCGCAGCCCTCGCCGCGACCAACGGGCGCGGCGTCGATGTCGTGCTCAATACGCTCGGCGGCGACACCATCCAGAAGAGCTTGCAATGCCTCGTGGTCGGCGGCCGCTTCGTCGAACTCGGCAAGATGACCGTGTGGACAGCCGCACAAGTGCATGCCGCGCGACCCGACGTGCGCCACTTCGCGTTTGATCTCGGCGACGAACTGCAACGGGATACGGCGATGACGGCACGGTTGCTGGCGAACGTGCAGCAAGGGCTCGCCAACGGCGACTACCAACCGCCGACGGCGACTGTGGTGCCGCTGACGCAGGTGCGCGCCGCGTTCCAGCATCTCGCGAAGGGCGCGCACATCGGCAAGGTGGTCATTACGCTGGCCACGCGTCAGCCCGAGACGCTGCGCGCGGATCGCACCTACCTGCTCACCGGTGCCAGCGGCGGCACCGCCAAAGCCATCGCCATGGCGCTCGTCGACGCGGGCGCGCAACAGCTCGGGCTGCTCGCGCGCAGCGACGTGCCGCCAACCTTGCTCGCCAGCTTGCACGCCCGCGGCTGCCGCATCGCGACCGTGCGCTGCGACGTCAGCGACCGGACGTCGTTGCAACAAGCCCTGGAGCAAGTGCGCGCGACCATGCCGACGATCGGCGGCGTCGTGCATGCGGCCGGCACGCTCGCCGACAGCATGCTGACGAACCTGGAATGGCAACACGCCGCGGTCGCGTTGCGGCCGAAGGTCGCGGGTGCCGTGTGGCTCGATGCGCTGTTGGCCGACGACCCACTCGATTTCTTCGTGCTGATGACGTCGATGGCGGGAACGCTCGGCAACCCTGGGCAAGCGGCGTACGCGGCGGCCAACACGTTCCTCGATGCGTTCGCGGCGGCCCGGCGTGCGCGCGGACGACCAGGTACGGCGTTGGCGTTTGGTCCGTGGGATGGCGGCGGCATGTCGACGCGCCTCGACGCGCGACTGCGCGCGAGCTTGCTGCAACGCGGCATCACCTTCATGCCCGCCACCATCGCGAGCCAGCTGCTCGTGCGGCATCGCCACGCCGCCAACAGCCTCGCCATCTTGCCGGTGCATTGGCCGACTTGGCTGGCACCGTTTGGCGACGCCGTGCCAAAGCCCTGGCGCGAACTGCGGCCCGACCGGACCGCTGTCGTGACCACACCTGCCACCATCGGCCTCGGGCAAGTCGCGGCGCCTGAGCGGTACGCGACCCTGCGCCGAGCGGTGCGCGCGCAGGTGGCCGCCGTGCTCGGCTTTGCCGAACCAGAACAGCTCGACGTCGGCTGCACGTTCCGCGATCTCGGTCTCGATTCGTTGCTCGCGGTCGATGCCAAGGATCGCCTCGAACGCGTCCTTGGCGGCCCTCTGCCCGCGACGTTGCTGTTCGAGTTCCCCGATCTCGATCGCTTGACCGCGCATCTGTTCGAGCGCTTGTTCGGTGAAGCCCCAACGACCGCGGCGTCAACGCCGTAGCGTGTCTGCATCTTTCACGCAGTCGCCGGCAGGTCATGCACGGACAGCTTGCCGTGCCGACGCCAACCGATCGTCAGCAGCCAGGTGTGGGCGTCCGTCACCGGGCGGGGTATCGCCGCAATGCCGCGAACAGTCATCGGTTCGCGAAATCCATCGAACCATGGCGCCGAAGTGAACGTGTCGATGGCCTGAGGCACCCGCACCTCGCGGCCTTCGGCCGCGTGCTTCTTCCCGTTCCCCAGCACGTAGCGCAGCGCGTTGCGCACCTCACGCGGCGTCTTCAAGATGCGGTCGTGGTAGCGGTCGGCGAACACCTTGCCACGGCGCCGCCAAAGCCTGTTTAAGGCTCTCGCGATGCGGATCGCGAGGCCCTGCAGGCCGCGCGACAGTGTCGCGCGATCGCGAGCCTCCACCAGGAAGTGCAGGTGGTCGTTGAGCACGGCGTAGTGCGTGAGCCGGAAGCCGTTGCGGTCGCAGGCGGCGAGGAAGGCCGCCCGCAAGGCGGTGTATTCGCTCTTGCTCCGCAGGCGCGGGAGGCCCTGCTGCAGCTTCATGGTGACGTGGGCGGGAAATCGTGACGCGAGCACCGGGCGCTCGCGATGGCCGACGCCAGCTTTGCCGTTCTTGGGCTTGCGACCAGCACCCTTCCGGCTGCCGCCGTGCAGGCGCAAGGGCAGCAGCTTTTGGGTGGCTGGTTGTCTCTGGCGCGACATCTTGAATGCGCAGTAATACTGTGCCGATCGCGAATCGGTCAAGTTCCGTTTGAGGGTTCATGCGGAGCCGAGTGGAAGGGCGCAGGCGGCTTCGATCGCCGTTGCTCATGCGGAGAGAACCACCCTTCTCAGGGCAAGCGAACGGCATCGCCATCGCGCACGGCCAACGCCAGCGCCACGAGCCGCTGCATCGCCGCCGCCATCACTTCCTTGACCACACTGCCAAGGCGCGTGATGCCAAAGCAACGCGCCGCCTCGCGCGCCAGATCGTCGACCGCCAACGCTTGGTGTTGGCGCAGCAGCCAGAGCATCGCGTGCACGATCTCCGGCAGCGGCAGTTCCTCGGCATCGCGCTGCACCTCCGCGCCATCGCCGGGAACACGAAAGCCGCGAAAGGCAGTTTGTTGGGCGGCGTCCGCCCACAGCCAATCGCCTTCGACGATCACGCTGGTTGGTAGCGCCGAGCGCACACGTTCTCGCACACGATCCGTCACCCGCGAAAGCCCCCACGCCGCGGCCACCGTTCGCGCCAAGCGGTCGAACACCAGCGGCCCTTCCTTCGCCAACACTTCGCCGCTTTGCGCGCGCAGCGTTCGCAACGCCGCGGCCGCCTGGAACTGCTCTGGCGTGCCCGCCTCCGGCAGCAACACGGCAGCAAAGGTTCGCGGCCCATCAGGATCCAAGGGCGCCTCAGGTGCGACTGGCTCGCTCACTGCGACCGACGGCACTTCGATCGGAGCGACCGGCACCACCAACGCCTCGCGCTTTGGCGCCACCATGCGGCTGGCGGTGACGGCCGCCGCCAACGCCACTTCAACCCGCGCGATCTCGCCGACTGGATCCTGCCAGAAGTCCGTGGACCAGATGCGGTGCAACTGCCAGCCGAGCCCGCGCAACACCGACGCCCGCAGGCGATCGCGATCGCGCGCCGTCGCCGCCGAGTGGTAACTCGCGCCGTCGCACTCAATGCCGAGCAGGTAGCGACCCGGCGCCTCGCGATCGACGATGGCGAGATCGATGCGATAGCCCGAACACCCGATCTGCGTGTGCACTTCGTGGCCGCGCTGCACTAGCGCATCGCGCACCGCCTCTTCAAACGGCGACTCCACACCGCGGCCCGCATCAACCTTGCTGGCTGCCGCCAAGGCCGCCGTGCCGCGCTGCGCGTAGTCGAGGAACGTGCGCAAATGGCTCGCACCGAGCGCTTGCGTGCGGGTCGCGACCTGCTCTGGCCCGACCGACGTGAACACCACCAACTCGCGGCGCGCGCGCGTCACCGCCACGTTCAGCCGCCGTTCGCCACCCTGCAGATTGAGCGGCCCATAGTTCTCGAAGATGCGGCCCTGCGCGTCGGGACCGTAGCAAATGGAGAACAGGATGACGTCGCGTTCGTCGCCCTGCACGTTCTCCAGGTTCTTGACGAACACCGGCTCGCTCGCCGCCCCGAACGCCGCTTCGAGCGCTGGTTGCTCACGCCGCTTTTGGTCGAGTAGGTCCTCGATCAACACCTGCTGCTTCTGGCTGAACGTCACGATGCCGAGGCTCTGCTGGCAACGCAGCGGATCGAGCAAGCGCGCGATCACCTCCACGACCAAGGCCTCCGCTTCGATGCGGTTCTGCTGCGAGCCCGCGCGATCGTAGACACCGGCCACCTTGACGCAGCGCACGCCGAGTCCCGGCGCGATCGCTTGCGGGGCAGGGAACGTCAACAGCCGGTTCTTGTAGTAGTGGTGGTTGCTGAAAGCGATCAGCGACTCGTGCCGGCTGCGGTAGTGCCAATCGAGGTGCAAACGCGGCAGCCCCGCCGCCCCGCATTCATCGAGCACACTCTCCAAGTCTTCGGGGATCTCGTCGGTGCCGATCTCGTCGCCCTGCGCCTGCCGTTGGAAGAACGACGTCGGCGGCAACTGGCGGCTGTCTCCCACCACGACCAACGAAGTGCCGCGCCCGATGGCGCCGACCGCATCCCACATCGGAATCTGCGAAGCCTCGTCGAACACGACGAGATCGAAGCGCGCACTACCGCGCGCCAAGAACTGCGCCACCGACAACGGGCTCATCAACACGCACGGTGCCAGCTTGCCGAGCAGGCCAGGAATCTCGGCCAACAGCCGCCGCACCGGCTTGTGCTTGCGCTGCTTTTTGATCTCGCGTTCGAGAATGCCGAGTTCGCTGCTGGCGACCGTGGTGTCGCGCAGTTGCGGCACCAACGTCGCCAGGCGCGCGCGCACGACCTCAGCCGCCAGCCGAATGGAGCGCTGATCCAGTTCGGCAAACCGCGCGATGGCCCGTTCCTGATCGATGCCACGGAAGCGGGCCAACGCGGGCTCGCCAGCATGCACTTCATCGAGCCACGCGCGCAAGAACGACGCGCGGAAGGTCGACTCCAGCGCCGCTGTCGCCACCTCGCCGCGTGCGTGCGCTGCGAGCAACGGCGCGGTGCCGTGCGGCAGCGCCGCCTCGACGGCCCCGCGGTAGGCGCAGAAATCGCGCAGCGCTGGCTCCGCCTGGCGCCAGCGCTGCACCCGCGCTGCCACCAGATCGAGGTGGCCAGGCACCGCCGCCCCGCCAAACGCTTCCTCGTCGTCGAGTCGCAGCAACGCCTGCACGCCGCCGTGCGCCGCCACCAACTCGTCGTGCGCGGCTTGCAGCGCGCTCACCAACTTCGGCACCACGTCCGCACCGTTGGCCAAGCCATCGAGCTGGCTCGCCACGGCCTCGATGCACTGCGCATTCGGCGCCAAAGCACCGGGCTCTAGCTGCACCAACAAGCGCCGCACATCGCGCACCCAAGACACCCACTGCTCGACCTTCGCCCAATCCGCGAGGCTGGCCTGCCAATGCGCCCCGAGCGCCGCCGCCACCGCATCTCGCGCCAACAGCGTGCGTTCCTCGGCGCGAACGCGCACCGCCACGGCCAGGTCGTCGCGCACCGTCACCGCCGCGCCGATGGGACCGACGGCGACCGGCAGCAACTCGGCCTTGGGCCCGCGCAACCGCCACCAACGCACCAAGAAGAACGAAGCGGCCGAACGCGCGTAGGCGGCAGCGAGGCGATCCACATCGAGCGCCAGTAGGTCGCGTCGCCAACGCAAGGACAGTGGCGACCACAGCGCATCGCGTTGCTTGCCGATCGCGATCGCGCCCGTCAGCTCGCCATCGAGCGCCCGCCAGTCGCCATGCCGCAGCAGCGCCGCAGGCGGCAACGACGGTGCCTTCCATCGCTGCGCGAGTTCCTGCACCTGCGCCAACTGCGTGCGACTCGGACCAGCGGCTGCCCACAAGCGAGGCAACGCGAACGCCGACGACAACGCCGCCACCGCCGTCGCCATCGCCTGCACGGCGCGAGCCAAGCGTTCACCGGCCGGCAGCACCTGGCGGCCCAACGCCGGCGTCCAATCGACCCGCCGCACACCCCACCACGTCGCCTGACACGGCACGCCCACCGGTGCTGCCACACTCGCCAACGCCGCGATGGTTGCCTGCGCCGCCGCCGCCCGCTCCGCCTCGCTGTCGTGCAACGCCGGCATCAGCACCACCGGCACCAGACGCAGCTTGATCAGTTCGGCCATCGCCGCAAACACCGACCAGCCGTGCGCGCGCGGTCGATGCAGATCGCGCACGAGCTGGTTGAGTTGCCGCCGCAGCGCCTGCAGATCCGCCGCCAGCTTCGCCCACTCCGCCACCTCGCGCCGCTGCCCAACGTCGAGCGCCGCCCGCAACTGCTCAAGCACGGCCTTCGGTCCGCTCTTCTGCGAATGCAGTTCGAGACAGAACGGCCCGAGCCCGACTTCGGCGAGGCGCCGCTGCACGACTTCGAGCGCCGCGCGCTTCTCGGCGACGAACAACACGCGCTGTCCGTGCGCCAACGCCTGCGCAATCAAGTTGGTGATCGTCTGCGACTTGCCGGTGCCCGGTGGCCCTTCCAGCACGAACGAGCGCCCGCCCGCCGCCGCCAACACCGCCGCCAACTGCGAACTGTCCGCATCCTTTGGACAAAACACGTCGGCAGGATCCAGCTCGTCGAGCCGTTCGCGCGCGAACTCGGGCGCATCTTGGGGAAACAGGACCCCTGGTCGCTCGACCAGGTGGCGCAGCACGGGGCTCTGCAGCAGCCCATCGCGGTTCGCCAGATCGAGCCACATCAGGTACTTGGTGAACGAGAAGAAGCCGATGCACGCGGTCGTCTCCACCTCCCACCGCGGCATTGCCAGCGCCGCTTGACGGAAGGCGTTGAGAACGGCGGCGACATCGACCCCCGCCTCGCCTTCGGGCGGCACGTCGCCAATGCCCACCCGCAGATCGAAGTCGTGCTGCAAGAACTGCAACAGCGTTTGGTTGAGCCGAGCCTCGGCGTCGTCCAACACGAAGCGAAAGCCGTCCTGCACCGACAAGCGCTCCACGCACAGCGGCAGCAAGAGCAACGGCGCCCGCCGCGGCTTGGTCGACTGCGGCGACTCGAAGTAGCGCAAGAACCCGATCGCGAGGTAGAGCGTGTTGGCGCCGCTTTCCTCGACCGACGTGCGCGCATGGCGAAAGATCTCAACCAGCCGTTCGTCGAGATCGTCCGCCGGCAACTCCGCGCGCAAGCGGCCAGCCCGCAGCTCCTCCGCCAGATACGCCGCCTTCACGTCGACGCCGGCGCGTTGCGAAGCAACGTCGAGATCGCGCGGATCGACGTCTGCTTGACCGACCTCCGGCCGCGGAAACACCCGCACGCGACCGCCCTGCTGCAGACGGTCCTCGAGTTCGTCAAGATCGTGCGCACACAGCCGCACCGTCTTCTTCGTCTCCGCGAAGTTGAGCAGGCGATTGAACATCGACAAGTCGAGCAGCTTGCTCTTCCAGTGTTCCAGACGGTCCTTCGGCACGGCCACCGGCTCAGGGCGCGCCCCCTCGTCGACGACCGCCACCGCGTTCGCCGCCGCGTTCGCCGTCGCATCGTCGGCCGCATCGTCTGCCGTCAGCGTCATGCCACGTGCCGTCGCCGCCACGCCCGGGCTGAACGCTTGCGTGCGCACCGGCAGCGGCCGAATGCCCGCGCGCCTCGCCGCGGCGACATCGATCGCGAGCTCGAAGTCCCCCTCGACGGCCAGCCGCTTCATCGCCGCCGCCACCGCCGCCGTGAACGGTTGCGCATTCGATGCACACGCGAACGTGCACTCGACCACCACCATGCCGCCGACCTCGATGCGCTTCTTCAGCTCGACCGCCGGCCCAAACGCGACCTCGGGGGACGAGCCAGCCACCAACCAGGCGCCGACGAATGCGTGGCCCTTCAGCAACACGACGAACGCGTGCAGGCCGACGTGTTCGAGCAGCGCCGCGTAGAGCAGCGCCAGATCCAGGCACGTGCCCAGCCGATCGCCGAGTACCTGTTCGGGCGTTCGCACCTTCTGGCCACGCTGTTCGAAACTCGGCGACGCGCTGACATACGTGATGCCCAGCGCGGCGAGCGCCTCGTGCACCGCCGCCACCATCGCCCGCGCGCGCGCCGGCTCCCCACTCTGGTAGCCATCGAGTGCACTGCGCCCCGTCGCCACCTGCAGCCGTGCCGCCACGTCCTGCAGCACGGGCGGCAACGCCGGGTGATTGGGTGCCGCGAACGCGGCGAGCAAGCCAGGCAACACACTCAGCCCCGGCCACTCGTTGTAGGCGAGCACATCGATCGGCGACGCCACCATCGCGAGCCGTTCGCCAGCGCTCTCCACCGTCACCAGCACGTCGACGCGCTGCCGTTCGATGGTGTTCGCAAACACGTCGGCCCGCAGCGGCAGATCGGGAACAGCCAATTCGAGCGCGATGCCGGGCAGCACTTCCGCGACCTGCAGCCGCCATGGCTCGCACAGCCCAGCGACCGCGACGGTGACCAACAGATCGCGCCGCGGCACCGCACCGGTGTTGTGCAGCACCACCTTGGTCAGCCATGGCACCGCACTCTGCTGCATCGCATAGCAGAGGCACGGCGCATGTTGGACCGCGACGGCAAGCACGACGTTCGTCACAGCACAGACGCTACTGCCCGCCTGCACGAACGCGAAAGGAACGCCACGCGACCCGCATCTCGCGTGCCCGCCGATGGCAACGGCCGCACGCCCAACCTCGCGAAATCGCACCGCACTCAGCGGGCTCTCAGCGACGTGAGCTCAGTTGCACACCTCGCGACTGGACGTCCTGGTCGCACTTCCCCCGCTTGCCTCATGCTCTCTTTGCGTTCCTCCCTGCGTCTGCCGACCGTGGCATCTTCCCTGCTCTTCGGTCGGCGACACCGACGAGATCGACCTCTACGAGAACGGCAAAGTCACCAACGGCGCCGGTGCGTGGCGCAGTGGCGAGAACGGCGCCCACTACGGGTTGCTGATGCCGGGCACGCCGTTGCTCGGCAGCCGCTTCCACCAAGAGACGGCGCCGGCGCTGGCGATGGATCGCGCCGAAGTCGTTGCCGACGACGAGACGTTCGCTGGGCCCGATGGGCCGATCGCTGGCTGCGTGCACATCGCGACCACGACGCCGCTAGCGCCGCAAGAACGGTCGGCCCAGGTGCACGCCCCGGGCATCGGCAAGGTCAGCGACGGCCCGCTGCGGCTGGTTCGGCACGGCAAGCCGCGCTGAGCAACTCAAGTCGCCGCGGCCAGCCCTTCGATAGCACGGGCATGTTGGACCTGCGGCGCCTGGCCAAGAACTTCGTCACGCCGTTTCGCCAGTATCTCGGCCGCCTGACGATCGCCGACCGCCACCTACGCGGTGAGGGCATCGAGATCGGCGCCATGCAGGATCCGCTGCGCGTTCGTCGCGGCGTCAAAGTTCGCTACGTCGATTGGCTCAGCACCGAGGCGTTGCGCGCGATGCACCCCAACAAGGCCGGGCGGCACATCGTCACCGTCGACATCGTCGACGACGGCGAACGGCTGACCACGATCGCCGATCGCACGCAAGACTTCGTCATCGCCAACCACTTCCTCGAACACTGCGAAGACCCGATCGGCACGCTGCGCAACCTACTGCGGGTGGTGAAGCCAGGGGGCGTCGTCTACCTGTCCGTGCCCGACAAGCGGCACATCTTCGACCGCGACCGCCCATCGACCACGATCGAACATCTGCTGCGCGACCACGAGCAGGGCCCCGAGGGTTCGCGTCAAGGTCACTACGAAGAAGTGGTGCGGCTTGGCATGAAGGTGCAGGGCGAACCACAGGTCCGGACCGCGGTGCAAGAACTCGTGGCGCAGAAGTTCCGCATCCACTTCCACTGCTGGGCGCAAACCGACTTCCTGAGCCTTCTGTGCATGCTGCAGGCGCGCGCGGGCTTCGCGCCGTTCGACGTGGCCGAGTTCGTGGCGAACGAACGCGAGATGGTCGTGGTGTTGCGTCGGCTCTGCTGACCGCGACGACCGGTACGGTCTGGAGCATGGCGAAAAGGGCGGGCTGAACGTCGATCGGTTCCGCGGCCAGGGGGTTCGCGTAGGCGCGGTCAACCAATAGCGTGGCCCCCTTCGCACGGGCGGCCCCGCGTTTTCTCCCATCACCGCGTGCATTCTGCTGCAAACCGCTCTTCTCCTGACATGACCACCATCCGTCACCTGCTTTCGACCGCCCTGCTCGCCACCGCCGCCCTTGCGCAAACCACCGGCGTTCCCGGCATCAACGACTACACGGTGAACGGCCTGGGTTCCGGCGCGACCTCATGCTCGTCGATGTGCTTCCCCAACGGCGGCGTCACCCTCAACCTCGCCGTCTCGGCCCCGGCCGGGTCCGTCGTGCTCGTGCTGTTCAACTTCTGCCCGTGCACGACCTGTTCGATCCCGGCCCCCACCAACTCGTGCTTGCCGAGCATTCCGCTGACGGCGTGCGGCGGCAGCAACCAGTCGCTGGACATGAGCATGGTCGCCGCGTGCGGCATCGCGTTCACGGCGGTCATGACGACCAACACGGCGGGCACCCTGTCGATGCCGCTGACCATCCCGCCGATCGCCGGGGTGCCCTGCGCCAGCGCGGTGCTGTCGACGCAGGCCGTAGTGCTGAACACCTGCGGGCTCGGCCTGGTCGGCGTGCCCGGGCCGTTCGTGATGACGCAGTCGTTCACGCTGCTGTTCTGATCTTCGCGAGCGCGCAAGCGCGCAACCCTGCCTCCCTGCACCCGACCCGAGGTGCTAGCATGCGGCCCACCATGCCCCGCGAATTCGACGTTGTCATTGAGAAGGACGAGGAAGGCTTCTTCGTAGCCACGGTCCCCGCCCTGCCAGGCTGTCACACGCAGGCCCGCTCTCTCGATGACCTGATGAACAGAATCAAGGAAGCAATCACCTTGTGCCTCGAAGTCGAGGGCACGCCACCAAAGGCCTTGGACTTCGTCGGCGTGCAGCGAATTCGGGTTGCTTGAGCCTCAAGGGTCCGGTCCGGCAAGCAACTCATCCGAGCGCTTGGGCGAATCGGATTCGAAGTTGTTCGTGTTCGCGGAAGTCATCACTTCCTCCGACACGCGGATGGCCGCTCAACAGTCGTCCCAGTGCATGGCAAGGAAGCGATCGGACCCGGCCTGCTGGGCAAGATCCTCCACGACTGCAGGATCACTCGTGACGAACTGACGCAGGTCCTCTGACGCCGCGGGAACGCAGAGCACCGCGGTAGAAACGACTGCGGACAGCCGAAGCTGCCCGCAGTCGTGCGATCCATCGATCACCGCGTCGCTCAGTTGATGCCGAGCACCATCAGCAGCGCGTTCGAGATCACGAAGCCGAACGGGTTCTGACCGGGCGACAGCGTGACCGATTGCGACAGCAACTGCGCGCCGGAGAGCGACGGCGTTGACGGCAGCGTGTATGGCACCGAGGCACTGGCGCCCGGCGTCGCGAACTGCGTCAGGACGTCGAGACCGAGGTGCAGCGTGCAGCCCGGCATGCCGATCGACGTCAGGTCGATGCCCGGCGCGTACTGCGTCTGCGACAACACCTGCAGGCCGAGCAGCGAGCCAGCCGGGATGTTGGTCGTGTTGAAGTTGAACGTCGTGCCGAGGATCGGCCGCGCCGAAGCCGCGAGTGCCAACGCTGGCACCGAAGGCGCCCCTGGGTGGCAGAGGGCAAACCCGGTCGGCAGCGCTGCCGAGATGTCGATCGCACCCGGATCCGCCGCCCCGCCGCCGCGCGTGAAGCCGACCAACGTTTGCAGGGAACCTGTCGCCGCCTGGTAGATCACGTGCACGAGGCCGCTTGGATAGAACTGCCACTGGCAGGTGACGGTGCCGCCGCCGCTGTAGTTCGCGACGTTGACGAACGAGACCACGACGCGGCTGGCGTTGGCGTCAAACCGGATCGACCCACCGGGCGTCGATGGGTTGAGGTCGCGCCACACCGCCGCCCAGGTCGGTTGCCCGCCGAGGAAGGCACTTGCTGACGGCGTGTAGGACGTGCCGTTGTTCGCCGTCGAGACGAAGCCGTTCGAGCAAACCCACAGGTTGTTGGTCGTGCTGCCCATGAACGGCAGCGCGAACGGGATCGCCTGCAGCGTGCCCGAGTCGTCCGTCAGCGCCAACGTGCTGCCAGCCGGAGTGATCCAGGCGCCCAACAGGCTGCTGACGGCGTAGCCACCAGCCGTCGGCGTCATCGTGAAGCCCGAGTTGGCGAGGTCGAACGAGAGTTCGTAGAAGCTGTTGGCACAGCCCGGCGTGCCGCCGCAGCCGGTGCCGACCGAGGTCACCTGCGCGAACGTCGAGCCGCTTGGCACCTTGGCCGCGACCGCGACGAACAGGGCGCCCGGACCAACGCGCGCTTCGTCGAGCGTCACACCGCCATTGCCCGGCGCGAACGTGGCGTCGAAGCCGAAGTTGAAGATCTCGTTCCAGTTCAGCGGGTTGCTCGGCGGCGCCGTGAACACGATCTCGTTGCCGACTCGCGCCGACGTCCAATCGTTCAGCGGGTTGCCGTCGATGTCACGGAAGCTGAAGTTCGTGGCGACTGCGGACGCATCGATCGGCACGCGCAGCGTTGCACCGCCGCGGTTGTTGTCGACGTTGTGCACGGCGTACTCGTAGTGGTAGTTGCCACCGCCGAGCGACGTCGCCTTGGAACCGACGAAGAAGCGGCCGTCGTCGTTGCCGTTGCCGCCGCTGTTGAGGTCCGCGCCGGTCCAATGCTGCAGGATCGAGCCGAACACTTCGCCGACGGCGCTGTTGGCCACCGACCAATTGCTGCCGTTCCACGTCGCCGTCATGCCGCGCGACTTGATGTTGTCACCGCGAACGGCGACCGCTTCGCCTTCATGGATGAGTTGGATGCCGTAGTAGTAGCTGCCCGCGACCAGCAGGTCCGTCTCCTTGATCGTGACGCGATTGGTGACCGGGTCGCTGATGTTGATGGGGCTTTGGTTGCCGTCGTTGTTGCCGGGGGAGCCGACGTTCGGGAAGCCCTGGTCGAAGAACGAGCCGGTGTGTGGCCACGTGCCGAGCCACGGATTGATCTCGTCGGCTGGGCCGAGGTTGCCGCGACCCGCGTTGTGGCCGGCGGTGTAGGTGTCCGAGCAGGTCACGCCCATCAGGTTGCCGCCGATGCCGTTGCACGGGCCGCAGGCGCCGCTGGTGCTAGCCGACGTGAAGGCGTGCTTGCAGTACGAACGGTCGCTGATCTGCACCATGCGATCGCCGGACAAGCGCGTGATGATGAAGCCGAACTTCGGGTGGTTCTCGGCCATCTGCGCATACCACGGGATGCTGACCGAGCCCGGGTTGCACATCGTGTTGCGCATCGACATGCCGACGACGCCGGCGGGATGGACGGCTGGGCTGCGGCCCCAGTAGGTGATGTTGTCGAGGGTCTCGAGGCGGCCGTTCAGGCCCACCACAGTGTTGGATTGGGCCGAGAGTGCGCTGGCGAACGACACGCCAAGCGACAGCAGGAGATATCGATTCATAAGCAGAGGCGGTGGGCGCCTGGTGGACGGCGCCGAGCATGGGGAAGGCCGAGACAACTTACCTCAAGCCACGGCAACGACAACCGCCGGAGCGACCTAGCGCTCACGAACCATTGCGACGCTCCCATCCCACCGCGGCGTGGGTCAGGGAGCCAGCGACCGCTACCTGCCTTGGTCTGGGCTCCGGCGATCCAGATGCGTGTAGCCGCCATCGACAAACAACCATTGCCCGGTCGTATGACTGCTGCGCGGCGACGCCACGAACACCACTGCATCCGCGATCTCCTGCGTCGTCGTGAAGCGCCGCCCCAATGGCACCGACTGCTCGATGCGCGCGCGCTGCGCCAAGGGGTCCGTCTGCCGCGCCAGCCATTCCTCGTAGAGCGGCGTCCACACTTCGGCAGGCAACACCGCGTTGACCCTCACACCATGCACCGCAAGTTCGAGCGCCCATTCGCGCGTCAGCGCCAACAGCCCGCCCTTCGCCGCCGCGTAGCCCGATGTCCCACCTTGGCCGGTGACCGCGACCTTGCTGCCGATGTTGACGATGGCGCCGCGAGAACGGCGCAAGGCCGACAACGCGAAGTGCACCAGCGCGTAGGCCGGCACCAGATTGGCGTGCAGCGAACCGACGAACGCGGCAACGCCAGCTAAGAGCCCAATGCTGTCGTTGCGCCCCGCATTATTGACGAGCACATCGATGCCGCCGAGTTGCTGTTCGGCCGTGGTGATCACGCGTTGGCAAGTCGCTCCGTCGGCGAGATCGCCCGCGACAAAGTGCACCACACCACCGGCGGCGCCAAGCGCCGTGCGCATCGCCTCCCCCGCCGCCACGTCGCGATCCGCAACCAAGACCCGCGCCCCTTCCCGCAAGAACGTCTCGACGATCGCGCGGCCAATGCCGCGACAGCCACCGGTGACGACTACGGCCTTGCCAGTGAGCTGCAGATCCATGGCGGGTTCCTGGGCTCGTTCAATCGCTGGCGATGACCGGATTGCGCAACACGCCAAGGCCTGCGATCTCGACTTCGCAGACATCGCCCGGCTGCAGATAGACCGGCGGCTTGCGCGCGAAGCCAACCCCCGGCGGCGTGCCGGTGGCGATGACATCGCCGGGCTCGAGCGTGATGTGCTCGCTGATCGCCGCGATCAACTGCGGGATCGTGAACACCAACTGGGCGGTCGTCGAATCCTGCATCGTCTTGCCGTTCAACCGCAGTTGGATGCGCAGCGCGTGCGGATCCGGGATCTCGTCGGTGGTGGCGACGAACTCACCGAACGGCGCGAAGGTGTCGCACGACTTGCCGCGCTGCCACTGGCCATCGGCAAACTGGAAGTCGCGCGCCGACACGTCGTGGAAGTTGCAGTAGCCAAGCACGTGCTGCATCGCCGCCGACTCGCTGACGCGACTGGCCTGGCGGCCGATGACGACGCCGAGCTCCGCTTCGTAGTCGGTCTGCGTGCTGCCACGTGGAATGCGGATCGGGCCACCGGGTGCTTGCACACAGGTGACGAACTTGCTGAACAGCAGCGGGCGCTTTGGCAGTTCGACGTTCTGCTCGGCGGCGTGGTCGCGATAGTTCAAACCGACGCAGAGGATCTTGCCTGGCCGCGGCACGGGGGCGTGCAGCGTGACCTGGGAACGCACCAGCAAGGCTCCGGCCTTGCGCAGCCGTTCCAGCTCGGCTGGGGTCTGGGCGCGGGCGGCGAGGTCCTTGACCGCGCGATGGAACGGATCGGCGAGGTCGCAGATCGCCAGCGCATGGCTTGGCGTCAGCAAGCCGGTCGCGGCATGCGCCAGATCGAGCACGGCGCGGTTTTGGTCGAGCAGAAGGCCGGAGGCTGTGGAGCCAGAGGCACGAAGGAAGGCGACGAGTTTCACGCGAGGTTCCTACAACAAGGGTGGCGCAGCGAACTGCACCAAGGCCCGCCGAGCAACCCTGCAAGTCGTTTCCCGACGCACCGCCCGCGCCCGCCGACCTTGGTATGCTGCGCCGCGCTCTCGCCCCAGAGCCCGCTCTCCCATGCGCCACCACCTGCTCGCTGTCTGCGTCTTCGCGGCAGCATGCTCTTCGTTGCCCGTTTCCACCGGCGCTGTCGACGCCACTGACGCCCACAGCTACGAGCTGCGCGAGCAGCAGCGGGTGCGCAAGGCCCGCAACATCGATGCTGCTTCCAGTGGCGCTGCTCCCAGTGGCCCCGAGCAGGCGCGGCAGTGGCGCCACTTGCGTTGGCAGGACGAGAACGGCGTCTTCGACCCGGCGTCAGTCGAGGCAGCGCGCACCGAGCGCGCGGCCAATGCCGCCTACCACGATGCGATCGACAATGCCGGCATCGGCCGCTTCGGCTGGACGGAGCGCGGGCCGAACAACATCGGTGGGCGCACGCGCAGCCTCGTCATCAACCCCGCGAACACGGCGGAGATGTGGGCCGGTGCGGTCGGGGGCGGCGTTTGGCGCAGCACCAATGCGGGCACTACGTGGTCGCCGATCAACGACCAGCTCGGCACGCTCGCGGTGTGCAGCCTAGCGTTGGTCGCCGGCACGCCAGTGACGCTGTATGCGGGCACCGGCGAAGGCTTCTACAACGGCGACGCGGTGGTCGGCAAAGGCATCTACAAGTCGACGGACGGCGGCCTCACGTTCACGCAACTGACGGCCACCGCCGCGTGGACCTACACCAACCGCATCGCCGTACAGCCGAGCAATGCCAACACGCTGCTGGCAGCGACGCGTTCTCCCGGCGGCATCTACCGCAGCACCAACGCTGGCGCGTCGTGGACACTGGTGCGCAGTGCGACCGCGTGCATGCAGGTGTTGTTCGACCCCAACGACGGCAACCAGTGCGTCGCCGACATCTACGAAAGCAGCGTGCATCGCGTCGTCTATTCGACGAACGGCGGGGCGACGTGGACCAACGCCGCGTCGGGCCTCATCAGCCAAGCGGGAACCAGCGGGCGCATCGAACTCTGCTATGCGAAGAGCGTGGCGAACATGGTCTACGCCTCGTGCGGCACCGGCGGCGGCCTGATCTGGCGCAGTGTCGATGGCGGCATCAACTGGGTGCAGCAGACGACGTCGGCTGGCTCCGGTGCGGCGTGGTACTACAACACGCTCTGGGTCGATCCGACCAACGCCAACCTGCTCGTCACGGGCGCCTACCATCTCTACAAGTCGACCGATGCGGGCGTCACGCTCGCGGCGATCAGCAATGGCTACATCAACACCAGCCAGCCGCACCCCGACCAACATCAGGTCATCGCCGATCCCGGTTTTGATGGCGTCGCCAACCGCCGCGTCTACGTCACCAACGACGGCGGTGTCTACACGACGGCCAACATCTACACGGCCTCGACCAGCAGCGGCTGGACGCGCAAAGAACAGAGCTACCGCGCCAGCCAGTTCTATGGCGCTGCGGGTGACGGCACCTCGGGGCGCATTACCGGCGGCACGCAAGACAATGGCCACCTGACGCTGCCAGTCGGCAGCAACACAGCGGCGCTGACCTACGGTGGCGATGGTGGTTTCGCGGCGATCGACTGGGTCAACCCCAACTACATCTACGGCGAGTACGTCTACGCGCAGGTTCACCGTTCGAGCAATGGCGGCACCTCGGCCAGCTACATCGACGGCGGCATCACCGAGGCCGGCAGTGCGGCCAACTTCATCGCGCCGATCCTGCTCGATCCCAACGATCCGCAGCGGCTGCTGGTCGGCGCCGCGAGCTTGTGGCTGACGACGAACGCGCGCGCCGGCAGCGTGCTCTGGTCGGCGATCAAGCCGACTGTCGGCTCCAACATCTCGGCGATCGCCGTCGCGCCCGGCGACGCCAACGTCATCTGGATCGGGCACAACAACGGCCACGTCTACAAGACCAGCAACGGCACCGCAGCGGTGCCGACGTGGACCGCCGTCGACAACAACAGCGCCCCCAATCCGCTGCCCAATCGCTACATCGGCCGCATCGTCATCGACCACAGCAACAGCTCGACGGTCTACATCGGCCTTGGCGGCTTCACCGGCGACAACCTGCACAAGACGACCAACGGCGGCACCACGTGGGTCGATCTCACTGGCAGCGGCGTCACCGGCCTGCCATCGGCCCCCATCAACGGCGTCGCCCAGCACCCAAGTCTCAACGATCGTCTCTATGTCGGCACCGAGGTCGGCATCTTCGCGAGCCACGACGGCGGCCTGACGTGGTCGACCAGCAACGATGGACCCGCGGATGTGTCCGTCGACGAAGTCGTGTTCATGCACAACTCGACCACCTTGCTGGCAGCCACGCATGGCCGCGGCTTGTGGACGATCGCGATCTTCGAGCCAGCCGTCACGCAACTGGGCCCAGGCTGTGCGGGCACCAACGGTGTGCCCGTGCTCACCGCCACCCCACCGCGCATCGGTGAGACCGTGACGCTGACGTGCTCAAGCCTGCGGCCGAATCACTTTGGCATCTTCTTGGTGGGCTTCTCGAACACGGTCGGCCTCGGCTTGCCGTTGCCGCTCGAGCTCACCGCGCTCGGCATGCCGAGCTGCTATGCGCGCTGCAGCACCGAGTTGCTGACCGGGGTGCTGAACGTCGGCGGCAGCATGCAAATGGCGCTGTCGCTGCCAGCGCTTACCTCCGCGCTCGGCACCTCGCTCTATGCGCAAGTGCTGGCAGAGGATCCCGGCATCAACGCGTTCGGCGCCGTGGTCAGCAACGGCATCGCTTTGACGGTGGGGAACTGATTCAAGGCCCACCGCCAGAGCGAACGCCTCACAGCGAACCGATCGTTCCCGCGATGCCGTTCGCCCGCGCCACTCAGTCGGATTCGAGCAGCAGCACGTGGATGGACTTCGGCCCGTGCACACCGACGACGAGCGTCAGCTCGATATCGGCAGTGCGCGATGGCCCGGTAACGAACGTGATCGTGCGCGCACACGGCGCCCCAGCCTTCGTTTGCAAGAGAGCGAACGCTTCGCCAAGCGTGCCGAGCAGGCGCGAACGCGGCAGCACCGCGATGTGAACCGCCGGCAACAAGGACGCCAAGCGATGTTGCTCGTCCACCGACGTCAGCACCAAGGTGCCGGTCTCGGCAATGCCCCACTGCGCGCCCGTGATGCCGACGTCTGCCGTCATCAGTTCGTCGCGCGGCGCCCCCGCCGGCAAGCGACGCACGTCCGTCGGCACCAACGCCAACATCGCCGGCAAACCCTCGGCATCACTGAGTGCTAACACCTTGGCCCCGGACGCCGCCACGATGGCCGCGATGCGAACGCGCAGTGCCGCGTGGTCCGCCACCACGTCCACTTGGCCGCCGATCTTCGTCAGCACCGCGACGAACCGTTCGACCCGTTCTCCAACCGGCATCTCGCGCGGGCTCGTCAACGCCGGCAACGCCGCCGCGGTCGCCCCACGCAGCCCTTTGCGAATGGTGCCAAGAATGCTGTCGCGCGCGCTGCTCACGACGCACCGCCGCGCCACGTCGAACGGAACGAACGCTTCGCCAACTTCGGCAGTTCACGGCTCGAGTGCCACGCCCGCACCGGCCCCGCCAGTTTCTGCAGGAACGGCACCTTCTCGCCAACCCGCGCCATCCACATCGCGAAGCGAAAGCGCCGCGGTCCCCGCGTGAACCATGCCCACACTCGCCACGCCATTCGTTCGCCAAAGCCCCCGCGCGTCGGCGGCTGGCCTTGTTCGCCCAGCACCGCGCGCCGGCGCAGTTCGAGCAGCAGCGAGGGGATATCGATCTTGACCGGACACACGTCCTTGCACGCGCCGCACAGACTCGATGCGAAGGGCAAGGTGCCGCCCGCATGCAGGCCCGCGAGCTGCGGCGTCAGGATGGCGCCGATCGGGCCCGGATAGACCGAGCCATAGGCGTGGCCACCGATCGATTGGTAGACGGGGCACGCGTTCAAGCAGGCGCCGCAGCGAATGCACGCCAGCGTCTCGCGCATCAACTCATCACCGACGATGCGGGAACGCCCGTTGTCGAGCAGCACGATGTGCAGTTCGCGCGGCCCTTGGCCCGCCGGATCGGGGCCCGTCAGCAGACTCTGGTAGGTCGTCAGATGCTGGCCCGTTCCCGATCGCGGCAGCAACTTCAAGAACACTTCGAGGTCGGCGAAGCGCGGAATCACCTTCTCGATGCCCATCACGGCGACGTGCACTTTCGGCAGCGTCGTCGTCATGCGGGCGTTCCCTTCGTTCTCCAGAATCAGGATGGTGCCGGTCTCGGCGACGCCGAAGTTGACGCCGCTGATGCCGAGGTCGGCCGCCGCGAAGTGCGCGCGCAGACGCTGCCGCGCATGCGCCGCCAACACCGCGGGTTCACTCGATGGTGCAATGCCGAGCTTGGCGACGAACAGCTCACCGATCGCTTCCTTCGTCTTGTGGATCGCTGGCACGATGATGTGCGACGGCGTCTCGCCCGCGAGTTGGATGATCCATTCCCCGAGGTCGGTCTCGACCGGCTCGGCGCCATCCTGCGCCAAGGCCGCGTTCAGTTCGATCTCCTCGGTCGCCATGCTCTTGGACTTCACCAGACGCTTGGCGTCGTGCTGCAGCGCAATCGTGCGCACGATGGCACACGCCTCGGCACCGTCCCGCGCCCAATGCACGATGGTGCCCACGGCTTCGCTGCGCGCGACGAACTGCTCGAGGTAGTGATCGAGCCGCGACAGGGTCGCTGCTTTGATCGCGGCCGCGCGCGTGCGCAGCTCTTCCCAATCGGGAACCGCGGCGATTGCCCCACCGCGACGTTCGGCGAAGAGGTCCGTCGCCCGCCGCAAGGCCCCAGTCAGCACCGGATCGGCAAGCGCTTGGCGCGCGTTGGCAGGGAAGGTCTCTGGGCGAAGGTGGCTCACGAGGTGCGGCAGGATCACCGCCAAGTCATGCCGTTGCACGCGCGTTCCTGCCGCGGGCAAGACCAAGAAGAGCCCGAGGCCCTGCCGCGCCCGAATCTGGCCGCCTACACTTCGCGCCCCCGCCGCCCCCCCGAGTTCGACCCCATCATGATCCTGCGCCACTTCGCTCTCGCCACCGCTCTCGCCGCCACAAACTCGCTCACCGCCCAGGACGTCGTGACCTTGCACAGCGTGACGGTGCTCGCCGACAACAACGTCACCGTCGTCTACTCGAAGAACTTCGCGACCTGCGCCCACATGCGCTTCAACAACGGCGCCTGCACACAAATGGGCGTGCTGACGCACACCAACAACATCTTCTGCACCCAGGGCAGCTTCGTCAGCGTCACCGTGCCGCCCTCGGCCTTCATCGCCGGCTTTGGCCCCGGCATCCCGGTCTTCATGGTGCACGGCAACAACTCCGGCACCGCCAGCGCCTGCGTTACCGTCAGCTGCAACGGCACCTACGGCACTGGCTGCGTCGGCACGACGGGAGCACCCGCGCTGGACGCAAACGACGACTGCCCGCCGGCCGGCACGACCGTCGACTTCACGGTCAGCAACGGCCTGCCGGGATCGATCGCCGTGCTCGGCTTCGGCATCGGCCAAGCCAACATTCCGGTGCTCGGCTGCAACCTGCTGCTCGGCTCCGTGCTCGGCACGGTCGCAGTGCCCTTCAACGGCAGCGGGGCCGGTACTTTCGCGTTCCCACTGCCGATCGGCAGCGCCGGCGTCGTGTTCACGACGCAGGCGTTCGCGATCGACGCCGGTGGGCCGCAGGGCTTCTCGGCCACGAACGGGCTGTTGGTCCGCGTGCTGTAGGCACCACGACGCGGCCAAGCCGCCGCGCCCGTTCACCGCGACGCCAGAATCTCCGCCAAGTGCATCGCCCGCACCTTCGACCCTTGGCGTTGCAAGCGCCCGCGAATCTGCATCAGGCACGAACTGTCGACGGCACTGAGCACGTCGACCGGATGCGCCGCCAGATCCTTCAGCTTGTGATCCAGCATCGCCGTCGACAGCTCCGGGAACTTCACTGAGAACGTGCCGCCAAAACCGCAGCACGCCTCACTGGTCTGCAACTCCACCAGCTCCAGTCCCCGCACCGCGCGCAGCAGCGCCCGCGGCTCGTCGCGCACACCCAACTCCCGCAGCCCGTGGCAGGCGTCGTGCCACGCCACCTTCGCGTTCATGCGCGCCCCGACATCGGTGACGCCGAGCTCGCGCACCAAGAATGACGACAGCTCGAAGGTGCGTTCCGCGACGTGCTTAGCGCGCGCTTGCCAAGATGGCTCCTCCGCGAACAACGCCGGATAACGATGCACCATCGCGATGCACGAACCCGATGGCGCCACGATCGCTTCGGCGCGTTCGAACACGTCGAGGAAGTGCTTGGCGACCGAGCGCGCATCGACCTGAAAGCCCGAGTTGAACGCTGGCTGCCCACAGCACGTCTGC
This sequence comes from Planctomycetota bacterium, assembly GCA_947444055.1. Lineage (GTDB taxonomy): Bacteria > Planctomycetota > UBA1135 > UBA1135 > UBA2386 > UBA2386. The sequence goes on from CANEYR010000023.1 coordinate 50,512, forward strand.
GCCGGATCAAACGTCACCGTGCAGCCTGCCCGTTCGAGCACCGACAC
>CANEYR010000024.1 GCA_947444055.1 Planctomycetota bacterium
TCAACGCGAAGTAACGCACGCCGGCGAAGAGGGGCTCGATGCGGTTGAGCCACGAGGCGTACGTCGGAGTGAATGCGAGACGCACGTTGTGCTGACGCGCCCATTCGAAGACCTCGCGGCGGCGATGGGGCGAGAAGTTGTCGAGGACGATGTGGAGCCGAATGTCAGCGGCGTAGCGCGCGCGCGTTTGCTTGAGGAAGCTCAGGAACTCCTGCCAGCGCTTGCGGCGATAGCACCGCATCACGAGCCGGTTCGCCTGCAGGTCGAACGCCGAGATGTAGTGCCTGACTCCGTGATGACGGTTGTAGGTGGCTCGGATGCGCGACGGGTGATTTGCAGGGCACCACGCGTGCCCATGGATCGGCTTGATCTCGATCGGACCGAACTCGTCGACGCAGATCACTCGCGAGTGCGGCGGCGCCTTCGCGTAGAGGCGCTGGATCGCTTTTTTTTCGACGCGAAGTCAGGGTCGTTGCTCTCCTCCCAGGTCTTGGTGCGTTGGAACGTGGCGCCGTTCTCGCGCAGAATCCGGCCGAGCATGTTGGCTGTCGTCTTTGCGACCAGGCGGCGCCTGACAAGGAAGTCGGCAAGCTTGCGCAGCGACCACGTCGTGAACGGCATCCCGAAGTCCTTGGGTCTGCTGGTTGCGACCTCGAGAACCGCCGCAACCTCCTCCGCCTCGAGCTCACGCTGACGCCCTGTGCGTGGCCGCGGTCGCAGCGCGGCAAACGAGCCTTCGTTGAACCGCCGGATCAACTCACGCACGTACTCTTCGTGGAGGTGGAGGCACGAAGCGATGGCCTTCGCTTGCATGCGCTGGCCGGAGAACGCGACTACCTGCGCCCTCCTGAGCAGCACCGCGCTCTTCGAACTCTTCAGGATCTGCGTCAGCTCCACGCTTTCGTGGTCGCTCAGCTCGCGAACGAATCGACACATGTGTGAGGCCCTCCCAGGCCCACACACACACGTACGGCATTACCGGATAAGGTACAAGCTGACCTTCGGTACACGGCACTAGCTCGAACGTCAACCTGAACCTTCGCGTGTCACCTGGGTAACTTCTATTGCCAGTGCTGTGCGCGGTGTTTCTGGGGCATTTCCACGATCGAGCGCTTGCGTGGTGGCAAGCGGCTGGAACGTCATCAATGGCTCACCGCCCGATTGTCCGGGCAGCACGCCGAATCACCGCTGTGCGAGTTGCGCGGCGAACGCCAGCTCTCTTTCGAGCATCGTTCCGAGGCCGACAAGACGCAGCAAGTATGCCTATGGACCAGTTGCCGCGGGAGCCAGCTTCCAGCCCGTCCACCCCCTGGACGCCCAGCCCCGCCGCCGGACAATCCCCCGCCTGATGCCCTCCCCCCGCCTCGTCCTCGCGTTCCTCCTCGGGCTCGTGCTGCTGACAGCACCCGCCGCCGCCACCTGGTCGATCCTCATCATCAACCTCGCCACCGGGGAGATTGCGATCGGCATCGCCACCTGCCTCGTTGGCTTTGACCTCAAACCCAACACCATCGTCGTCGTGCCCGGCTACGGCGTCGCCGCCGCCCAGTCGTTCGTCGGCCCTCAATCGCTGCGGGAACTGATTCGCACCGGGTTTCTGAACGGCACCCCGACCAGCGTGATCCTGACCCAACTCGGCATCGCCGATCCAGGACACCAGTCGCGCCAATACGGCATCGCCAGCATCACCGGCGGCGTCATCACCTTCACCGGCACCGGTGCTGGCGCCTGGGCGGGCGGCGTCACCGGCCAGACCGGACAGTTCGTCTACGCCATCCAAGGCAACGTGCTCACTGGCCAACCCGTGGTCACGGCGGCGGAGTCCGCGCTCATCGCAACGATCGGCACCATCGGCGACAAGTTGATGGCGGCGATGGATGCAGCGCGCGTAATGGGCGGTGATGGTCGCTGTTCGTGTTCTCCGAGCGCGCCGACCTCGTGCGGCGCCCCGCCCGCGAACTTCACCAAGTCCTCGCACATCGGCTTGATGGTTGTCAGCCGCCCGAGCGACCTCGATGCGCCGTGCAATGGTCTCTACGGCTGTGGTGCTGGCACCTATTGGCTCGACCTCAACATCGCCAACCAACCGGCGACGGCGGTCGATCCCGTGATCCAACTGCAGGCTCTCTACAACACGTGGAAGGCCAACCAAGTTGGCCGACCCGATCACTACCAGTCGACGGTGACGATGAGCAGCAACACGCTGCGCGCGAATGGCCTCGACACCGTGACTGGAACGGTCGTGCTGCGCAACGAGCAGGGCGTGCCGCTTGGCAACGCGCTGCCGGTGACGGTGGGGCTGCGGTTGGGTAGCACTGTCAGCGGCATCACGTTCGGGCCGGTGACGCCGCAGGGCAACGGCAGCTACACGTTCACCATGCAGGGCAACTTCGATGCGGGCCAAGCTGTGCTCGATGTCGCCGTCACCGACGCCTTTGGGCGCGTGGGCATCTGGCCGCAGCCCAGCGTGCAGGTGCAGGATGCTTTCGGGCCGTGTGGCACGGGAGCGGTCAGCAATGGCGTTGGCGGCGTGATCGATGCGCTGCGCATCAACAATGGCGGCGGCAACGATCGCGTGGTCTCGGTCGGCTACGGCCAGCCCTTCACTCTGTCCATGAACCCGCCAGTGGGCGCGGGTGCGGGGTTGCCGATCGGCATGTTTGCGTTGTGGGCCCACGTTGGTTTGCCCACGCCAGGAACGGAAGTGCCACTCGGTCCGGGGCGCGGGGCTCTGTGCTTCACGCCTGCACCGTTCTCGGCGGCGCCATCGGTGCTGCTCGCCGATTCGTTTGGCCTCGGTGGGGCGATCTTCGCGACGGGGGCGCCGTGGTCGGTGCCGATCCCCGGTGTCGCTGCGTTGCTCGATGTCGCGCTGCAAGGCGTGATGGTCGTCGATCCGGTGGGTTCGTTCGCCGCGACCAACGCGGTCTACCTGCGTCTCGTGCCGTTGCCAGCGCCGATCATCACCGTCGTGGCGCCCGCTGCGCCGCTGCCTGGACAGTTGGTCAGCGTGCAAGGCTCCAACTTCTTGAATGGCGTGCAGGTGACACTCGCCGGCAATGCGATCGCGTTGCAGACGCAGGTGCCGACGCTGCTGCAGTTCGTGACGCCGGTTGGCATGCCGTGCGACGCGATGCTGCGAGTGAGCAACCTCGGCGGCCTGTTCGCGCAGCGCGTCATCAACGGCACGCCGGTGATCAGCCAGATGCCCTACACGAGCGGCACGGCGGCCGGCGGCACGTTCTTCCTGTTGGTGGGGCAACACCTGGGCGGCACGACCGTGACGTTCAATGGTGCGCCGATGACCGTGACCAGCCAGACCGCGACGTCGGTCGTTGGCACGACGCCGCCGGGAGTGGTTGGGCCGGCGACGGTGTTGGTGCGCAACGTCAATGGCTGCCAGACGACGGCGACGTTCACCTACTTCTGACGGCGCGGGGCCCGGTCATGGCGCCGCGACGGCCGCCTCTCGCCATCGACTAGGCGGCGGACTTCAAGTTCTCGCGAATGATCCTGGGATGGCGTGCGGCAATGCGCAGCAGTGCAATGGCTGGACCGTCGGGGTGGCGGCGCCCCTGTTCCCAGTTGCGGAGAGTGTGAACGCTGATGCCCATGGCGCGAGCGAACTGAGTCTGGCTGAGTCCGACAAAGCGCCGGAGTGCAACAAAGTCCCGACCGGACTCGAAGCGACCTTGCATGAGACGCTTGCGGACCAGCGCGGGGATTGCTCTGGACAGCTGCCTTGGGGTGATCTCGGGGATGTCTTTCATGGCAGTTGTTTCAAGTAGTCGTGGTAGAGGCGCTGCTCTCGTCGTGTTGCCAAGCGAGCGCCGATAATCCGGATGATGCCCTCGTCTCGTTCGGTCCAGACGACGAGAACGAGTCCGCGCGAGATCGGCCCGATCGCCAGGAAGCGGTCTTCGATCTCGGAATGAACTTCGTCGAAGATCTCGAGGTAATCGGTTCCCGAAACGAACAGTTGGCGCGCCTCCCGGAATGAGATGCCGTGCTTCTTCTGGTTGGCAAGGTTCTTGGTTTCATTCCAGACGACCTTCACAAAGAGCAGCATAAGCCATTGGCTGAGGGCGTCAACGGCACGAAGCGATGGCCGCAAGCCAGCGGTTGGGTCGGCGCTGCGGTGCTTCTAGTTCGCGGTCGACGCGCCAGAAGCCTCGTAATGGCGACGGGGCGTGGCCGCGGCGGCGCAGTTGCGCGACCGTGCGATCACAGTTGCGCGTCAGCCACGCGACATCGTCGGCGGTGAGCTGGAACGCGCGGCCGACCAGCACGTCGATGCGCGTGGTCAGCTGCCGCCGATGGTCGGCGGGCAAGGCTGGCGAACGCGTGGCGCCCCAACCTTCCTCTGCTGCTTGGTGCCACAGGCCTGCGTGCGTTGGCAGGATCGCGCTCAGTTGCATGGCGAGTTGCGCCAACTCGGTGGTGGTCGCTTCGTCTAGCGGCGGGATGACGCAGTCGGCAAGTACGAAGGAATTCAGGTTGGTGCCACCGAGGCGAAGGCGCAACGCCCAGTCGAAGGCCAACGACGACAGCGCCGCGGCGGTGGCGGCGAGCAGGCGGAGCGGCTTGTCGGTGTGCAGCCGTGGCGTCAGCACGCCGAGCGAATTGCCGCATGGAACGTCAGGCAGCAAGCACACGATCATCGTGCGTTCATTGGTGGCGTTGCCGAGGGCGCGATGCACGATGCGGGCGCTACTGCGCTGCAGCCTCGTGGCTCGCCACGCCTGTGCAGGAACGAGGTAGACGGGGCGCAGCTGCTCGATGTTTGGCGGTGTGGTCCAGGTGGTGCCATGTCCCGTGCCGCCAGCGTGGGCGCCGGTGTTGGGGTGCAGGTCATAGAGCATCGCGCCTTGGTAGAGCGGCAACAGGTCGGCTTCGCCTGCGCAGCGCCAGACGCCGTCGACGCTGGCGCGAAAGCCGTTCTGCTCCGCTGTCTCGCGCGGAACGAAGTGCGCGCGGTCCGAGGTCATGTTGAAGTCACCTTGCCGCCACGTGAACGCACCGTGCGAACCGAGCAGCGGCAGGCCGTTCTTGTGCAGATGCCGCAGCAGATCGAGGTCTCGTTGCTCATCGACTTCGACAAAGGCGCCCGAACTCGGGCTCAAGGCGCGCAACTCGTCGCGGCCGTAGCGAACGTGCGGCGGCGTCTCGCTCGCCCAATCGCCCAGCTCCGTGCGACGGAACGCCACCTGCACGCTGGTGGTGCTGCGGCCCTTGGTCGCGATGACGACGCCGAATTGGTAGCGGTGATCGATCGCGAAGACCTTCTTGCGGTTCTCGAAGGCAAACAGCCATTGCCACTCGCACTGATCCAGCAGCAAGCGACGCAGCGGTTCGGCGTCGCGGTCGAACCACAAGCTCGCTGGCACGATCAAGCCGAGGCGGCCACCGGGACGGAGCAGTTGGAACGCGCGTTCGACGAACAGTCGGTAGGTGAAGAGCTTGCCGCGACCTTGATGGTGGAAGTGGGGCCGCAGCGCGGCGACGCGGGCTTTGGCGTCGTCGGCGGCCTGCAACGTCTCCCACGGTGGATTGGTGAGCACGGCGTCGAAGGTGCCCGGTTCGAGTTCGAGCAAACCATCGCCGGCCCGCACGTGGGTGGCGACGGTCGCTGCTTCGACGCCTGCATCGGCGCAGGCTTCGCACAACGCCAGACACGCCAGCTTGGCCGCTTCCGCATCGACATCGAGTCCATGCAGTTGATGCACCGCCGCGTTCGGCGCCACGCCAGCCTTGGCCAGCACGTGCAAGGCCGCGCGCAAGAAGGCACCGCCGCCGACCGCCGGATCGACGATGCGCAGCGTGCTGGGATCGCGCTCGCGCAACAGCGGCGCCAAAGTGCGCATGGCCGTCGGCAGCGCGAGCTCCATCGGCGTAAACCAGGCGCCATGCTGCTTGCGAACGGCGGCCTGCAGCGTTGCGGGGTGGCGTTCCGCACGCTCCGCATGGGTCTCGGCGGCGGGCTCGGGTTCGTGCATACGAAGTGCGGGCGTGAGCCCTACAGCGACTGCGCCGGGAACCCAGCACCCTGCAGCGACGCCAGGATCTGCTCGACGTGCACTCTGCCGCGCGTCTCCATGACGACGTCGAGTTCGGCTTGGCGCGGCGCCATGCCGGTGAACAAGCGTTGGTGCTCGATGTCGATGATGTCCGCGCCAGCGGCGCCGATCATTTGGGTCACGCGCGCGAGCACGCCAGGAACGTCGTTGATGGCGATGCGCAGCTTGGCGATCTTGCCGTCGCGTTTGAGCCCGCGCAGCAACACCGTCGACAGCATGCGGCGATCGATGTTGCCGCCGCAGATGACGACGCCGACGTCGCGGTCGCGAAAGACCGCCGGGTGACGTTGCACGGCCGCGAGGCCGGCGGCGCCCGCACCTTCGGCGACGACCTTCTGTTGCGCGGCGAGCACCTGCACGGCGGTTTCGATGTCGACTTCGTCGACCAGGAGAATGTCTTCGAGCAACTGTTCCAGGATCTCTGCTGGGATGACACCAGGTGTCTTCACCGCGATGCCTTCGGCCAGCGTATGGGTGTTCAGCGGCGGCATCGGCAAGCCCTTGATGAGCGCGTGCATCGACGGGCACATCGACGTCTGCACGCCATAGACACGCAGCTTGGGGTTCTTGTGTTTGGCCCACAGCGCCATGCCTGCGCAGAGCCCGCCGCCGCCGATCGGCACCACCAGCGTGTCGATCTGCGGATGGTCTTCCAGCATCTCGATCGCGGCCGTGCCTTGGCCGGCGACGATCAGCGGATCGTCATAGGGATGCACGAACGCGAACTGCTTCTGCGCGGCCAGTTCTTTCGCGTGCACCGTCGACTCGGCGACCGACTCACCACGCAGCACCACTTCGGCACCAAGGCTTTCGGTGCGCTCGACCTTGGAGAACGGCGTCGTCAGCGGCATCACGATGACGGCCTTCATGCCGAGCCGTCGCGCGTGGTAGGCCACACCCTGGGCGTGGTTGCCGGCGGATGCCGCGACGACCCCGGCGGGAGGCTCGGGTGACTGCGCGAGGCGTTGCAGCTTTAGGCAACTGCCGCGGTCCTTGAACGAACCCGTGAACTGCAGGTTCTCCAGCTTGAGGTAGAGCCGCGCGCCGACCATCTCGGAGAGTCGCGGGGCTGCGACCGTCGGTGTGCGCAGGATGTAGTTCTTGATGGCGCCGTGCGCAGTCTCGACGTCGTGGGCAGTGACCTGCATGGGGCGTGGCAGCGTAGCGATCGACCTGCCGCGTTGCCGCAAGCCTATGCGGGCCGCATCATGCCGCGATGTTGCAGGTGTGCTGGGCGCTGGTGCTGGTGATCAATCTGGCGGCCGTCGTGGTCTACGGCTTCGACAAGTGGAAGAGCCGGGGTCAGGGGCGGCGCGTCGCGGAACGAACGCTGTTGTGGTTGGTGTTCGCGACGGGCTGGATCGGCGCCTGGGTGGCGATGTCGATGTTCCGCCACAAGACGGTGAAGCAACCCTTTCGGCGCTGGGCGATGCTGTGGACGGTGCTCAATCCGTTCTGGCTGCTGCTGTGGCAGACGCTGTAGAGGCGAGTGGTGCAGGAGCAGCCCCCGCGCACTTCACAGCAGCAGGCGAACGCCAGTCTTCTGGCGCGCTGCGAACAGTCGGTCTTCTTGCATCGCGCGCTGCATCACCGACTTGATGGTCGGCATCGCATCGTCGGTGAACAGGATGAACACCTGTTGGATGAAGTCGATGCGCTTGATGAGGTGCCAGCCGTACTGGGTTTCAACAACGTCGCTGGTTTCGCCATCGCGCAGATTCCACGCGGCGCGGCAAAGCGCGGCGGGCATGCGTTCGTCGTAGCGGTGCAGCCCTTGCAGGCGGCCGCCGTCCTTGGCAGTGCGCACATCGTCCGAGCGCGCGCGTGCCACTTCCGCAAAGTTGGCCCCATCGGGACTGAGCCGCGCCTTGACGTCCGCGATGCGAGCGTTGGCCAACCCCATGCGCTCCTCGTTGAGCAGCAGTCCCGTGCCAGCATCGCGGTGCTGGATCAGGATGTGTTCGATCGTGACCTGACCGCCAAAGGCGCGCGCGTTGGCGTTGAAGAAGTTCTGCAGCTGCGTGCGGTTGTAGTCACCGGGTTCGAGCAGTTCGAGGCAGCCCTGCAGCTCGGACACCATGCCGTGCATGAGTTGGAAGCGCGCCAGGTGGCCGTTGATCTGCGCCTGCGTCAGTTCGGTCGGACGACCGGCGGCCTTGCGATCGGCGAGGTAGGTGTCGAGCCAGCCCTGGAAGCTCCGCTTCAGCGCCTCGCTTTGCGCGGCCTCTAGTTTCTTGGCGTCGATCGAGGCTGCGAACGTCTGCTGCAGCGCTTCAAGATCGGCAAGGTGGCGAACCCAAGGCGCCATCAAGTCGGACTGCAGCATGCGGTGGATTTCGCCGCGTTTGGGCTGCTCAAGCAGCGCTTCCTTGAAGCCTGGGTGATGCCGCTTGTCGAGGTGATCGACGAGGTCGCCGAGGGTCAGCGTGCGCGCGCCGACGATCGCCACCGGCACGTCCTTGTCTTCGGGGTAGCGTCGCACCAAGTAGTGCGGCATCTCGGCCGCCGTGGTCGGCGCGGCCTCCACCGCCGGTGGGGGTGGGGTCACGGCCGGTGGCCGTTGGGTAACAGGCCGTTGGGTAACAGGCCGTTGGGTAACAGGCTCTTGGGTAACAGGCTCTTGGGGAACGGCGACGCCCGCGCCAAGCGCAGTCGAAAAGACGAGGCATGAAAACAGCAGCATCGATGGCATCGGCAGGGCACTCCTCTGTAGCTGGCAGCCTATAGCACGAGTGTCCGCGGGCGTAACTTCGAGAACGGCTCGCAGACTTCCTTCGAGCGGTAGCGCGCGCGGCTTGAACGCGATTCGTCGGCCGAGTTCGATGCGAGACGCGCGGTGACTGCACAACCGTTGCCCCGTTCGCCATGACAGCCACGCCACGTTCCCGTCTGCTCGATGCTATCGGCGTGCGCTTTCGTGCCGATTTCGGCGAGGCCCCGTTTCGCCGCTTCTTCGCGCCCGGGCGCATCAATTTGGTCGGGGCGCACCTCGACTACAACGGTGGCGACGTGCTGCCGATGGCGGTCGACCGCGGCATCTACCTCGCCATTCGCCCGCGCCGTGATGCGCGGCTGCGTTTGCGCAGTCTCGATCAGGGATTGACGGTCGACATCGAGGCCAAAGACGTGGGCGAACGCACGCGGCCGGAGCTCGGTTGGACGGGCTACCCACTCGGCGTCTGGCATGGCTTTCAGCAAAGCACCGGCATGCGCACCGGCTTCGACGCGGTGTTTGCTGGCGACTTGCCGATGGCGTCTGGCCTGTCGTCGTCAGCGGCGATCGAGGTCGTCACCGCGTTAGCGCTCGATGCGTTGCACGGCACCAAGTTGGAACGGCAGCAGTTGGCGTTGCTCGCCCACCGCGCCGAGACCGGGTTCGTCGGCGTGCGCTGCGGCATCATGGATCAGTTCGCGTCCGCACTCGGCCGCGCTGGCCAAGTGTTGTTGCTGCACTGCGCGGGACCGCGTTGGGAGCACGTTCCGTTCGATCCAAACGCGTGTGAAGTGCTCGTGCTCGACACCAAGAAGCCGCGACTGCTGGCCAAGAGTGGTTTCAACGAACGCGTCGCGCAGTGTGCGACGGCGCACGAGATCCTGCGCACGCACGTGCGGGACCTGCCGCACCTGGCGCTCTATACGGTGGCGGATCTGGAGCAGAGCCGTTCGGCGATGGACGACCTGACGTTCCGGCGCGCGCGCCATGTGGTTACCGAGATGGAGCGCACTCGCGATGGCGCGCGGGCTCTGCGCAGTCACGACTACGCCGCACTCGGGGCGTTGCTCAACGCCAGCCATCGCTCAACCGCCAGCGACTACGAAGTCAGCTGCGACGAGCTCGACGTGATCACGGCGGCGGCGCGCGCGTGCGAAGGCGTCTTTGGCGCGCGCCTCACCGGCGCTGGCTTTGGTGGCTGTGCGATTGCGCTGTTGCACCCGGGCGCGGCCGACGCCGTGCGCGCCCACGTGGCGCCGATCTATCGCGCTCGCTTTGGCAGCGAAGCTGGGTTTGACCTGCTGCGCAACGGCACCGGCCCTTGCGAGATCACTTGATGACGGTGTCGAAGCCCACGCTCGTGCTGCGCAGCGTCGTGCTGGCCGTTCTCGTGTGGCAGGCTGGTGCGGCAGCCACCATGCTCGCTCGGCACAGTTGGGCAAATGCCGACGTGGCGTGGAGCACGCGCCTGTTGGCGAGCACCGACGAACGTCTGCGCATGATGCTTGGTCCGGACGCCGAGACGCTGTTCGCCTTGCGCCTTGCTGCCGAGCCCGGCGCGATCTGGGTGCTGCAGAAGGTGGTGGGTCGCATCGAAGACGTGAAGTCGGTGGCAGAGTTCGAGCGCCTGGCCGCGCGCAACGGGCTCAACATCATGCTGGCGACGTTGAGCTATCCAGTGCCATGGTTGCTGGAGGTGCCGGAGCCCTTTGCTACCGTCGAGACCGAGGCGGCGAAGGGGCTGACGCTGCGTCTGTGTGTGCTGCCCGGCGATCTTGAGCCAGCGGCGCGGCCGGGCTGGCTCTGCGAGAAGACGACCACGCACTTCAAACTATGGCACTTCCAGAAGCCGTGATGCATGGCCTGCAAGTCGTCGCCGGCGCGATCCTCGCGCCGGCACTGCTTGGCTTCGGCTTGCTGCGGGCGCTCGGCGTGCCTGCCGAAACGGAGCGCCGCTGTGTGTTGGCACTGGCGTATCTGGTCGGTCACTTCGTGATGGCCCACGTCATCTACGTGTGGCTTGTGCTGGGGCAGCCGGTGCCGGGATGGTCGCTGTCGCTGTTCGCCGCGGCGGCAGGCGTGCTATTGCTGCGCGGTCGACCACGCGGCGTTGCCACCGGGCCGCGGGCAGCCACGAGCCCCTTGGTGTGGGTGCCGCTGCTGGTGCTCTGCCTGCTGTTCCTGGATGCCTTCTTCACCACCAACGTCGATCCGATTCGCCGCAGTGACGAAGCGGAGATCTGGGCCAGCAAGGCGAAGGTGCTGTTCGCGACTCCGGGCTTCGACATCCGCCATCCGTTGCACTTCTTCGTGCAACACCCTGACTACCCGTTGCTCGATCCGCTGGTGCAGGTGCTGTCGTTTGCGAACGCCGGCGCGGTGCTGCACCACGAAAACCGCTTGCCGATCCAGATGTTCGCGTTGGCGCTGCTCGCCTTGTTGTCGGCGGCGTTGTCGCGGCGTGCGCATGGCTTGATTGGGAACCTGGCGCTGCTGGCGTTCGCCGGTTCGTCCTTCGCGTTCCAAGCCCCGACGGCCTACGCCGACACCATGCTGGCGTGCGCAACGCTGGCATGCGTCGATTGCCTGCTGCGCTGGCGCGAGTCAGGGAACGCCGCATGGTGGCGCGTCGGCTGCATTGCGATGGCGGCGATGCTGGCGACGAAGAACGAAGGTGCGATGTTGGCGGTGGTGGTGGTGTTCGTCTTCACGTGCGATCAGGTGATCACGCGCGTCCGCAGGCCAAGGCTCAAGGACCTCGCGTGGCTGCTCGTACCTGGCAGCACCTTCGTGCTAGGCAGCGCGTTCAACCGTTACTACGACCTGCGCAACGACCTGCTCGACCCCGCGGCCGGCGGCGGCAAGGGGCTGCTGGAACGCGTCGTCGGCCAGGTTCCGACGCATGCGCAGCCGGTTGCTGAGCACTACGGCGGCATGCTGATCGACGCCAACCTGCATCGCTTGCTGCCGCTGGCACTGTGTGCGGCGGTGCTGTTGCACGCGCTGCCGATCTGGCGTCGCCAGGTGGCGGCCGGGGCCGTGCTGCCCGCCGCGACCTTCGCCCTCGCCACGCTCGGCTACATGACGGTGTTCGTTGGCACCCACAGCGACGTGCATTGGCACCTAGGCACGGCCGCCGATCGCACGCTGCAGCACGTGCTGCCGCTCGCCGTGCTCGGCCTCTGTGCGTTGGTGTGGCCGCGGCCCACCATTCACAGCAAACCACCGTCGACGCCGATCACCTGACCGGTGACGTAGCTCGCCGCCTCCGACGCCAAGAACGCGACCACCGCCGCCACCTCGTCAGGCTGCCCCGCGCGCTGCATCGGGATCTGCTGGAACATCTGTTCCGGCACGCCGGCGATCATCTCGGTTTGGATCAACCCAGGTGCGACCGCGTTCACGGTGATGTTGCGTTTCGCCAGTTCGAGCGCGAGCGTCTTGGTCGCGCCGATGATGCCTGCCTTCGCCGCGGCGTAGTTGGCTTGCCCGCGGTTGCCGCGCAGTGCGGAGGCTGACGACAAGTTGATGATGCGGCCCCAACGCTGCTGCACCATCGGCATCACCAACGGCTTCGTCACGTGGAAGAAGCCATCCAGCGACGTGCGGATGACGTCGTGCCACTGCTCGTCCGTCATCGCCGGGAACACCGCATCGCGCACGATGCCGGCGTTGTTGACGACGATGCCGATCGGCCGCGGATCGCGCAGCAACTGGGCGATGGCCAAGGCCGTGGCTTTGCCGTCGGCGACATCAAAACCCACCGCCTCGGCTTCCCCGCCGCCCTTGCGAATGGCCTCGACGACGGCCAGCGCCTGCTCTTTCCCGGTCCGGTAGTTGACGATCACCGGGTGCCCCATCGCGGCGAGGCGTTGGCAGATCGCGGCGCCGATGCCGCGGCTGCCCCCGGTGACGAGGGCGCGCCGGGTGCTGGTGGTGGAGGTCGTCATGGGGGCCTTATCACGGCAGCGCGGTGCCCGAGCAACAGCCTGAGCCTCAGGAGCCTTGGCGCGGCGGGCGTTTTCGCGATGATGCGCACCATGCCCGCAATCCGCCACTTGGTGCTCGACCGGCGAACTCTGCTGCGCGGCGGTGTCGCTGCCTTGGCGTTGCCGTGGCTCGATGCGATGCAACCGGCTCTGGCGCGTCCCCGCGCCGCCGCACCGCGCTGCGTGTTCGTGTTCTCGCCCAACGGCATGAACATGGAACGTTGGCGACCCGAAGGGGAAGGCCGCGCCGCCAAGCTGCAAGGCTCGCTCGCCCCACTGCAAGCGCTGCGTGAGCGAGTGACCGTGTTCAGCGGCCTCACGATCGATGGTGGGCGTGCGCACGGCGACGGCGCTGGCGACCACGCGCGCGCCGGGGCGTCGTATCTGACCTGTGCCCATCCGCGCAAAACGGGTGGCGCCGACATCCACGTTGGCATCTCCGTCGATCAGGTGATCGCGGCTGCAATTGGCCAGGCGACGCCGTTCGCTTCCCTTGAGCTTGGCCTCGAGAAGGGGCAGTCAGCGGGCATTTGCGACTCGGGCTATTCGTGCGCCTACAGCAACAACATCAGCTGGCGCGGGCCGAACATTCCGGTGGCGAAGGAAGCCGAACCGAGAGCCGTGTTTGCGCGCCTGTTTGGCGACCCGCAGGCGGTGGAAGATCAGGTCGTGGCCGATCGGCAGCGGCAGCAGGATCGTTCGGTGCTCGATCTCGTGCGCGCCGATGCGAAGGCGCTGGCGGGGCGACTCGGTCCGATCGATCGGCAGAAGCTCGACCAGTATCTGCAATCGGTGCGCGAACTTGAGCAGCGCCTCGCGCGCGTCGAGGTGGTGCAGCCAGCGGTGCCGCTGCCGACGGGTTTGCTGGCGAGTGGCCAGGCCTATCCCGAGAAGCTGAGCCTGATGTACGAGCTGGTGGCGCTCGCCTTGGCGACCCAGCAATCGCGCGTCATCACGCTCATGCTCGGCAACGCCGGTAGCAACCGCAGCTACAAGTTCCTCGAGGTTCCCGAAGGGCATCACGACCTCAGCCACCACGGCAAGAAGGCGGAGAAGCTCGACGCGATCGCGAAGATCAATCACTGGCAGGTCGAGCAGTTCGCCGCGTTCTTGCAGCGCTTGGCCAAGCAACAAGACGGCGAGCGCGACCTGCTCGCGCACAGCCTCATCCTCTTCGGCTCTGGCCTCGGCGATGGCGATCGGCACAACCACGACGACCTGCCCATGCTGCTCGCGGGCGAAGGTGTGGGTGCGGCCAAGGGGCGCGGGCATGTGGCATTGGCCAAGGACACGCCGATGGCGAATCTCTACCTCGCCGTCATGCACGCGATGGCAGTGAAGGACGCCAAGTTTGCGGACAGCACCGAGGCGCTGGCTCTCGTCTAGGCCTGGGGGCGCGGGAACGGTTTCGGCCAACAGGGCCGCTATCGAAGGCTCCGCCCACATGACGGGCCAGCGCGACGGCGGCGAGGGGTGCCAAGGCGACGCGGAGTCTCTTTTGTGGCGATGATTGACATAAAACGTCACAAGTGCTATTATTCGGAAGAGCGAAACATCGCAATGCGACCATGACCCGATCCATCAACCTGTCCCTGACCGACGAGCTGCGCGCCTTCCTCGATCAGAACTCCGGCAACGGAACGTTGTTCTCCACACCAAGCGAGTTCGTGCGTGCCCTCATCCGCGAGAAGAAGGAGCGCCAGGAAGCCGCGGCGCTTCGCCACGCGATTCTGGACGGATACGACGACGCGATCCACGGGCGGACCGTCGCCTACAGCGGCGACCTTCGAGCGCTTCTCGCTGACCATCGAAAGCAGCGGCAGAACTGATGCCGCGCGTCCACCTGACGAGAAGGGCCCTTCTCGACATCGATCAAATCGAGCGTTACTCGGTTGAGCGATGGGGCCAGCGAGTCGCTGACACCTACCTCGATGGGCTGAACGCCGCGCTGCAGCGGCTTGAAGAGAGCCCGGACCTGCTTCGGGAACGGCCAGATCAATCTCTGTTGCTGCACTTCTACAGCGTCCAGCAGCATGTGCTCGTCGCCGACGTGGTCGGCGAGCGCATCTACATCCTTTGCGTGTGGCACGGCAGCATGGATCTGGCCGGTCGGGTCACTGACCTGGAGCCGCAGCTCATTCGTGAGGCTCAGGTGCTCCACGCGCGACTCATCGCCCAGGGTCGGAGCTAGGGGCTCGGGCTAGCCGTCAACTTGCTGTTGGACGAGGTCGGGCTGGTTCTTCCCAGTGGTTCTACAACGGCAAGGCGGAGGAGCGTGGGCAGGTTGCCGAGTGCGCCTGCTCCATCGCTCGATCAGGGATCACCCTGGCTAGCCCCAACCCGACGAAGACGGATCAGGATGAACGAGTGGTACGCCCGGCAGGATTCGAACCTGCGACCCTCGGTTCCGAAGACCGATGTTCTTCCGCTGAACTACGGGCGCGTGTGGGCCGCAGAGGCTAGCCAAGGTTCCGACCACTGCCAACAACGGGTTGGGGGAGCGTGTGCGGATCAGGGCACGCCCGCCGAGGCATGCCCTCAGCCTACGGGGTGACGCCGTGGGGCCAGCCGACGGTGAGTGGGGACGCGATGGTGAGGCCGAGGGTGCCGTTGGGGGCGAGGGTCAGGGCTTGGAAGGCAAAAGCTTTGGCGATGGGGGCGGTGATCGGGCAGTTCAGGGTCCATGCGTAGACGCCGCCTAGTGCTGCCGATGAAGACGAGGTCGACAGCGGAACGACGTCGACGAGGAAGGCGGTCGTTGGATCGATGTCGAGCATGCCGAGTGGGGTGGGGGTGTTGGGCTGCCAGTCGCCTAGCAACATGAGGGCGAAGCCGCTTGGCGGGCCGATGACGGTGACGCCGAAGCTCTCGTTGGCGACGACCCAGCTGTGGAAGGTCGCCGCGATGTACTCATAGAAAACGGACGGCGTGGGCGGTGGGTTGACGATCGTGCCGCGCGCGTCTTGGCGGATGGATCCGACTGTCGGGTTGATCACGTGGTAGCCATGGGCTGGGGCGGGGGACCACGGCGGGTTGAGGCCGCCCAGTAGGTAGGTTGCGGGCCCGACGCGGAAGACACCGCTCTCAACGACGACTGCGGGCTGGCTGCCATAGTTGCCCGTGCCCCATGGTGTTTGCACGCGGTGCGCCCCCCAGATCACGGAACCGACCGAAGTCACGGTCGAGTTGATGACTCGTATGCCTTCGGTTGTCGCTGCGTAGGCAAGTGGCGGCCCCCAGACGATTGGAGGGGTGTGATGAATTGCGGTAGTCGTCAGCAACACCTGAGAATCCACCACAGTTACCGGATAGCCTCCAAGGCGCAAGGCACAGCCGCGAAGCACCACGTTGGCGCAGCGCTCGAATCGAGCGAACGTGGTGGGGCTCCCGTCATTATCTAGGTAGACATCCTCCAAAAGGATGTCGCCCTGGCAGTCCAGGACAACAATCCCGGCTGGCAGCGCGAGGCTCAGAGCGACGATCGACAAGCCGCTGATTTCAACGCGCTGTCCGTTTGGGATGTCCAGAATGACGAGTGGACCGTATATGTTGGCATGCGTTGGCCCGCTACCACTTGGGGTCACCGTGAACCCCTTGATTCTCAGAGGCTTGTCGATCACGGGAGCGGTGTAGTAGCTCGCGCCGGGGCCAAGGACGTCGTTGTACACCCAAATTTCATCGCCAGGGCTGGCAGCCGCGACTGCCTGTGGAAGGTCTGTGAAGTGCGATCCTGGACCGCCTTGTGAGTTTACCTTCCAGACCTGCTGGCTAAGGCAGGACACGGCCAGCAACGCGCTGCAGGCGCCAGTCATGAACATGGTCTTCATGGGATCGGGCCCTCCCCAGCTTGCGTAAATCGCCAAAGGCCAAAGCTCCCAGCGACGTAGAGTTCCTGGTGAGTGTCGCCATTCAGGTTTGCGACTCGGATCGAGTTGAAGAAGCCTGCAGACCCCGGCACGTGCGTGCGCCAGACTTCGCTCATTGTGTTGGAGTTCAACACGATGATGTCTCCCGCTAGGGTCGACACGATCAGTTCATCTACTTCTTGGCCCGGCGCCTCAAGAAAGAGATCGGCCACACAGAGTCCAACGACCCCGTAGCCACCTCGTGAAGTCGTGCTGGGCGCAAGCGATTGCGAGGTGGTGTTCGAGAACCCGGCCAGCGTCCACGTCATCGCTTGCACCGTGCCAGTTGCAACCTCACCATCTGAAAGACCGGTCGTCTGCCCAGGGGTTGTATAAGCACTCGGCCGTGGGGTCGGCCCGTAAACCGTGCCATACCCAGTGCGTAGCCCTTCATTATTGACAGATCCTTGGTCGCCACAGCGTCGGCGCCACAAGAGTGAACGCGGGATCGTAGTTGGCCCGCTACCGCCCGCAATGGGGGGTGCCACCCCCGCCGCCCTCCGCCGCCCGCCCGCCGACGAAGGCGCCACGCCTTTTCTCGCCAACGCCAGCCACTCAGGGTTCGTAGCATCCCCCGATGCCCGCCACCTCGCGTCGCTCGTTCCTCACCTCAGTTGCCGCAGCCGGCGCCGTCGCCCCCTTGGCGCTGGCCGCGAACGACCTCCGCGCGACCCAACCCGCCCAGAAGAAGATTCTCGTGCTCGGTGGCACCGCCTTTCTCGGCCCACACTTCGTTCGAGCGGCGCAGGCGAACGGCCACACCATCACCCTGTTCAACCGCGGCAAGACCAACCCCGGGCTGTTCAAGGACCTTGAGCAGTTGCGTGGCGATCGCGAGAAGGGCGAGCTCGATGCGCTGAAGGGGCGCCAATGGGACGCCGTGGTCGACACGTCGGGCTATGTGCCAGCTCACGTCGAGGCGACTGCCACGTTGCTGGCGGCGAGCAAGCACTACCAGTTCATCAGCACGATCTCGGTGTATGGCAGTTTTGGCGAACGGCCTGACACCATTGATGAGAAGACCGAGGCGGCCACGGTGGGCGACGAGGATGTCGCGAAGGTCAACACCATCCGCCAGGCGATGCCGTTCTACGGGCCGTTGAAGGCGCGCTGCGAGGCGGCGGCAGCGGCGGCGATGCCGGGCAAGGTGTGCAACATTAGGCCGGGCCTCATCGTCGGACCTGGTGACACCAGCGATCGCTTCACGTGGTGGCCAATGCGTTGTGATCGCGGCGGCGACATGGTGGCGCCGGGCGACCAAGATGGTCATGTGCAGTTCGTCGATGTGCGCGATCTCGCGGCGTGGATGCTGCACTGCATCGAGCAGGACGTGGTCGGCGTGCACAACGTCACCGGCTTTCATGGTCGAGTTTCGATGGCGGAGATGTTGGGTGCGTGCAAAGCGGCGACGGCGAGTGCGGTCAACCTGGTGTGGCTGAGCGAAGAGTTCTTGGCAGAGAACAAGGTCAGTCCCTACCAACAGATGCCGCTGTGGATCCCGCGTGAGGGGCGCAGCGTGGTCGATTGCACGAAGGCGATCGCGGCCGGCCTGCGCTTCCGTCCGATTGCGGACACCGTGCGCGACACCTTGCAGTGGGCGAAGACCGAGCGTGGCGACAAGCCGTTCGCGCGCACGGGGCTGGCTGCTGACAAGGAGAACGAACTGATCGCGAAGTGGCGCGCGCTGCAGTCGACCGCAACGACGGAGAAGAAGTGATGACGGGGAGGCTCGGCACTTGGTTGCTCGCGGCGGCGCTGGCCGCGAGTGGCGCCTTGGTGGCTCAGGACGAACTGGGCCTTGGCAAGATGTGGACGTTCGAACGGCCGCCGCTGGCGTACCTGCAGCGTGAGTACGGCATGGCGCCGGAAGAAGCGTGGTGGAATCGCATGCGCATGGCGTCGCTGCGGTTTGGCCGCGGCTGCTCGGCGTCGTTCGTCTCCGCGCAGGGGCTCATCCTGACCAACCACCACTGCGTGCGCGACGGCCTCGCCAAGGTGCAAGGGGCGAATGACTGGCTGCGCGATGGCTTCGTGGCGAAAGAACTGGCCGATGAAGTGCGCGTGCCCGGCCTGACGGTGCAGCAGTTGGTCAGCATGAAGGACGTCACGGCGTTGGTGGAGGTCGGCGCTGGCGGGGATCTGACGATCGATGCTGCGGAAGCGGTGCGCGCCGCCAATCGCGAACGCATTCTCGAGCAGGCGCGGGCGGCGGAGCCTGGGTTGGAGCCGCAGCTGGTCAAGCTGTTCCACGGCGTTACTTGGCAGCTCTACCAGTACCGCGTTTTTGACGACGTGCGGTTGGTGATGACGCCGCACTTGCAGATCTCGCACTTCGGTGGTGATCCCGACAACTTCGTCTTCCCCCGCTACGCGATCGACTTCGCGTTCTGCCGCGCGTGGGTTGATGGCAAGCCCGCGGATACGACGGCGAATCACTTCGAGTGGGGCGATGGGCCAGCGGCGGGCGACCTGGTCTTCTTGACCGGCAACCCCGGCACGACGCAGCGGCTGTTGACCAAGTCGCAGCTCGAGTTCCAGCGCGATGTGCGCTACCCGCGCGTGCGCGAGATGATCGATTCTCGCCTCGTCATTTTGCGCGAGTTTGCGACGAAGGATGCGGAGGCTGAGAAGCGTTTGCGACCGTCGATCCTCAACCTTGAGAATGGCCAGAAGCTGTACCGCGGGGAACACGGCGCGCTGCGCGATCCCGCGTTCATGGCGCGCAAGGCCGCGGCGGAGTCGGCGTTTCGACTGCGGGCCGGGCAGACGGGGCATGCGCCGGATTTGTCGGCGTGGGATGAGTTGACGAAGTTGATGCGCGAGAAGCAGGCGCTTGATGCGCCGGTCAACTTCCAAACGGCTGGTGGCTTGCCGCTGCTGTTGCGAGCGTTGGCGGTGTTGGACTTCGCGGCGAGCGGCGATGCGGCAACTGCCCAGAAGGCGCGCGACAGCGATTGTGGGGCGGATGCGGTGCAGCAGGCGCTGTTCGTCGACCACCTGCAGCGCGCGAAGAAGAGCTTGCCTGCCGACGATCCGTACCTGGCGGCGATGCTGCGTGGACAAGAACCGGCCGCCGCCGCGGCGCAGTTGCTGCGCGACAGTCGGCTCTGCGATGCCACGGTGCTCGAGTCGTTGTTGAAGGGCGGCAAAGCGGCGATCGGCGCCAGCAAGGACCCGGCCCTGGTGGCGGCGCGCGTGCTAGCCGAGTGCATTGAAGGCAATACGCGGCGACAGGCGGCGGTCGACACGCGCGAGTCGATGCTCGGCACGCGCCTCGCGATGTTGTTGTTCTCGGTCTACGGCCATGACGTGTCGCCCGATGCGACGTTCACGCTGCGTTGGAGCGACGGGCGTGTGGTTGGCTATGACTACAACGGCAGTCAGGCGCCGTGGCGAACGGTCTTCCACGGCATGTTCGCGCGGTCGGCGGAGTTCGACGGGCAGCCGCCATTCGACTTGCCGCGCGAGTGGCTGCTGGCAAAGGACCGCATCGACATGCTGGCGCCGGTGAACTTCGTGTGCACGGTCGATTCGACCGGCGGCAACTCAGGCAGTCCGCTCGTCAACAAGAAGCTCGAACTGGTGGGCCTCTTGTTCGACGGCAACATCGAGTCGCTCGCCAACGAGTTCCTCTACGGCGAGCGGGTGGAACGCAGTGTGTGCGTGCACCCGCAGGCCATCGTCGAGGCGCTGCGCAAGGTCTACGCCGCGACGAGGTTGTTGCGCGAGATTGCGCGTTGACGCTCAGCCGTCGGTGGCAGTCTGCGCGACGCCGCCGACGTAGAGCGGGGCGGCCGTGACCGTCGGCTTGGCGCCGATCGCCGGGTCGGCGTACGGGGTCGCGGTCGGCTCGGTGATGGTGATGCCATCGAGGTCGAAACCCTGCGCCGCGTAGACCGTACTTGGGCTGCCGACTTCGACCATGAACTGCTCCCCTTCCAGTTGCTTGATCTTGTAGCTGGCTGCGCCCGACGTCACGGCGGTGCCGGTCGGGATGTTGAATTGCGGGTACCACATGCCCGACTCGCCGACCTGCTCGTGCGGGATGCCATGCAGGTTGGTGCCGTCCCACTCGAGGAAGAACGTGCGGCCGTCGAACGGGGAGCCGTCTTCGTCGTGCACGTAGGTCATGCGGATCGGCGCGTCGAACGCCACGAAGTTGTCGTCGCTGTCGCGCAGCGCGCGCAGTTGGTTCCAGCTGTTGCTGCCGACGCTCCATTCGTAGGTGGTCGTCTGGCTGCCGACGTCGTTGAACGACGTGAGCGCCGTCGGGAACAGCGGCCCGCAGTTGAAGCCGAACATGCCTGGCCCTTGCGTCACCGTCACGCCATTGCCGAGCGTGACCGGGTTGCCGCCGAGCGTCAGCACCAGGGTTTCACGATCGAACACGTAGGTCTGGTTGCCACTGTTGACCGCGGTCGCGTCCGTCAAGTACGGCGATTCGCTGTTCTGGTAGTTGGCTTGGTTGCTGGTGATGTTCGCACGCAGCATGTGGAAGTAACCGTTCAACGTCAGGTCACCACCGGCAAGCTCGGGCGAGTCGGCGGTCATCGTCGTTCTCGACCAGACGAAGGCTGGGGCCGAGGCATTGAGTGAAGCAGGCCACGCGAACTCGACGCTGCCGCGCGACTGGCTCCAGAAGTTGAGCCACTGCCCGGTGGTGAACGACGACGCGATGCTGACTGGCGGGTCGACGATCTGCCATTCGCCGCTGACGCGGTTGGCGGTTCGTACGAAGTCGCTGCCCGTGAACTTGACGCGCTGCTCGCCACCGGCGCTGGGGCTGAAATACTCCATCTCCTCGTTGAGCACGTCGCCGAGCGTGATCGACGCCCGCGTGCGCTTCTCGAGCTTGCCTGGCGCGATGACGAGCGTGTACGGCGTCGACGTGTTGGACCCGAAGACGCGGCGATAGATCGTCTGGCCGTCGACCAGCGTCACGTTCTCAGGGAACCAGACGCCGTGAAAGCCTGCCCAACCGTTGCGCCCGCTGGCGTCCTGCACCGGGAAGCCCGACAGCTGATCGACGCGCTGCTCGGTCGTGGCGTCGTAGACGCCGTAGCGATGCACGCGCGTGGCGAAGTCGTTGCGATCGAGCACCTTCAATTGGTTGCTGTTGGTGACGTCGCGCAGGGCCACATAGTCGGCGTTGAACTGCAGCTGGTACTCGGCGTTGTCCGTCATGGTGCCGCTGCCCTGGTTGGTGGCGAACGCCTTCTCGGCGTAGGCGCGACCCATGTCCGTTGTCGGATTGCCGACCACGTGCGCGCGTTCGCGCATCGCGAACTCACCAACGGCGAGCGTGCCCGCGACATCGCCGTGCGACATGTAGAACTCGACTTCACTCTGCCCGTCGGTGCGCGCCACCGTGCGCAGATAGCCTTCGAACATCGTGTCGGTGCTGGTGTCCGGCAGGCTGAGCGCGATGTTCTTGAAGGTCAGCGTGAACTGCCCGAGTGGTGCGTCGTCGGTTGCCTCGGCCGTGACCGTCAGCTTGCCGTAGATGACCGATGGCGTTTCTTCGCCCATCGACTCCGTCTGTTGGATCCAGAAACTGACGATCTGCGGCGCACTGTTGCTGGCCCGCGTCGAGGTGACGATCCACTCTTCGTACTCAGGTCCCGAGTTGCCACGTTCGCCGCCGCCACGGTTGTCTTGTTCGACCAAGGCGCGGTACGCACCAGCATTGGTTTGCTCCCAGTAGTTCGTTTGCTGGAGGCTCGACAGGATCATGTTCACCGTGTCGAGAGCCTGCATCGAGTCGTCGCGCACCCAGAAGCGGGTCGGGTCCGTCTCGTAATCGCTGCCGGCGATGCCGCGCACACCGGGCGGCAATCGCAACGCGCTCGAGCCGCTGCTCGAATCGACGATCGAGACTTGCTCTGGCGCCTGCAAGCTCAGGACGGAACCGCTGGATTCGTCACCGCCGCCGCAGCCGACGAAGGCAACACAAAGAAACGAAGTGACGATGTACCTGCGCATGGCTTCTCCTCTCCTCTTCTGCACTGGGAAACCGGCTGTCATTGACAGTCGGTCGGCATGAATCGGCTCGGACCACCTTCCTTATTGAGTGTCACGCGCATTGCCTCGTAGGCTTGCGTCGATGAGTGCTCGTCGACTGTTGCGCATCTGGACGCTTGGCGTTTTGTTGGTGGGTGGAGCGTTGGCTCAGGACATTCCCCATGCGTTCGTCGGTGCGCGCATCGAACCGGTCGATGGCGCCGTGATCGAACGCGGCACCTTGCTCGTGCGCGGCGGTCGCATCGTGGCGCTGGGACCAGTGGCCGATGTGAAGGTGCCCGACGATGCCGTCATCATCGATGCTGCCGGGCGCGTGATCGTTCCCGGGCTCGTGTGCAGCCATTCGCACATTGGCTCCGTCGCCGGCGCCGACGGCAGTTCGCCGATCCAGCCGGAAGTGCGCGCGCTCGATGGCATCAACCCGCTCGACCCCGGCATCCAAAAGGCGCAAGCCGGTGGCATCACGTCGGTGAACGTCATGCCGGGCTCCGGCCACTTGCTGTCGGGCCAGACGATCTACCTCAAGCTGCGCGACGTGCGCACCGTCGAAGAACTGGCGATCAAGAACCCCGACGGCAGCTTCGCGGGTGGCATCAAGATGGCGAACGGCACCAACCCGATGAAGGAGCCGCCGTTCGCTGGCACGCGCGGCAAAGCAGCGGCGTTGATGCGGGCGCAACTGCACCGCGCGCGCGACTACCAGAAGAAGCTGGCGGACGCGGTGGGCGATGCGAGCAAGGCGCCCGAACGCAGCCTCGGTCTCGAAGCGTTGGTGGAAGTGCTCGAAGGCAAGCGCGTCGTGCACCACCACACGCACCGGCAAGACGACATTCTCACTGTGCTGCGCCTGCAGCAGGAGTTTGGCTTTCGCTGCGTGCTGCACCATGTCAGCGAGGGCTGGCTCGTCGCCGAGCAGATCGCGGCGGCGAAGGTGCCATGCTCCGTGATCGTGATCGATTCCCCCGGTGGCAAAGTCGAGGCAGCGCATCTGTCCTTGACGACCGGGGCGGTGCTCGATCGCGCGGGGGTTTTGGTCGGCTTTCACACCGATGATGGCATCACCGACAGTCGCCTGTTTCTGCGTTCGGCGGCGCTGGCGGTGCGCGCTGGCATGAATCGCGACAAGGCGCTGCAGGCGGTCACCATCGCGAACGCGCGCATGCTCGACTTGCAGGATCGTGTTGGCACGCTGACTCCCGGCAAAGACGCCGATTTTGTCGTGCTTTCGGGCGATCCGTTCTCGGTCTACACGCGGGTGCTGCAGACGTGGGTTGAAGGCAAGAAGGTGTTCGACTTCGCCGACGCGAAGGATCGGTTGATGGCCATGGGCGGTTACGGCGCCAGCGATGGTCAGGTGATGTCGATGTGCTGCTACACGCAGGAGGGCCAGTGATGTTCGCGATCGCGTGCGTCGTGTTGTCGCTGGGCTGTCCGCAGGAACCGGCGCCTGCACCGGCCCCAGCACCGGTGGCCGCACCAGCACCGGTGGCCGCCGCCGCGTCCAAGTCCTTCGCCGTGCTCGGCGAGACGGTGGTGACCATGGTGGGAGCACCGATCGTGAACGGCGCCGTGCTCGTGCGCGATGGCAAGATCGAGCGCGTTGGCACCGCGGTGGAGCTCGCTCTGCCCGCGGACTTCCCGGTGGTGCGCGCCAAGGTCGTCACGCCAGGTCTGATCGATGCGCACGCCACCGTTGGCCTCAGCGGCTTGCTCAACGTTCCTCACGACCAGGACCAACTGGAGAAGTCCGCCCCGATGCAGCCCGAGCTGCGCGCGCTCGATGCGTTCAATCCGCGCGACGACTTGGTGGCTTGGTTGCGCGGCTTTGGCATCACCACGGTGCACACCGGCCATGGTCCCGGGGCGCTGATCTCGGGCCAGACGATGGTGGTGAAGACGCACGGGCGCACGGTCGAGGCCGACGTTGTGGTGCCGCTCGCCATGGTGGCGGTGACGCTCGGCGACGGTGGCCGTGGCCGCGACGGCAAGGCGCCCGGCACGCGCGCGAAGTCGATCGCGATGCTGCGGGAGCACCTGCAGAAAGGCCGCGACTACGTGGCGAAGCGCCAGAAGGAGCCAACGACCGCGATCGATCTCGGGCTCGAAGTCACCGCGAAGGTGCTTGCTGGCGAAGTGCCGTTGCTGGTCACCGCGCACCGTGCGCACGACTTGCTGGCCGCTGTGCGCGTCGCCAAGGAGTTTGGCATTCGCATCGTGCTAGACGGCGCCGCGGAGGCCTACCTGGTGTTGCCGGAGATCGTGGCGGCGCAGACCTGGGTACTGCCGCACCCGGCGATGGCGCGCACCGGCGGCGAACTGCAAAACGGCACCATGGAGCTGGCCAAGCTGCTGCTCGACGCGAAGGTGCCGTTCGCTCTGCAGAGCGGCTACGAAGGCTACGTGCCGAAGACGCGCGTGGTGTTGTGGGAGGCTGGTGTCGCGGTCGGGCATGGGTTGCCGGCGGACGCGGCGCTGCGGGCGTTGACGATCGATGCCGCGCGGCTGCTCGGTGTCGACAAGCGCCTTGGCACCCTCGAAGTCGGCAAGGACGCGGACTTGGCGCTGTTCGATGGCGATCCGTTCGAGTTCACGACCCACTGTGTCGGGGCCGTGATCGATGGGGTGCACTACGGCGGCGCGCCTCGGTGAGGACTCGGTCGCCAGCCGGCCTCGCATTGTGCCGATGAGGAAGGCCATGCCAGCGCACACCAACGCAACACCGAGGTGCCGTTCGCTTGGTTCAACGCGTCGGCGGAATGGACCATCCCGACTTGGTTCTCCGTGCTCACGATGGCGGCCACCGGCATCGCGTGTTGGCGACAGCGCGGGGCCCAGCGAGTCTGCTGGCGCGTGCTGGGCTCCCTGTTTTGCTACCTCGCCATCGACGACCTCGTCAGCCTGCACGAACGCTTCGGCGCCCTGTTGCACCCGTGGCTTGGCGGCGTCGGCGTCTACACCTGGGTGTTCACTTTGGGGCCGGTGTTCGCGATCCTCGCTCTGATCTGTGCCATCAAGTTGTTGCGCGCGCTTGCCGGAGAACCAACTCGCCGAGCCTGCATGTTCCTCGGGTTCGCTGCGCTCGGCATTGCGATTGGCTGCGAAGGGATCGAAGACGCCGCGTTGCGCTCCGCGTGGCAACCGCGCGGCATTCCGCTGGTCTGCTACACGCAATGGGTCGAGGAGATGCTCGAGTTGCTTGGCCCGACGCTGCTGCTGGCGGCCGCGTGGCCGCAAGTTCACGCGCCGGCGACGGCGCCGATCTCTTCGTAAACCGTCGAGCGCTGAATCGGCTCGTAGCCCGCTTCGTGAATGAGGTGCGCGAGCTGGTCGGGCTTCAACGCTTGCGGCTCCGTGGTGCCCGCGTCGTGCGTGATTTTCTCTTCGGTCACGGTGCCGTCGATGTCGTTGGCGCCAAAGCTGAGCGCCGTCTGCGCTGACTCCTGCGTCAGCATGATCCAGTAGGCCTTGATGTGCGGGAAGTTGTCGAGCATCAGCCGACTCACCGCGATCGAACGCTGGTCGAGATAGCCGGTGGTGACGTGGCCGAAGTTCTCGAGGTCGGTGTGGTAGGGCCAGAACGCCAGCGGGATGTAGGCCATGAAGCCGCCGCACTCGTCCTGCACTTCGCGCAGCTTCACCAAGTGTTGCACGCGCTCGTCGACGCGCTCGATGTGGCCATAGAGCATCGTCGCGTTCATCTTGAAGCCGTGCTTCTGCACCTTGCGCGCCGCGGCCAGCCAGCGATCGGGGCCCATCTTTTCGCGGAACACCGCCTTGTGCACACGATCGACGAGCACCTCAGCGCCACCGCCGGGGCAAGAGCCAAGGCCCGCCGCACGCAGGTCGGCAAACACTTCGTCCTCGCTCTTGCCCGAGATGTTGAGCATGTGCTCGATCTCGACCATGGTGAACGCCTTGACGTGGATGTCGGGCCTGGCGCGCTTGGCCGCGCGCACGACGTCGAGGTAGTACTCGTACGGCATCGTCGGGTGGATGCCGGCCACCATGTGCACTTCGGTGACTGGGCGATGCAGTTGCTCGCGCACCTTCGCTTCGACGATGGACGGCGTCATCAAGTAGGCGCGCTCTTCCCCTTCCTTCGCCGCGAACGCGCAGAACTTGCACGAGTAGATGCAGATGTTGGTGTAGTTGACGTGCTGGTTGATGTTGAAGTACGTCTTCTTGCCGTGCAGCCGCGTGCGCACGCGGTGCGCCATCAAGCCGACCGCCGCCAGGTGCGGCGTCTCGTAGAGCCGCACGCCATCCGCGAGCGACAGCCGTTCGGTATTGCGCACCTTGGCATCGATGTCGCCGAGCCCCGCGCGCTCGATCAGCTTGGTGGCCAGGGACTCGTCGAGGTGGGCGTAGCGGTAATCGTTCATGCGGCGGGGTGGGAAGGCTAGGCGGGGCGGTGCTGTCCGTGAAGAGCAACGAGGGGGCTGCGTGGGGAATTGCCCTAGCGACAACCGGCGTTGGCACCGGGAGGCGGCGGTGGAAGGGCGTTTCGACCAGACTCGGAGTCAGCAGGGTGCGCCATTCGGCGAGTGCTGCGTGACGAAGCGGGACGCTGGGGATCTGGGAACTTCGGCCCTTGTGAGCGGGCGAATCGAGCCTACCGTTTCGTGTCGGCAATCGACGGCCGTAGTCAGCGAAGGAAACCAGAATGCGAGTCATCTCTCTCTCTCTCTCTCTCTCTCTCTCTCGGCCGCGCTGTCGGCGCAGGTGACGCTGCAAGCTGATCCGACGCTGCCCGCAGGTCACTCCGACCAGATTGCGTGGACCATCACGGGTGTGCAACAGTGGGGCCGCTACGTGACGGGCGACCTCTGGGTGGTGCCATCCGGCAGCGGCGTGAGCGTGACCGCGATCAGTCCGGCCCCGACGATCACGGCCTACTTGGGGGCCACCTACTACATCAACGGCACGATGAAGAACCCACAGGGTGGCTATGCCGTCGTGGCGCCATCCTTCATCAAGTCTGAGCGGCAATTGGGATATGACTCGCGCGTCGGCTGGGACCCAACAGTCTCGCCACCGCTGAACAAGTTCAGCCCGCAGGAGTTCAAGGTCGTGCCGATCACCCTGACCCCGGGCGAGGTGATTGTGTCGACGATTAGTAGCGCACTCGGCGCTGGCGGTTGTTCCGTCGAGCGCCCGTATCCCGTGGCGATCCCCGGAGTCGCCACACCCAACAACGAACTGGGGTGCACGTCGACGCCGACCCGAGTCGCACACGTGCTCAGTTGCGTTGCTGCGCCGCCGTTAGCAGACGCGTTCCGTCGGCCGTACGGGATGGACCCTGGCAAGCGCAACGGTCTGCGACACCTGCACGCGAGCCAGATCCTGTTTCCGCTGTTGCCTCGGTTGCCTCGGCTCAGCGGAGTCAACGACCTGTCGCCGGCGTTGATGAAGCTGGTCTTCGCTCGCGTGTGGCTCGACCACTATCCAGGAGAGTGGTCGGAGGACAACGTGCATCCCAGCGCGCACTTGCCAGGGTATGGCCAATACACGATGCATTTGGTCAGCCAGGCCGCCGGTGTGTTGCTGACGGACTATTACCACCCGAACCCCATGACTCCGGTCGAGCAGCAGGAGACGGCCGATTTCAAGGCTCTCCTCTATGGGGTGTTGCAATACGGGATTGACAGTTGGGGCCTGCTACAGAACGGACCGGCTTGGACGTGGAATGGTACGGCCTGGGTCGCGCTGCCAGGCGGCGACAGCCATCGGTTCGAAGGAGCCGGAGGGAAAGGCGGCGGCCAGAAGTTCCCGATGCTGCTGTGCAAGCGCTTGTTCGGGGCCAATGCGTATGCCGTGGCTCTTGACGCGCCGAACGCGACGACAGGAATGTCGCCGCCGCAGGTCGTGTTTCACGAGAACTCGCAGTCGTCGTTCCCGAATCCGGATGATGCGGAGATGTGGGTGTTCAAGGAGGACGAGCAGTTGTTCGCGGCGGATCCGTTCCCGGCGAGTGGAACGCCCGGCTGGGCTTGGCAGGGATCACCTTGGAAGTGGCGGAAGGACGATGATGCTGCGAGTTCGTCTTGGTACCAGCACGTTGCTCCTCTGTTGGGCAACAATCTCTTCAACCCGATTACCCAGCAATTCGATCTATGGTCCTACCTGAACGCACACTCTGAGTCCTACCGCTTCTGCTGTGTCAGCGAGACCTACGTCGGCATTGCTCTAGCGGCAAGGCAAATGGGCTTGATGGATGATTGGGCCAATGACGCGTTCTTCGGCTACGTCGACCGTTGGATGATCCCGCAGCACGCGGCGGCGGACGCACTCTACACGTCTCTACTGCAGGGGGCTCCCGGAGAGACGCCTGCCCCCTTCGCCGCGCACACCGCGGCGCCGCACCGTGACGGGCAACGTCAGGGCTTCCCCGCTCGCGACTTCTGCAAGGAGATGTGGGATGCGTACAGATGGCGCGGTGTGCAGCGTGGGGTCCAGACTTGGCCGGATCCCAGTACGCAGGGCCTCCCGCTAGCGTTCAACGCGATGCTGCCAGCGAGCAGTCTGCTGCAGTCGGTGCCGCCGTGCGCGCCATATACCAGCGAACGGGTGCCAATGTTGGTCACACAACATCGCCCCGTCGGTGGCAGTCCCATGCTGTACGAGCTGTATGTCGAGTCGGCATTCACGGGGAGCTTCATCAGCCTGATGTTCACCGGCGCGCCGATTCCGCAAGGAGTGCGCTTGCCGGCGCCGACGTGGTCGACCCAGCCCATCATCTTCATCGACCCGAGCATCATCACAGGGTCGAGTGTGACATTGGCCAATCCATACGGGTACACGTCGTGGGGGTACCCGATACCGAGCGCCTTCATTGGTGCGGATCTGGCCGCCCAAGCGGTGTTGTGGTCTGCCGACAACTGCTGGCTCGTGTCGAACGCGCTTGCTTTCCAGGTGCAGATGCCATGAGGAACACATCACGATTCCTGATGGCGGCAGCCGTGCTGGGACTTCCGGCCGTGGCGCAGGTGCCGACCCTCTTGCACCGTTCGACGGGAACCCAGTCGCAGCAGTTCCACGGGTTCGTGGTGAACCGGCTGCAGGACATCGATGGCGATGGACGCGAGGAGTTCGCGGTCAACGCACCAGGCGGGCCTCAGATTTGGTCCGGGCTCTCGATCGCTAGCATTCTGTCGACTCCCTACGGCCTCTACGGCTTGTGCGATATCGACGCGGATGGACGCGAGGAGATCGTGACCCGCGAGTCCCTTTATCCCCCCGGGACTGCGACCGATGTGGGTTCGTTCCGTCTCTATTCGCGCACGGCCACGCTGCGTTACTTCGCCGGCACGCTCGGCGGCCCGTCGCCGGGGGATGAGCTCTATTTCAACGACGCAAAGGGGCGCATGGGCGATGTCGACGGCGACGGCGTCGACGACTACTCGGCGAAGATCGCCTTGGCGTTCCAGTACTTGGCGCCGATCGTCTCTGGCAAGACCGGGGCGGTGATCCGGCCTGCGTACGCGTATGGCCGCTGCTTGCCGATCGGCGACGTGGACGATGACGGCTTTGACGAGATCCTGCTCGCCGCGAATCTCTGCTACTACGTGGCTCCTAACATCATCTGCCCGGGCTGGATCGGCCTCGAGAACGGCCGCACCGGGGTGTTGATGTGGTCGCATTGGGGCGAGCATGATGACTGCGCGCTCGGCGACACCCTCATCGGGGTCGACGACATCGACGACGACGGGGCACCGGACGTGGTTGCGAATGCGCCCAACTACAAGATCGGCCTCAATAGCGTTGGGTATGCACGTGCTTACTCAGGTGCCACAGGAGCGGTGTTGTGGAGCCGAACGGGCAGTTGGCCTTACGGCAGAGTGGCTCTGCACCTCGCGGCCGGCGCGGACTGGACTGGTGATGGTGTCCCCGATGCCGCCATGATCAGGGCTGGCCTTGTGCCGTACATTGGGGGGGTGACGTCCACTGCACTCGTCGACATCCTCGACGGCACGAACGGAAACACCGTTGCGACGTTGCCCCACCAACCCTTCGTCGGGTTCCAACCCCCCGAGGGATTCTTCAAGGTTCACCTTGGCGGCGACGTCGACCTCGACGGTTCGGTCGAGCTCATCACGCACAGCATCCATCCTGCCACCGAGCCGGCCTTCAACGCTGGCACGATGGCGATCTGGAAGCTGGCTGGCAGCGCCGCCTACCGCCGCTACCGCGGCGTCGCCTGCCAGGGCAGCAACGGCAAGCATCCGCGCATCACGCTGCGCAACCCACCGCACCTCGGTTGGAACGCTGAGTTCCGGCTGCGCGCCGCGCTGCCGACGACACCGGCCGTGCTGTCGTTCGGGATCTCGGCGTCGCTGCCGCTTGGCACCACGCCGTGCATGACGCACGCCGTCGGCGAGCTGTTCGCGCCGCCGATTTTGACCAACGCCGATGGCTACGGGCGCCTCACCATCCAGTTGCCAGCTGATCCTGGCCTCACTGGGTTGCACTTGTGCGCGTTCTGGTATGCGTTCGACCCGGCCGCCAACGCCCTTGGCCTCACGACGTCGAACGCGTGCGAGATGGTTCTGGGGCCTTGATGTTCTCGGCGTCGTAGCTGACCGAAACTGACCCGCTCATGCGGTTCAAGACGTGTCCGTGGGATTGGTTGATGTCGGAGCGCGTGATCAAGCCTTCGCGACCGCCGCCGCCCAGCGCTGCAGGTGGGCGTCGACGTCGCCCTTCGCCATCTGCGGGGCGAATCGACGCTGTTCACGCCATGCAGCGGCGATGGCGTCCTTGGACTGCCACATGCCGACACCGAGACCCGCGAGCAACGCGGCGCCGTACGCGGTCGTCTCCAGAAAGGGCGGGCGGCGAAGGTGCACACCGAGCACGTCGGCTTGGAACTGCATCAGCAGATCGTTGGCGGCGGCACCGCCGTCGACTTTGAGTTCCCGCAGCACGCGGCCCGAGTCGCGTTCCATCGCGCGCAGGATGTCGACGTTCTGCAAGGCAATGCCTTCGAGCACCGCGCGGGCGAGGTGGGCTTTCGTGGTGCCGCGCGTGAGCCCGGTGATGATGCCGCGTGCGTCGGGTCGCCAGTGCGGGGCGCCAAGCCCAGTGAACGCGGGCACGACGACGACGCCGCCAGCATCAGGAACCGAACGCGCCAATGCGGTCATGTCGGCCGCAGTCGCAACCACACCGAGTGTTTCGCAGAACCACTGCACCGCCGCACCCGCGACGAACGCCGAGCCTTCCAGTGCGTAGGCGAGTTCCCCGGGAATCTGCCAGGCTACCGTCGTGATGAGTTCGTGCGCCGAAGCGACGGCGGTCGCCCCGGTGTTCATCAGCAAGAACGCGCCCGTGCCGAAGGTGCACTTCGCATCGCCGGTGGAAAAACATGCTTGGCCGAACAGGGCTGCGTGTTGGTCGCCGGCGATGCCGCTGATTGGCACGCCATCGACGATGCCCGGCACGGCGCGGGTGTGGCCGAAGACGCCAGCGCATGGGGCGATGTCGGGCAGCAGGGCGCGCGGCACGGTGAACAGCGCGCACAGCTCGTCTGACCACGTCAAGGTGTGCAGGTCAAACAGCAGCGTGCGCGAGGCGTTGGTGACATCGGTGCGGTGCACGCTGCCGCCGGTCAAGCGGTGCAGCAAGAAGCTGTCGATCGTGCCGAATGCCAACTCGCCGCGTTCGGCGCGGGCGCGCCAGCCGCGGTGGTCGAGCAGCCATGCAATCTTGGTCGCCGAGAAATACGGATCGATCGGCAGACCGGTCAGTTGGCGCACGCGGGCGGCGTGCCCGCCGCGCCTCGCCCGCGCACAGAGGTCGCTGGTGCGCCGGTCTTGCCAAACGATGGCGCGATGCACTGGGTCGCCCGTGCGGCGGTCCCACAGCACCGTCGTCTCGCGTTGGTTGGTGATGCCGATGGCGGCGATGTCGTGGGGGCCGACTCTGGCCTGTGCCAGCGCTGCCGCGAGTGCCGTTCGCACCGACGACCAGATGTCGTGCAGATCGTGCTCGACCCAGCCAGGCTCCGGGTAGTGCTGCGGCACGTCCTGTTCGCCACGACCGCGCACGTTGCACTGTTCGTCCAGAACGAGAACGGTGCTGCCGGTGGTGCCTTGGTCGATGGCGACGACGTAGCTCATCGCCGCGTTCTACCACGCGCCGAGTCGACTCCGGTTGACAGTGCGATGGCTCGGCAGCATGGTGGGCGCCCTCGCAAGGAGATCATGGTTTCACGAAGGGTCGCGCTCGCCTGCCTGTTGTTCGCTTCCTCCATCGCGGCGCAGCAGCCAAAGAGCCCCAGTGAAGCGGACTTTGATAGCGGCCTGGCGGCGGTGCATGCGCAGATGCAGAAGGCGAGGTGGACCGATGCGCTGGCAGGGTTGCGCGAGCTCGTGCGGCTGCACCCAAACCAAGTCTACGTGCAGGCGCAGAGCGAGGCACTCGCCGCGGATCTGCAGACGTGCTCGTTCTATGCGGTAGCCAAGGTGCCGAAGATCAGCGAGCTGCTGTCCGGCAAGATCGTTTCCTACGACGAGCGGTCCGGGCGGATCAAAGTGGTCTACGCCGACACGTTCCTCGACTGGCAGGGCGAAGGGGACTTGTTGGTCAACCCGCTGCTTTTCGCCGGTAGTTACACCATCACCGCGTCAGGCAAGGCGTATCCCGGCGGCGACTCCTCGTTCGGTCTTTGCTTTGACCTCGACCCCGCCGGCAGCGGCTACTTCCAAGCCGACTTTGGCTTTGCCTCGGAGGATCGCGGCAACAGGGTGGTGTCGATGTCGGCGAGAATCATGCACGACAAAGGGGACGGTGGCCCTACCTGCATCGCCGAGGGTCGATCGATGGCAAAGCCTGGCAAGCCATTCACCGCGGTCGTCAAGGTCGGCGAGGATCGTGTCGACCTGTTGTTGGACAACAAGCAGTTGCTGAAGGGCAAGCGGCAGAAGACCGACTTTGGCCAAGTGGGCATTTGGCGCAACACGTGCGATGAGATCGTCATCGAAGGCCGGATCGAACCCTCGTGCTTCCAGAGTCGGATCGACGAGTTGCTCGGCAAACAACGTGAGGCGTTCGACGCGACGTTCAACGCCAAGAAGGAACTGCCGAGCTGGGTGTTCCAACGCCCCGACCTGCAACGCACCAAACCGCTGTCGGAATCGTGGGTGCCGGGCCTCGACGAACGCTTCTCGCCGGCGTCCGAGGCGATGCTGAAATTGCTGTCGGAAGGCAAGCACGCCGAGGCCGCCGCCGCCCTCGCCAAGCTCGGCGAGACCGATGCGTCGGCAACCGCCCGCACGTTCCTGCAAGCGTGGCTGCATGGGCTGCAGGGTCGGCCCGAACTCGCCGAACCGATCTGCGCGCGCTTGCTCGTCGACGACGAGAAGATGACGCCGGCCAGGTTGCTGCGGGCGCAGGCGCTGGAAGAGATGGGGCGCAGTGCCGAGGCCATTGGGGACCTGGAAACGGCGCGCCAACACGATCCCGGCTACGCGCCGG
Source organism: Planctomycetota bacterium (assembly GCA_947444055.1). Lineage (GTDB taxonomy): Bacteria > Planctomycetota > UBA1135 > UBA1135 > UBA2386 > UBA2386. Next base: position 34,181 of record CANEYR010000024.1, read on the forward strand.
TGCACGAACAGCTCTGCGTGTTGCTCATGCGCAAAAACCGCACGGACGAAGCGCGGCGTGTCGTACGTGATGCGAAGACGAAGCAAGGGCTGTGGGACGAGGTCGCGAAGCTCGAGACGACGCTCGCGATGGCGGCGCGTGGTCCAAGTTGGCCGCGTCGATTCTCCTTCAAGAGCCAGCACTACGAGGTTGCCTCCGACATCGACCTGAAAGTCTGCATGGATGCCTGCCGCACGCTGGAGGAGTCCTACGTCGATCTGATGGCGCAGTTGGCTTGGATCAAGGAAGACCGGAGTCTGCCGCGCTTTCGCGTGTTCCTGTTCTCCGGCGAGAGCGGCTACCAGGAATACAACAAGGCGATCATTGGCGAGGCGGTGTCCCATTCGGCCGGGCTCTACACGCCGGTGCTCAAGCAGTTGTTGATCTGGAACCTGCCGCGCCGCGAGGACATGGTGCGCACGATCCGGCACGAGGGGTTCCACCAGTTCTTGGATCGCATCATGGACAACCCGCCGACGTGGCTCAACGAAGGCACCGCCGAGTTTTGGGAGACGGCACAACGGGTGCACAGTCGCTTGCAAGGTGGTCAGGTGCGCACCGATCACATCGCGACGTTGGTGCGCAGTCGCAAAGCACTGCCGAAGCTGAAGGACTTTGCCTACGGCGCCGATGGTGATTTCTATGCGAACGCGCAACTGCGCTATGCCCAAGGCTGGGCGCTGGTGCACTTCCTGCGCAAGGGACCGGCGAAGTACACGGTGCTGTTCGACAAGCTCTGGAACGAGCTGCGCATTGCGAAGGGCACGCACGCCGCGCTCGATGCGGCCTTTGTTGGTATGGACTGGGAGCTGTTCGAGAAGGACTTCTGGACGCATCTCACTTCCTTGCGGTGAGGACGTGAGGATGGTGGGGGCCTGTGATCCAGCCAGCGATCCGGCAGCTTGGCCGAATCGAGACTCGGAATGCCCCTTGCTGCATCTTGGTGGAATGGCGAAGCAGTGCAGCGGCACGCTTCAACTGCGTGTGCGGATCGGCAGCGAGCGAACTCGCCCGCCGCGCTCATCGACCACGATCACTGCGCCCTTGTCGAGTGAGTCAGCATGTGCTCGCAACAAGGCGAGCACGTTGGATCCGATCGCGACGGGCAGGACCTCCTGGGTCCTGATCTGGAAGATGCTTGGCCCGGTGTCGCCGGCCAACGCCAGCATGGTGCCGAAGTCCAGGTCGTTCGTGAACACAACGAAGCCGGCCTTGCGGGCCCACAACATGATCAACGCGTCCTCAGCGCGTGGATCCCCGACCTCTGTCCAATGCCGCGCCTCGATGCCTTCTTGCGCGAAGTAGCGAACCCAGTCCATGGTCAGGTTGACGTCGACCAGGATCTTCATGAAGCGCGGAGCGGCAGGTCGACTTCCTGGGATCGCCAGGCGGCGAAGGACAGCGCGGCGAACACGTCATCGCGTTCGAGCAGCTCATAGGCCTTGCACACTTCCTCGATCGACCGACCAGCCGCCAGCAGTCCGACGATCGTGCCAACCGTGATGCGCATCCCACGGATGCATGGTTTGCCACCCATCACGTTGGGGTCATGGGTGATTCGAGCGAGCGGGTCGGCCATCGAAGCAGCATACCAGCATCGAGTGCGGCCCTGCGTCCTTCGCGATGGCCGCTCGCTCGAGAGCTAGTTGAAAATGGCGTCGTGTACTTCGCCGGATCCTCGCGTGGGAAAGTGCACCAGGGTCGGTGCGCACATGATCACCTTACATCTCACTTCGTTGCGGCGACCACGTGAGAACGGTGGGGGCCTTGTGCAATCAGAGGCGTGCGCTACCTTGCCGCGCCTTCCTGGAGGCCACCATGCACCGCATCTGCACAGCTGTGTCCGCCTCCCGGTTCTCGCGCGACTGAGAACGCGCGGCGGCCGGGTTTGAGCGTCGACTTGTCCGCAACCCGTTCCTTTCGGGCGTGCCCGCGCACGCCGACTCCTCCAGCAGATGCGTTCGTCCAATGACCGCGGAGGGCGGTCGTCTTCGAAAACCCTCCAACTCTGTGCACAGGTGCACGACGCGTTGTCGTACGCACTGGGCACATCCTCCGATCCGGTCCTGATGGACCTCATGCTCGACCGCGTCGAGCCGATGCAGGACGACCGGCAAGTGCTCGTCGTGATGCAGGATCCGTGCGGCCACGGTTTGGTCGCAGCTCTGACAGCCCTTGATCGCGCGCGCGGATTCCTGCGTGAAGCGGTGGCCGAGACGGTCCATCGCCGTCGTGTGCCGCAGCTGTCCTTCACCGTTCTGCCGGCTGGAGGTGCACGATGACTGTCGTGCATCGCTGGTTGGCGGAACCATTGCCCAGAATCGTGGCGCAGGCGTTGCAACGCCTCGCCGCGGCTCCGGGGGTGCCGCGCGACGTCGAGCTTGGCGAACTGTCCGACGCCGGGTTGCAGAAGCGGGTGGCGCGTGATGTGCGCATCGAGTTTGGCACGCTCGGTCGCGGTAACCACTTCCTCGAAGTGCAAGCCGACGACGAGGGGCAACTGTGGTTGATGGTGCACAGCGGCTCGCGCGCGCTCGGGCCGGCGGTGCGCGATCACCATCTCGCTGCGGGCGAAGCGGTCGGCAAGGGTTTGCTCGCCCTCGATCCTGAGGGCGCGGGTCGTCGCTACCTCGCTGACCATCACTGTGCGATTGCGTTCGCTCAGCAGAACCGGCGCGCCATTGCCGAAGCCGCCGCGCGCGCGCTGCACGATGCGCTGGCGGCCGACGTTGTCTGGGACACTTGGTTTGACGTTGTGCACAACTTCGTCCGGCGCGAAGAGCACGACGGCGTCTGGCTGTGGGTGCATCGCAAAGGCGCTTCGTCCGCGCGCGCCGACGAAGCGGGGGTGATCCCGGGCTCCATGGGAAGCTGGTCCTTCCACGTCGCCGGTCGTGGTTGTGCCGCTTCGCTGTGCTCGAGTTCTCACGGCGCTGGCCGCCGCCTTGCGCGCGGAGACGCGATGCGAACGATCTCCCGGCGTGATTTGGAACGTGACCTCGCCGCGGTGTTCTTCGAACGCCAGCTCGCAAGCCGTCTGCTGGACGAAGCGCCGACCGCCTACAAGGACATCAGTGCGGTCATGCGAGCGCAGCGAGATCTCGTTCGCATCGTGCGGCGGCTGCGGCCGGTGCTGGCGTACAAGGGCGCCTGAACCGAGGTCTGCGAGCAACGCCCCGTCGGCCGACTGCTCGACGTCGCGCGAGATCGAAGCCACTTGGTATCTTGCGCCGATGCTCCGCCTCGCCGCCACGACCCTGCCGTTCTTGATCGCCTGCGCCACCGCGCAACAAGCACTCTCCACCACCTTTGGACCGTCCCCGGGCGGACTCACCGGCGGGATGGTGGCGGTCGGCGCCGACTTCGATGGCGACGGCGCGCCGTTCGCGACCTACCCGCTGACGTTCGGCGGCGGCAACGCCCTGATTGCGATTGGCGATCAGAACGGCGACGGCATTACCGAGCTGGCGCGGTTGCAGGCTGGCGGCACCGAGATCCTGCGTCTTGCAAACCCGCCTGTGCTGGTGGCGATCCCGTTCGGCGGCGTTGCGATCGCGGCGGCGAACATGGCTGGCGACAGCCGCAACGAGGTGCTGGTCGGTGAAGCGAACAACCAGATGGTGCGTTCGTTCAGTCCCGCGACCGGTGGCACGTTGCGCACCTGGAACCAGGCGATCGCGCTGCAGGCGTTCTACGCGCCGACGCAGTCGGCGATCGGTGTCGACTTGACCAACGGTTTGTGGGCGCGGATCGGTTGGTGAACGACCGACTTCGAGCAGGGCACTTTCCGCATGCGCAGCGGGCGGTGCGGCGTGGTGCGATCTTCGGCGCGCTCGCGACGGTGGCCATGGCCTTCGCTTGCGGGCACGCCGCGCTCGCCGCTGCGCCTGACGACGGTTCGCCGGAGGCCGCGGCGCGTTTGCTGCTGATCGGTGTGCAAGCGCTGCTCGCCGCGCTGTTCGGTAGCACCTTGGTGCTGACGTGGTTGCTGCGCGGCGCGGTGCAGCGCGGCGACCGCGACGCCATGCGCGGGGCACTGCATGGCTCTACCACGGCCTTGTGGTGGAGCCTCGGCTTGCTCGTCGTCCAGGCGATGACGATCTTGATCCCGTTGGCGGTCGATGCCTCCGAACGGCGTGAATGGGCCGACCTGTGGCCGGCGATCGTGATCGCGGTGTTGCCGGCGGCGGTGCTGTGGTTCTGGCTGAACGACCTCTACGCGGCCCGCGCCGAGGTTCGACGTTCGCTGTCGGATGCGTGACGGGCCGGGCGCGCTAGACTCGCGCCCCGCGATGAAGAAGACCAAGAAGACGTTCGCCGAGAAGCTGCAGAACGATCATGGCCTGCCGAAGGTCGTGCCGATTCCGCCGCGCAATCACAAGCAGTGGGGAGTTGGCACGATCGTGATCGCGGCCCCGCGGGAAGTGGATGCGCTAATGAAGAAGGTCGGTAAGGGCAAGGTCACGACGATGGCCGAGTTGGGGCGCGCCTTGGAGCAGCGCTTGTTCGTCGCCGATCACGAGCTGCGGCTGGTGCGACCCGTGGCGGAGTGATGCCGGCCCGCAAGATTGGGCCGCCGACGAGTGCTCGCCTAGTCGCACTGCTGCGTGGCGTCAACGTGGGCGGCAACAAGGCGGTGCCGATGGCGAGTCTGCGCGCGATGGCGATGCAGTTGGGTTGGACCGACGTGGCCACCTACTTGCAGAGCGGCAATCTGGTGTTCACGGCTGTGGTCGACGTCGTCGGCGCCAGCAAGCAGCTTGAGCGAGCCCTCGCGGAGCAGTTCGACTTCACGGTGCCGGTGGTGATCCGCCGCGGGGAAGAGTTCGCCCGCGATGTGGCCGCATGTCCGTTTCCCGAGGCCGCGACGGAGCGGCCGCAGCTGGTGCATGTGGGCTACAGCCGCGAGCCGTTGCGGGCGTCGATGGCGAACGAGCTGACGGCGTACTGCACCGCCGGGGAACGCGTGATCGTTCGCGAGCAAGCGATGTGGATCGACTTTGTCGGCGGCGTGGCGCGCGCGAAGCTGACGTCGGCGGTGCTCGATCGGGTGGTCGGCGGCATCGTGACGTTGCGCAACCTCAAGTCCGCGCGCGCCATCGCTGCTCTGGTTGGCTGACACGCGAGGCCTCGGCGCCAAGGCGACACTTCCTCATCGCGACATCTCGCGCTACATCAGCGCCATGCCGCTCCAGCACCGCGAGGTCGCGCCCGGTCTCAACCCTCGCACGGTGCGCACGGCACAAGGCCAACTGCGGGTGCCCGATGATTGGGAGCTGTTGCCGCCGGGCGATGCGGCGTTGACGCGGCGCGTCAAAGTCGAGGGGCCGTGTTGGACGGTGTCCGAGAAGAAGGGCCGCAAAGTGTTTGGGCACGGGGTGTGGGCGCCGGCCGAACGCATCGCCCGCTTGCGCGCGCAGCTCGCAGAGGAACGGTTGCAGCCAGCACATGCAAAGCAGCTCGCGGCCGGTCGCGCGCGTCGTGAACAAAAGCAGGTTGCCTACGTCGAAGACTTCCGCGGTGCCGTGCTGCAGTTCTTGCACTTCGCGCCAGTTCACGCCGAGCTCGAAGCACAGCTGGCGACGGCGGTCACGGCGCACGCGACGCCGGTCGGCAGTGGCACCGTGGCGCGCACCGAACGCATTCCGGTTGCGGAGCGCGCGGCGGCGGCCGTCATCGCGTGGCTGCGGCACCAGACGACCAGCTACGACTCGATGAGGATTGCGCGCGTGAAGGGGCGGCGGCGAGACGTGCGGCGCGAGCTGGCGGAGCAGTCGCGGCGGTTGCTCGCGCGTTATCGCAACGGTGACGTGGTCGAGCGCGCGGCGTGTCCGCTATGGCAGGCGCTGGCGGCGGCGGGCCGTGGCGAAGCCAGCGGCTGACGGCATCAGGCGAATACCCCACCCGCTGAGCGGCAGGCGGCGGCCTGCCGACGCTCACCGTCGTGTTGGCGACAGCTCAGTCTCAGCTCAGAGGTCGGGATCGAAGCTGACGACCATGGTCGGGCGCCGACTTCGCAGGCACACTCCTTGCGGATCACTCTCATGCCATTCGCCCGCGCCGCCTGCGTTCTCGTCCTTGGTTCGTTGCTGTCGAGCCAGACGTTCTTAGTCGACATCAACAATGGACCAGGCACTCACTACACGACGATCGCTGCCGCGGTCGCCGCGGTGCCCAACGGCGCGGTGCTGTATGTGCGGCCAGGCACCTACGGGGGCTTCGCCATCAACAAGACGGTGCGCATCCTCGGCGACTTTGGCGTGGCCTTGACGCCGGGTGCGAACGTCACGATCTCTGGTCTCGCTGCTAACCAGACCGTCGTGCTGCGCCATGTGCGTGCGAGTGGTGGTGGCGTGTGGTCGTTCTCCAACTGCGTGGGGCCGATCTTCGTGGACCGCTGCTACCAATCACCGCAACAGGTGCAGAGATTGGGTGTCGCCAATTGCCAGCAAGTCGCCGTTCGCAATTACGGCCTTGGCGCCTCGCCAGGCAACGGCATGTTCGAGGTCACGTTGACGAACAGCAACGTGGTGTTTGAGGCGTGCCAGATCGGTCGCGGCAACCCGACGTCGGTGACGACTGTGAACGCTGGCATCACGCAGACCGGCGGCACGCTGCAACTGGTCGACTGCGAAGTGCGCGGCGGTGCCAACCCGTATCCGAACGCGACCGCAGGCATCGCCGTGACGAATGGCCAACTGCGATTGCTCGGCGTGACCACGGTGAACGGTGGCACCAATCAGGGGCGTGCGATCGTCGGCACGGGCGGGCTGCGCTACGAGCCGAGCGTGGTGTTCAGCGGCGGCTTGCCGGACGTTCCCCCCGCGATGCTGCCGACCATGCGGACGATGCCGCGGCTGACGACGGTGCCGAATCTCTCCGGTGATCAGTACTTCGCCAGGCTGTATGGCCCGGCGGGACACTTGGCGGCCATTGCGTTGGCGTTGCCAGGGCCCGTGGTGCAGTTACCTGGTTTCGACGACGCCGTGTGGCTCGATCCGGTGACGGTTGGTGGTCTGGTGGCGGCGGTGCTCACCACGGCTCCGTTCGTGTGGCACATCCAGACGCCGGCCGGGGTGCCGTTGCTTGGCGTGCGCGCGACTTGGCAGGGCGTGACCTACGACCCGGTGGAAGGGTTCCAGCTGAGCAACCCTTCCTTCACCATCCTGCCGTAGCGTCGCGAAGAAGGGCTGTCCCAACGAAACGAGGCCCGTCCTTCGCGTGAAGGACGGGCCTCGCTGCGTTCCAGCGGTCATGCCATCACGACCGCTGGAGCCGCCGGAGCGGGGGTGGGCTCAGAGGCCGACCACCCACGCCGACGCGTCCGACGTGACGAAGCCGAAGGCGTTCGCCGCTGGATCGAACGTCGCCGCTTGGTTGTAGAGCTGCACACCGAGCAACCCACCAATGTTCGGGATGTTGAAGTTCCACGTGGCAGTGGTTCCCGCACCGACCACGGTCTCCGTCGCGTCGAGGCTGACACGCAGCGGGCAGCCCGGCGCGCCGATGATGCCGAGGTCAAACGGCAGCGGGCCAAAGCCCGAGATGGTGTTGCTCGTGCCAAGCACCATGACCGCCAACGCGAATGGCAGGTTGTTGAGGTTGACCGACAGCGTGCCGCCGATCGTCGGCTGCGTGGTGTTCACCAGGCTGGTGATGCCGAGCGTGCCCGCGCAACCAGGGCCGAAGAAGCCGTAGCCGGCCGAGCCGCCAGTCGCCGTGGTGTCGTAGTGCAGCGCGCCGTTCCACACGCGTGGCGTGAAGAAGGAGCCGGCGTTGAACAACGTCGAGCGCACGGCGCCGAGAGTCAGCGTGACATCGCCGTTGCTGTACGGACCGGCGGGGCCGTTGGTGTAGCGCGGCGAGCAACCGACATAGTTGATCGCGATGCCGAAGCTGCCCAGAGGCAGATAGAGCGGCGTTGCCAAGGCCGTCGTCGACGGCACGTTGTTACCGGCGCACAATCCCGCACCGCTGCCGACCAGTCGCCAAGGCGCGATGTTGTTGTCGTTGCCGACGTAGGTGCCAGGCGTCACATACACATTGAATGTGAACGGCGTGCCAACCACCGTCGTGCCGGTGTTGTGGTCCATGCCGCAGATGTTGATGCCCTGCGGGTTGGTGACGTTGGCATCGAACATGACGGTCCAGCCACTGGCGCCGCCGTTGTTCGCGGTGAACGGAGTCGAGAGCGTGTTCGGGGCAGCGAACGCGGTCTTCGTCACTGTGCTCGTGCGGCAGAGCCGCGAAGCAATCAAGCGAACGTTGGCCGCTTGGCATTGCGGTAACACGGTGACAGGGTTCTGCGCGGTCGAGTCGGTGATGTTGTCACCGTTGAAGTCCCAGTCCCACGACGTCGCGGCGGGCGTAGTCAGGTCCGTAAACTGGAACACGTTCGGCGGGGCCAGCAGCGCGTACGAGAAGTTGGCGACGATGTTGTCCGTCTTGATGTAGGCCGTGCGCGTCAGCGTGCTCGCTGGGAAGGTCGCGTCGGTGACCGTCAGCGAAACGTTGAAGTCGCCGCAGGTCGTATAGGTGAAGGGCGGCGGGTTCTGCAGTGTGGAGTCGATCACGGCATCGCCGTCAAAGTCCCATGCCCAGCTCGTGATGCCACCTGGATCACTGGAGAACGAAGTGTTCGTGAAGGTGACGGCGAGTGGCGAGGTGCCGCTCGTGACGTTGGCAGTGAAGCCGGCGTAGAGACCCGATGCTGGCACGTAGGTCACTTCGACGACGACGCCGTGGTTGAGGCCGATGACGCCGATCCCGGTGCCGGGATAACCCGTGCTGATGTAGGTGCGGCTGGCGAGCGGGGCGGCGATCACCACGTCGAGCTGCGGGCCAGCACCGGTGAAGGTCTGGATCGGCAGATCGCATTCGATGTTGAGGTCACCACCGAGGCTGGGGTCGTACAGGAAGGGGGTGGTAAACGGCACGCTGATGCCAAACGGCGTCGGACCAACTTGGGCCGGCTGGGCGCCCCACGACACTGGACCGCTAAACACGGTGGCGAAGTTCGCGCCCCGGTTGTTGGCCATCGTGGTCGACACGGCGGCCTGATCGAATGGGCAGGTCGACAGCGACACTGAGCAGCCCGCCGTGTAGCTCGATGCGACGAGCGCGACGTTGGTGTTTGGGCGCCACTTCAAACCGGTAATCAGGATCGGGAAGTTGATGCCCTGAGCCGTGAAGTGGGTGCTGTCGTACACCATCTGTTCGATCAGGCCGGTGCCGGTGCGACCCCACGGGAACGCGTTGGCACTAGCGCCTTCCACAGCGGCGTAGCCATTGGGGATCACGATGGTCTGGGCGGCGGCAGTCGCGGTGATGGCCGCCAGGGTGAGCAAAGAGGCAAAACGATGCATGGTCTACTCGGGTTGATAGAGGTGTCGGGTTAGCCGACGAACGAGAACGCGCTGAAGCTAATCAAGGCGCCGAACAATGAAACCCTATGGCGATCCGTCTGGTGCCTCGATCCCGTAACGACGTGTTGCGGTCTGGCGAGAACCGAACTACGGACTGGTCGCGGCCAAGACCATCGCCGCGAAGCGCACCGAGGGATCGGCCGGCCGCTCGCCGGTGATCTGCACGATGCCAGCGCCCATGCGCATTGGCACCCACGGCGAGGTCGCGGTGATCTCGGTCCGCAGCGCGACGGTGAAGGCCGTTCGCATCGATTAGCCAGCGCCGTCGTAGGCGGTGCGCACCCAGACGAGCAGTTGCTTGTCGACTTCGGCGAGGTTGCTGACGTGCACCTTGTATTGGCACATGCCGCCGTCCGGTTGTGCGACCAGTCGGTCGGTCGCTTCGACATCGCGCATGTTGAGTCCGATCTCCAAGCGCCCCTTCGTGCCCGGGCCGACCATCGCGAACTGCTTCTTGCGGCGCAGGCTGACGTAGGCCTTCTTGGGTGCGACTTCGAATTTGCCGAGGCGTTCGATCTGCGCCATCACCGCATCGTGCAGAGCGCGCAGCGGTGCCTTGCTGCCGGCGTACATGCCAGCCAGCGGATCCTGACTCGTCGAGGTGGTTGCGGTCGGCGCCGCGGCGTCGCTGCTCGCGGCAGCCGCGTCGCGAAACGTGTGCACTACGGTGTTGGCATCACCGTGGCCCATATGCAGTTCCTTCTTCAGGAACGTCACCAGTTCGCCGTGCTTTTGTCGGCCGCTCTTGCTGAGCAACGCGTGCAACTGCGCAACCGACTTGCCGGTGCGCTCGACGATGTTGGCTAACTGGGCCTGGATGGCCTTCTGAGGGTCGCTCATGCGCCGCGCAGGCTACTGGCCAAGCCGTCCGCTTGCTTCTGCGATGACGCGTTCGTCGCTCGCCAAGAATTCCCCGAACCAGACTACGCCAGGACCAGACTTCCCCAGGGACCAACCCAAGGGACCAAACTACGCCTCGACTTTGGAGACGATGGCCTTCTTTTGATTGGCCGCATTGCCGAACCGGTCGGTCGCTGGCGTCTCCACCGGTTGGTACATCATGTTGCGCCGCTGCGGCACGAAGCCGGCATCCTTGATGTGCCGCTCGATCTCCGGGATCGACGTCGGATGGGTGCAGCCCGCCGAGCTGACGACGTTCTCTTCCAGCATCGCCGAGCCAAAGTCGTCAGCACCCATCGATAGCCCGACCTGGCACGTCTTCATGCCCTGGGTGACGAAGCTCGACTGAATGTGCGGCACGTTCTGGAGGTAGAGCCGGGCCATGCTGAGGGTGCGCAGATACTCGGCCACGGTCGCCTTGGCACCGCCGCGCTCGACCAGAAACACTTTGCCCTTGGGTGTGTTGTCCGGCTGGAACGTCCACGGAATGAACGCAGTGAACACACCTCCGGTCTCGGCCTGCAAGTCGCGGATTCGCGTCATGTGCTCGATGCGTTCGGCGTCGCTCTCGACGTGACCAAACATCATCGTCGCAGTGCCCTTGCCGCCGAGCCTGGCCCATTGCCGCATGACTTCGAGCCACTCTTCGCTGGTGGCCTTCTTCGGCGCGATCACCTTGCGCACGCGTTCGACCAGGATTTCGGCGCCGCCGCCAGGAATCGAGTCGAGTCCCGCTGCCTTGAGGGCGACCAGAATGTCGCGCACGGGGCGCTTCTCCAGCTTGCTCAAATGGGTGATCTCGGGCGGACTCATGCCGTGGATCCACACTTGTGGGTAGCGCTGCTTCAGATCCGTGAAGAGCTCCGCATACCAATCCGTCTTGAGGCGGGGATGGTGGCCGCCTTGCAGCAGCAACTGGATGCCGCCCTTGCTGAGCAGATCATCGACCTTCTGATAGATGACTTCGCGCGACAGGATGTAGGCATCGGCGTCGCCGGGCGAACGATAGAACGCGCAGAAGCCGCAGTCGGTGATGCAGACGTTGGTCGGGTTGAGGTTGCGGTCGACGATGTAAGTGACCCGCACTTTGCCGTCGGCGTCGGCTGGGTTGAGACGCAGCCGCACGTCGTTGGCGAGCAACCCGAGCGAGGGTTGGTCAAGGCCGCGGTAGAGCTGCAGCGCTTCGGCTGCCGTGAGTTGGCCGCCGGCCAGGGCCTTTTGGCTGTGGTCGCGCAGTTGGGTCGGATCGATGGTGACGGCGGGCGTCATGGGGAGCAGAGGGTAGGCAGCGAGGGCTTTGCCGAGAAGGGCGAACCCTGCGGCCAACGACCGGCGGCGGGCTGAAATTGCGGTCCGCATGGCGTCCCGCCGTTACGGGCAGCAGCTTGCTGACTACTCTTCGGCAATGAGAGCCTGCCCAATCTTGCTGCTCGCGTGCTGCACCGTGGGGTGTGGTAGTTCGAGTTCTTCGACGATTTCGACGCCGGTGATCGCGTCGGCGACCATCGGTCCGGAAGGCGGCGTGATCACGGTCGACGCGGGTTGGCAGGCAGGTTTGCGCCTGACGATCCCAGCCGGGGCGCTGGCCGTGCCGACCGCCGTGCGGGTGCGTGACGTCTCGCAGAACCCAGCCCCTGGCACGTTCGGCACGTCCATCGTGTTGCCGCCTGGCCAACCCTTCGCACTCGAACCGGCGGGGCTGCGGCTCGATGAGCTGGCGACGCTGCGGGTGCCGTACCGACCGTCCTACATCTTCAATACCGGCCCCGGCAACGTGCGGGCGCGCGAAGTGCGCAATGGCTTTCCGATCGACTACGACCCGCCGGTGGTCGATGCGCGCGTGGGGTTCATCGAGTTTCCGGTGCGCAATCTCAGTCAGTACCAAGTCATCAAGGGACCCGTCGCCAATCTCGATAGCTATTTGCCAGTGCAAGGCACCACCGTCGCTCTGACAGATGGCTACACCTTCTCAGTGGAAGAGGTGCCGACGCAGTCGCCGTTCTATCAACCAACCGCCAGCCGTTGGCGCATTCGCGGGCCCGAGACGGACGACCTGCTCTACATCGCCAACAACAAGTGGGTCGGCCGCGAGTCCGTCACGGCGGAATGGCGTGAGACGTGGATCTCGCCGGTGGACGTGTGGTTTGGCGCCAACTCCGGGATGCCAGGCGGCGCGGTGACGATGAATACCGAGGTACGGCGACCGCTCACGTCGCTGCCGGTCGGGGGCCAGATCACTGCCTTCAGCGCGTGGAGTTGGGCGGAGCCACGGCTCGTGGCGGGGCGACTGCTCTACGACGTCATCACCTTGCGCGTGACGCTGGCGTGGAATCGGCAGGACCTTGGCGTTGGGCAACGCGAGTACCGCTTCTTCTTTGCGACCGGCCTTGGCCTCGTGGGATTCTCCGAGGACGCAGTCGGCCACGATCGCACCAGTCTTTGATCGCGGCAGGCTTTGATCGCGGCGTCGCGTTGAAATCAGCAAACCTGCGATTGCTGCGATGCGGTGCCCGGCGGACCATGCGTCGATGAGCAGCCGGTATGCGTTCCTTGTCGACACCTACGCGACCGAGATCCTGAAGGTGCTGTCCGTGTGGGCGATGGCCGCCGACGGCGACCTTGACGTGCGACCGCGCGCTGGCGATCCGCGTGGCCGTTCCCTGCGCGAGCACATGGTCCATCAATGCCAGAGTGAGAATGGCTGGTTTGTGGGCATGTTCGCCATCGCGGTGCCCGGGGACGTGCTGCCGACGGAGGTGACGCGACTTGGTTTTCTGCGGCACTACGCGAGCACGGCGGAGCAACGGCGACAAGCGCTAGCAGCCAAAGACGACGCGTGGTGGGAAGAGCCGGTCGCGTTCTTCGAAACCAAGCGATCGCGCACGTGGATCATGGTTCGGCGCATCGCGCACAGCGCGCACCATCGTGGCCAGCAGAGTGCCTTGCTGCGCATGCTCGGCGGCAGTCTGCACAGTACGTATGGTCCGACGGCGGATACCGGTGGGCTCGCCAAGGACAAGGCCCCGGTTGTCTATGCGTACCGTGACGTCGCGGCGTTGTTGGCCGGCGAAGCGGTCGGCGGCGCCAAGGCGGCGTTGCCGCCGCCGGTGTCACGACCAGTTACCGAACGGCCGTGAGCAGGATGCGGATCCTCAGCACTTGCCGGTAGCGGACATGTTTGGTTGGAACATCGCGAACGTCGCGCCGACCGGATCCGTGAACATCGAGAAGGCGCCGAGTTCGGGGATCGGCGCGTTCTCCATCAGCGCCTGGGCGCCGAGCTTCTTCGCCTTCTCCGTCGAGTGCTTGCGGTCCGTCACGAAGAAGTAGACGAGCCAGCAGCTAGGCGCGCCGTTCATCGGGTTCTTCATGATGCCACCCGCCTGCTTGTCGCCGAGCATCTGCACGCGGTACGTGCCCATCGGCCCGAGGTCCTTGGCCATCTCCTTCCAGCCAAACATCGTCGTGTAGAACTGCTGGGCAGCGCCGTCGTTGGTCGACAGCAGTTCGTTTCAACAGATGCGGCCAGGAACCGGCTGGTCCGGATCGGCGCCGGCGGACTCGGGCAGTCCTTTGTAGAGCGAGAAGTACGCACCTTGCGGGTCGCCGACGACCGCGAAACGGCCAGTTCCAGGGATGTCCGTTGGTGGCACGCAGACAGTGCCTTTGAGTTGCTGCAGCTTCTTCGCCGCGGCGTCGACGTCGTTGACGGCGACATAGGGCATCCAATGGGACACGGGGATGTTCTTCTCTTCAACGATGCCGCCGATCGGGCCGGGGCCGACCATGATCATGCGATAGGTGCATCCCTCCATAGGATCTCTTGGATCTGCCAATCGAACAGCGAGCAGTAGAACTGCTGCGTCTTCTTGGCGTCGGTGGTCATCATGTCGTGCCAAACGAAGCGGCCTGGCCAGGGTGCTTGCGTGCTCATGGGGAGGACCTCTCGAGAGTGGTTGGGAAGCGGGGCAGGCTACGCCCCGTCGCCCTACCGCAGCGGACGAAGCCGACTGTGATTTTCCCGGCGCGCCCGGTTAACGAGCCGCAGGCAAGGAGTCTGGCGGTTGGCCAGGTTCTCCCTGCAAGGCGAGCGCCGTGTCGCGTCGCATCGACGTCGTGGCGAAGTCGCCGTGGCGCAGGAAGAACCGCCCGTCGCGCACGCCGCCCTGGCGGTCGGTGCGGTGCTGGTTGCCGTGGCCGTCGTGGGTGAACTTCGCCGTGCGCAGCGGCAGCCATTCGCCACCGCGAGTGCGCGCCCAGACGTTGCCGTAGGCGCATTCGCGCAAGCGGTCGCCGTTGCTGCCGCTGAAGTTCTCGCTGAACGAGTAGAGGCCCTGCAGGTACTTGCCGTCCTTCGGCGCCTTGAAGCTCGCGATCAGCCCCCATTCGCCGTGTTCGCCGCGCTCGGCGAACCAGAACCAGCCGGTGTAGGTCGTGTGCGTGCCGTCGACTTGCGCGCGCACGAGGAAACGGAACGTGTCGCCAAGCCGCCAGGGGTGCACGAGGTGGCTGTGGCCGCCGGTGCCCTCGTTGCCGAAGTCGCTCGCATGCACGCCGTCGCCCTTCGCCAGCAGCTGCACGCGGTCGTCGGCGCCGACCTTGTCGCGGTCCTTCGCTTCGCCGCCTGCATCCCACACGCTGAAGATCACGCGGCGTTCGGTCTCGGAGTTGACTTGCATGCCGAAGTAGCCGCGTTGCCAACCGGTCGCCATGTAGTAGGTCCACAGTGGGTCGGTCTTCGGCGTCAGTTCGCAGTAGAACCACTGGACGTCGTCGCGCTGGGCCGCGGGCACGTCGTATGACAGGTGCACGGACGAGGCGTTGCGCCGTTCGACCATGCTGACCTTGGCGCCGGCGATGGCGGGGCCGCTGAGATGCAGCGCCTTCAACAGGCGCAGCGGGCTCTGGTCGGTGGTCGCGAGGGTGAGCCGCAGCATGCCGGGTTGGTGCAGGCCGAACGTGCCCATGTCGAGTTCGACGCCGCCAGCCCGAGCCGACATCGCCGTGCTCGCCGTTGTGACATCGGACGGATGCGGGCCGCACGACAACCGGATCTCGGTCGCCGGTGCGTCCGGCAGGCGCTCGAGCCGCGCGCTCAGTTTCCCGGGTGTGTTGATCTCGATGTAGAACACCAACTCGCCGCGGCATTCGATCACGGTGCCGGCCTTGGCGTCGCGGTGCATCGCGTTCGCATCCGGATGCGCGTAGCCGCAGAAGGCGGGCAGGGTCAGGGTTGGTGGTGGTGCGGGGGCTGGTGCTGGTTCCTGCGCTCGGGCGGGGCGGGGGGCGAGGCCAGCGGCGAACGAGAGGAGAAGAGTGAGGGCGACGGGCCGCATGCTCGGGACTCTACGGAGACTCGGTCCGACGCGCGGTGCCTTGGTTGTGTCTGTCGCTGCGTGTCTCTGGTGGTCTCCGCTTGTCTCCGGTCTTGCCGCGCGGCGATCGCTCGCTACCATGCCCCCTCCCCCGGAAGCCCCTGGCTTCCACGTTCGATCCGGGTCGGAGCGTAGCGCAGCCTGGTAGCGCACCTGCATGGGGTGCAGGGGGTCGCAAGTTCAAATCTTGTCGCTCCGACCA
>CANEYR010000025.1 GCA_947444055.1 Planctomycetota bacterium
CTTGTTGGTCGGCCGCCCACGCCGCACGAACTCGATGCGTTTGCAGCGAATCCCGACGTGGCGGCGACGGCGGCGCGACTGGTCGGGCGCTCGGAGTTTGCCGAGGTCTGGGGCGCGCACTTGGCGCGGTGGTTCGAGACGCCGATGGCGGCAGCCTTCGTCGAGGGCATTCGCAAGGGAGACAGTCTGACGACGATGGCGCGCCGCGTTGCTCTTGGCACGCTCGGCGCGATCGAGAGTCTCGGGGATCCACGCGATCGTGCGGAGTACGTCGGCCGCGCCTTGCTCGGCATGCGCATCGGTTGCGCGCGCTGTCACGATCACCCGTTGGATCGGTGGCGCCGTTCGGAGCACCTCGCCTTTAGCGCCTGCTTCGCGTTGCGTCGACCGGATGGAACCGGCGGCACCATGGCGGGAGTGTTGTTTGACAACGACGACGGCAAAGCTGTCGAGCCGCAATTCCTGTCGCTCTCAGGAACGAACGCTGGGCCGGTTGCGGGCGTCGCACTGCGGCAAGCCGTCGCCGACTTCGTGGTCGACCGCTCGCACGACGCGTGGGCTCGCAATGCCTGCAATCGGGTGTTCGCAAGCTTGTTCGGCCGCGGTCTCGTCGAGCCGCTCGACGACCATCGCCTCGGCAATGCGCCGTGTGCGGCCAGCATGCTGCAGGCACTCGTCGAGCAGTTTCATCGCGGTGAAGGCAGCCTTGCGGCCTTGGTGAGGTTCATCGTGACCTCCGCTGCCTATGCGGCGCCGACAGCGAGTGACGAAGGGCCAGCGGCCACGCACTTCGCGGCGCGCGCCAGTCGGGCGCTGACGCCGGATGCCTATGTGCGCGCGGTCGACGCGGTGCTCGGGCGGGCCCCGTCGACGTCGCTGCCGACGAGCCCCTTGGCGCGCGAACTGGCGTTGCGCAACGGTCCGTTGCTGCACGAAGTGTTGGCTGCTGGACATACCACGATCGATGCGACGTTCGAACTGGGCAGCACACCGCAGGAACGCCTGGTCGAATTGTGGCGAACGGTGCTGTCACGGCCGCCGCGGGCCGCGGAAGTCGAACGCTTCCTGCCTGTCGCCACAGCCGACCTGTTGGCGTTCCGCGATCTAGCCTTTGCTCTGCTCACGGGCCGCGAGTTCGGCCACCGACGATGAACCTCGATCGCCGTCAGTTCTGCCGTGGGCTCGCGGCGTTGCCGTTGCTCGGCCAGCAACTCGCGAACGGCGCGCGCCGTGGCCGACCCCGTTCGCTGATCGTGATCTGGCTCGACGGCGGCATGTCGCATCTCGACACCTTGGACTGCAAGCCCGAGGCATCGCCCGAAATCTGCGGCGATCTGCGCAGCATGCGCAGTGCAGTGGATGGCGTGTTCGTGTCGGAGCACTTGCCGCAGTTGGCCCAGCGCCTCGATCGCTGCGCGCTGCTGCGATCGGTGACGCATGGCGAAGGCAACCACGATCGTGGGTCGCACTTGTTGCTGACCGGCCAGCGGCCATCCCCGGTGCTGGTGCATCCGGCGCTTGGGGCGGTGTTTGGTCACGAAGAGAATACGGTGCTGCCGCCGTACGTGGCGATTCCACGTGCTGTCGAGTACGCGGGTGCGGGGTTCCTGCCGGGGCGGCGCGGGCCGTTCGTCGTGGGTGGAGATCCAGCCGCGGCCGACTTTGCCGTGCGCAATCTCGCCGCGGATCCGCAGCGGGTGCGGCCGCGCGCGCACGAGTTGCGGGCGGCGCTCGATGCGTTGGATGGACCACCGCGCGGCTCCCAGGAAGCGGAGCGCGACCACTTCGTCGCCATGGCCGCGCGGTTGTCGGCCGATGCGGCAGCTCGGCGATGGTTCGACCTCGGTGGCGAGTCGCCGACCTTGCGGCAGACGTATGGTCGGCACGGGCTCGGCCAATCGTGCCTGCTGGCGCGGCGGCTGGTGCAGGGCGGTGTGCGCACGGTGCTCGTTACCGACACCGGTTGGGATCACCACACTCAGATCAAGACCGGGCTGACCTATGGGTTTCCAGCGAAGTTGCGCGCGCTGGATGACGCCCTGTCCGCACTGCTCGACGATCTGCGCACGCAGCAGCTCGAGGACTCGGTGTTGGTGTATGTGGCAAGTGAGTTCGGGCGCACGCCGCGACTCAATCCTCTCGGCGGCCGCGATCACTGGCCGCGCGCGCAGAGCGTCTTGTTGTTTGGGGCGGGCATACGCCCGGCGGTGGTTGGCAGCACCGATGCGCGCGGCGAAGAGCCCGCAACTCGTGCGATTGCGCCAGCCGAAGTGATCGCGACGCTGGTGGCCGCACTCGGCCTTGACCCCGACCTCGTGTTGCACACCGCCGATGGTCGGCCAGTGCGACTGATCGCCGACGAGGCAGCACCGGTGCATGAGGTGCTGCGAACATGAAGGGTTGGCTCGTGCTCGCGACGCTCAGTGCGTGCATGCACAGTCGGCGCGACCACGTGGGGCCGATCACGGCGATCACGCTGGTTGGGCAGCGCACGTTTTCCTGTTCGCAAGCGGGCGTGGGCGAGCAGACGCCGACTGGCATGCGCTGGTTCGCCGATCCTGGGGTGCGAGCCTTCGCGCTGGCGGGATTGGCCGGGGACGAGGGTGCCTGGTTGCTCGTCGGTGGGGGAGCGCCGGCGCAGAGTGGTGAGTTGGTGTTGCTGACGGGTGCGGGGGGCGTGTTGGCTCGCCGTCAGGTCGCCGAAGACCTGGTCTACGCGGTGGCCGTCACGTCGCCGTCCTTGGCCGCCGCGGCGTGCGCGGATGGTCGGGTGTTGACGCTGGCGCTGCCGCATCTCGATGAGCAACGAACGCGGTGGCGCCACGGCGGCCCGGCGGTGGCCGTGGCGTTCTCTCCTGACGGCTCGTTGCTTGCGAGTGCAGGCCACGACGGCAAGGTGCTGTTCGGTTGCCCAGTGGGGGACATGCCGCCGCAAGCTCTGCTCGACCACACCGCGGCGGTGACGTGTCTGGCCTGGTCAGCGGACGGGCGGCACTTGGCGTCGGGTGCGCGCGATGGCAAGGTGCGCCTGCACGATCGCTCCGGGCACTTGCTGCACACGTGGCAACGCCTTGGCGGCGCGCTGACGTCGGTCAGCTTTCGCACGGGCGAACTCGAGTGCTTGGTCGCTAGTCGCCCCGGCGTGTCAGCGCGGCTGGCCGTTCTCGTTCTGCCGTGAGGCCTTGGCCGTCGCCATCGTCAAAGAGGGCGTGGGGCGCGCCCAGGCGATGGCATCAGGCCGTCAGAGGAAGTGGCTTGCTTACAGGCAAGCAGCATATATGCTACATGCATGGAAGAGACCGTTGAAGGCCTCGATCGCTTCCCGCACCCGCACCTGGCGGTCGACATCGCCTTGCTCACGCTGCACGCGGGCGCCCTGCACGCGTTGCTGTTGCGTCGCACCGAGGCACCGTTCGCTGGGGCCCTGAGTTTGCCCGGCAGCTTTGTGCGCGTGCGCGAAGCGGTGGACGCCGCCGCTGCCCGCGTGCTGGCCGAGAAGTGTGGGCTGCGCGATGTCTTCTTGGAGCAGCTGTTCACCTTCGGCGACGTCAAGCGCGACCCTCGCGGCCGCGTCGTCAGCGTCGCCCACTACGCGCTGGTCCCGGCCGCTCGGCTGCAAGCGGTGATGACGGCGTACGACTTGCAGCTCTTGCGCATCGTGGTGCCATGGCCTTTGCACCAAGGCGGTGCGGTGCAGGTCGTCGGCGAAGACCAAAAGGCGGTGCGCTTGGCCTTCGACCATGCGGACATTCTCGGCACCACCGTGCAGCGCCTGCGCGGCAAGATCGACTACGCCCCCGTCGGCTTCGAACTGCTGCCGCCGCAGTTCACGTTGCTCGACTTGCTCGAGGTGCACCAAGCCGTGCTCGGACGCGAACTCAACAAGGACTCGTTTCGTCGGCGACTCTTGAGCTCAGGGTTGTTGTCGGCGACCGGTCGACAACGCAGCGGCGTGGCGTATCGGCCGGCCGCGCTATTTCGTTTTCGCGCCACGGGCCGTGGCAAGGGAAAGAAGGCATGAACGACTTCACGACGTTTGATGAACGACTCGCGAGCATCTGGCGGTATCCCGGCGGCGAAGTCGGGGTACGCGCGACCCTGACTGCAGCGCCGACGCGTCTGCTGGCGCGTGTGCAAAGCAGTGAGGACTTGGTCGCACTGCTGATGTACCTCGCCGCGGTACCTCTTCAGGTGCAGACGGTGTGCGTTCCGTACCTGCCCTACGCGCGGCAGGACCGGGTCGCGGTTCCCGGCGATCCGTTCGCGATCGATGTGCTGGCGCGGCTGTTGGTGAGCAGCGGCGTGCGCGAGTTCGTGGCCCTCGATGCGCACTCCCCGGCGTCGCTGGCGGCGTTCGCGGCAGCCGGTGGCCAGCTGGCGAACGTCGCCGCGGCCCCGTTCCTCGATCGCTACTTGACGACGTTGCGGGCCGAGCCGGGGCGCCCGGTGTGGTTTGTTGCGCCGGACAAGGGCGCTCGCACTCGCACCACGATGAGCGCCAACGCGCTGGCGCGTCCGGACCGCCCGATTGGCGTGATCCACTGCGCCAAGGTTCGCGATCCAGTCACCGGCAAGCTGCAGGGTTTCGTCGTGGACGACACGGACAGCCCCACCGCGCTCGGTGCCGACCCTCTGGTCGTCATCGTCGATGACATCTGTGATGGCGGCGGCACGTTCTTCGGAGTCGCGCAGGCGCTGCGAACACACTACGGCTCGACGCCGCTGCACCTCTGGACCAGCCATGGCATCTACAGCCGCGGCCTGGACGAACTGTTGCGGACCTTCGCGACACTGGGCAGCACCGACTCGTTCCGACACTGCCACACGCATGAACGCCAACTGACTATTCCCCTGCAGACGAAGGAGTCTTCGCGGTGAACATGATCCCAGCCTTGGTCCTGACGGACTTTTATAAGACCGACCATCGCCGCCAGTTTCCCGACGGCACCACGCTCGTCTACTCGAACTTCACGCCTCGCGGCAGTCGCATCGAGAACGTCGAGCACGTGGTGTTCTTCGGGCTGCAGTACTTTGTCGCCGAGTACCTGCAGCGACGGTTCCAGGACACCTTCTTTGCGCTGCCAAAGGCGGTTGCAATCGGCGCCTACCAGCGTCGCCTCGACAACTCGCTCGGCAAAGGCGCGGTGCCGGTCGACCACGTGGAAGCCTTGCACGACCTCGGCCACCTGCCACTGCGCATCAAGGCGTTGCCCGAAGGCACGCGCGTGCCCATGCAGGTGCCGACGCACACGATCGAGAACACCGACCCGCGCTTTGCGTGGTTGACCAACTTCATCGAAACGATGATGAGCGCGGTCGTGTGGGGGCCATGCACTTCGGCGACGATCGCCAATCAGTACCGGCGCGTATTCGAGCAGTGGGCCGCGAAGACCGGTGCGCCGCGCGAATTTGTGCCGTGGCAGGGCCATGACTTTTCGTTCCGTGGCATGTTCGGCATCGAAGCCGCGTGCCTGAGTGGCGCTGGCCACCTGCTGTCATTCACCGGCACCGACACGATCCCAGCGATCGACTTCCTTGAGCAGTACTACGGCGCCGATTGCACGCGCGAACTGATTGGCGGCAGCGTGCCGGCCACCGAGCACGCCGTGATGTGCGCCGGCGGCAAGGAGACGGAACTCGAGACCTATCGGCGACTGCTGACCAAGGTCTACCCACAGGGCATCGTCAGTGTCGTCAGCGACACGTGGGACTTCTTTCGCGTCATCACCGACCTCTTGCCGCAGCTGAAGAACGAAATCCTTGGCCGCAACGGCAAGCTCGTCATTCGTCCCGACAGTGGGGATCCGGTGCTCATCCTTGTCGGCGACCCGAGTGCAGAATCGGGTAGCCCCGAACAGCGCGGCCTGATCGAACTGCTGTGGCAGATCTTTGGTGGCAGCACGACCTCGACCGGTCACAAGGTGCTCGATTCGCACATCGGCGCGATCTACGGCGACTCGATCACGCTCGAACGCCAAGCGGCGATCCTGGCCGGTCTCGCCAACAAGGGCTTCGCGTCGAGCAATGTCGTGCTCGGGATCGGCAGCTACACCTACCAGCACGTCACGCGCGACACGTTTGGGTTCGCGATGAAGGCGACGTTCTGCCACGTGAACGGGGAGGATCGCGAGATCTTCAAGCAGCCGCGCACGGACAGCAAAAAGAACAGCCACCGTGGCCTGATCGCGGTGCGACGTGATGCGGAGGGGGAACTGCGTGCGCACTTCCCGGTGTCGCGCGCCGAAGAACAGAGTGAGCAGAACCTGCTGCGCACGGTGTTCGAGAACGGTCGGCTGGTTCACCGTCAGACGCTTGGTGAAATCCGGGCGACGGTGGAACGCGAGTTGGCGGTGGGGACCGCGCGGGCCCGGTGAGCGATTTGCAGCCGACTCTCGCGCTTTCTGCACCTGGGTGACGCCCCCCGGCGCAGGCGGCAGGAAGTCGTAGACATGCGGCAGGCCCGCGCTACACTCCCGCCCCCAATACCCCGTGGTGTAACGGTAGCACAGCAGGTTTTGGTCCTGTTGGTTCCTGGTTCAAATCCAGGCGGGGTAACCATCCGCGAGGCTTCGCTTTGCGTGGCCTCGCGGAAGTTCTTTCAAGTGAATGGTTTACGCTGCCCCGTGGTGTAACGGTAGCACAACAGGTTCTGGTCCTGTTTGTAAAGGTTCAAATCCTTTCGGGGTAACCACCCGCGCGCGGCTTCGGGTCAACCGAGGCCGCGCGTTTTTGTTGGCACAGCTGCTGCCGTCAGTCGGTGGCGCGGTGCAGGTAGCGGTCGGTCATGCCGGCGATGTAGTCGCAGACGGTGCGATGCAAGCCGTCACGAGGGATGCGCGCGCGCGCCGACTCCGGCATCGAGACCTGGTCGGCGAGCAGCGCCGAGAACAGCTTGCGGATGCGCGCGGCCCCGTCGTTCATGACGGTCAGCACCCGCGGCGATTTGTAGAAGCGAAGCCGCAAGAACTCGAGCAGTTCCTGCGCCATCACTGTCATCGCGCTGCTGTGTTGCACGCGCGGGGGCGCGGATCCGCTCGGAGCGTCGGCAATTGCCGCGTCGATGGTCTCGACGAGGTCGTGGATCAGCAGCGACGCAACTTCGCTCACGATGCGCTGCCGATTGTCGCCGCCAGCCGCGGCGCGCGCGAGTTGCCATAGGCGCAGGCCAGCCGCTTCCTCTTCGCGGAAGAGCCCAGCGCGCAGACCGTCATCGAGGTCGTGGCTGAGGTAGGCAATCTTGTCGCAGAGATCGACGAGGTGCGCTTCGATCGGCATCGAGCCCTTCGGCATCAGGTCGGGGCTGACCGGGAACCCATCGGGAATGCGCCCCTTCAGCAAACTGGTGCGGACCGCCCGCGTCAGGTTGAGCCCGTGGCCGTGGCCGTAGCGATCCTCGAGGTAGTCGACAATGCGAGCGCCTTGCGCGTTGTGCCGGAAGCCGCCGTGGGCGTGCATGGCCTCGTGCAGGGCCTCCTCGCCGACATGGCCAAACGGTGGGTGTCCGAGGTCGTGGGCGAGGGCTACCGCTTCGGCGAGGTCATCGTTGCAGCGCAGGGCGCGGGCGACGCTGCGCGCCATTTGCGCCACTTCCAGCGAATGCGTCATGCGACTGCGGAAGTGGTCGCCCTCGAACGCCGCCACCACCTGCGTCTTGTGCTGCAACCGCCGAAAGGCGGTGGCGTGCAGGACTCGATCGCGGTCGCGCTGGAACACCGTCCGCAGCGGATCCTCGGGTTCTGGCAGACGTCGGCAGCCGCCATTCCGGCTCGGTGTTGCCCACGGACTGAGCCAGCGCAGCTCCCGGTCTTCGTGGTCTTCGCGGCGTAACCAGACCATTCCCTACAGGCTAGTGCGCGCGGCACGGAAAAAGGAAACGCTCGGCAGGGTTGACCTGCCGAGCGTCACTGGTACCCCCAAGGGGATTTGAACCCCTGTCGCATGACTGAGAATCACGAATCCTAGGCCGCTAGACGATGGGGGCCCGTAGGAGGGCGAAGTTTCTAGAGAACGCGTTGGCAGCGGTCAAGAGTTGGGGTGGGCTTTGGCGATCCTGGAATGTTCACCCAGTGCGTTCGTTTGTCGCCGCCAGCCACGTAGACAGTCTTGCCAGCGCCGTTCAGCGGACCCTTAGGAAGTTTGACGATGCACCCAATGCCCGCCTTTCTCTCTCTGCTCCTCTTGGGCCCCGCCGCCGACGGCTGGCTCGGTATCTACCTCGACGATCGGGAATCCGCCGTCGTTCTGGAAGTGATCCCGGATTCACCGGCAGCCAAAGCTGGCCTGCAAGCCGGTGATGAGCTGCTCGCCATCGGCGACGTGGCGACCCCGACGCGCGACGAGTTCGTCGCGGCCATCAAGGCCGCGAAAACCGGTGATCGCCTCAGCATCAAGGTCCGCCGCAACAGCCAGGAGCAGCTTGTGGTCGTTCGCCTTGGCGAGCGCCCCGATGCGATGCCCGTTGGTTCGCCGCCACCGGCAAGCAAGCCGTCCAGGCCACAGGCGCCGGTGCCCAGTTCCGAACCGGCGCCGGGGCCGAGCGAGGGCAGTGCGGTGGTTGCCGCCGACAAGGGGTTCTTGGGCGTCAGCGTGCGCGACTCAGGTGGTCGGGTGGTCGTCGATCGCGTGTTGCCCGATAGTCCAGCTCAGGCCGCCGGCATCGCCGTTGGCGATGTGTTGACGAGCCTTGGCAATCGCGCAATCGATGGTCTCGAGGCGCTGGAAGCCGTGCTCGGCACCGCCAAGGTGGGCGCCAAGATGCCCGTGGGGCTATCCGGTGCCGCCGGGACGCGGTCGGTCATGGTGACCTTGCGTGCGCGACCGGGTGAGGGTGCCGTTCCCACGCCGTCGTCGCCTGCCGCGATCACCGTGGCGCCGATGGCTGATACGCCGGTTGCGCCAAAGGGGGAGAAGCCGCGAACCGCGCGGCAGGAAGGCGACGTCGAGGCCGAATTGGCCGCTCTGCGTGCCGAGTTGGCCGAGTTGCGTCGCCAGCTCGAAGCCCTGCGGCAAGGCAAGGGTCGGGAATAACCGCGATCTGACGGCGGTCGATGGGCTGCCGAGGAATGCGCACCCCAACATGGACTCGCGGGGTGCCGATGCCGACGCTGCCCGTTCGGTAGTTGCCTCCGCAAGATCGTCGATGGCCCGTTCCCAGTCTCCATTAGACCCCCAAGATCGCAATGCCTGCCCGAGGCCGCCGCTTGCCTTGCACCCGGTGCGAGCGGTGGTGACTGGCGGTGCAGGGTTCATTGGCTCGCACTTGGTGGAAGAATTGCTGGGGCGTGGCGATGCGGTGCACGTCGTCGACGACTTGTCGACCGGCTGCATCGACAACTTGGCGGCTGTGGCAACGCACCCGAAACTCCGCGTCACGGTCGCGTCGGTTGCGGACCCGCTCGTCGCCGCTCGCCTGTGTCAGGATGCCGACATCATCTTTCACTTGGCCGGCGTCGTCGGGGTGCAGCGTCTGGCCACGGAGCCGCTGGCCGTGATGCAGTGCAACTTGCACAGCACGGAGCGCGTCGTCGCCGCCGCGGCGGCAGCCAAGGTGCCGGTGCTGTTGACCTCAAGCAGTGAGGTGTACGGCGATGGTCAGGTGCCATTCCGCGAGCAAGATCCGGTGCGACCCGGTGCTACCGAAGGGTTGCGCGGCGGCTATGCGTGCGCCAAGGCAATGGGCGAGTGGTTGGCGTTTGGCCACGCCGAGCAGACCGGATTGCCGGTTGTGGTGGTGCGCTTGTTCAACACGGTGGGGCCGCGGCAGAGTGGCGACCATGGCATGGTGCTGCCGCGCTTCGTTGCGCAAGCGCTGCGTGGCGATGCGATCACGGTGTACGGCGACGGCGAGCAGACGCGCTGCTTTGCGCATGTGGGTGAAGTCGTGAAGGCGTTGGCAGACTTGGCGATGGCGCCCGGTGCCGCGGGCCGCGTGTTCAATGTCGGCAGCGAAATCGAGACCTCCGTCTGGCAGTTGGCGCAATTGGTGCGCGAGCGCGCCAACAGTCGTTCACCCATCGTGCGCGTGCCGTTTGCCGAGGTCTTCCCGGTTGGCTTTGTGGATCCGATTCGGCGCGTGCCATCCTTGGTCCGTTTGCGGGCGACGATCGGTTGGGCGCCAAGCGCGCAGTTGTCAGCGATCGTCGATGAACTGGTCGCCGCCGGTCGCGCCGAGTTGGGGGTCGCGGGCGCCGCCTCGGTGCGGTGACGGGCTGCCGGCGCAGTTCAGGCCAATCAGGCCAATCAGGCCAACGCGTTGCAAGCCGCGAGATTTTGTCGCGCCACCGAGTCCTTCGGCAGCAGCAGGACCGCTCGCGCGAAGCTGGTGCGGGCCCGGTTGACGTCGCCCAGCCGAGCTAGGCAGATGCCGAGGTTGGTGTGGGCAAGTTCAAAGCCGGCCTCGGTTGCGCGTTCAAAATGCGGCACCGCTTCGGCGATGCGCCCAGCGGCTAGGTGGCACAGGCCGACCCAATTGTGCAGCGCGCCGTCTTGGGGCGCGAACTCAAGGGCCACGGCGAAGGCAGCGAGCGCATCCTCATGGCGTCCGAGGTAGTAGGCGTGGCTGCCGAGTTGGGTCAGCAGATGCCGTTGTTGCACGGGTGACAGGGCGTCGTTCCTCGCGTCCTGCATGGCTTGCTCCGCATCTTCCAGTCGCCGCGCAGCGAGCAGGCAGCGGGCCAAGGCGAAGCGAGTATCGGAGTGGTGCGGGCAGGTGCGTAGCAACGCGCGGAAGTGCGCCTCGGCGCGGCGATGGTTGCCCTGCGCGTGGTGCCACTGGCCTAAATGCCAATCGGCGTCGGGCCACAGCGGCCACAACAGCCTCGCGTCCTGCGCGGCGCGGGCAGCGCCTTCGACATCCCCATCCCACGACGCGAGGTAAGCCCGACCCGCTGGATCCTGCTGCCACTTGTCGATGAACTGCGCGCGACGATGTGCGATTTCGGTTTCGAGATCGATGCCGAGGCTGCGGAAGGTGGCGTGTCCTTCGTGGTGCAAGAAGGCGCGGCCGGCGATGGCGAGGCGGTAGCCGTGCAGGCGCAAGCGCAGGCAGAGATCGTCGTCCTCAAAGTTGCCGTGACCGAAGCGTTCATCAAACAAGCCGATTTCGTCGAAGGTCGCGCGGCGCACGAGCAGGCACAGCCCCGCGAGGGTCGCCATGTCTTGCAGCGACGGCCGCCCGCCAAGTTCCGCTGCGAGTTCGCGGCGTCTCGCCAACGTCTTGCCTTGGTCGCCGATGGCGAGATGGGCGTGACCCTTGACGTGGTTGCTGCGCGGTGCGACGGCACCAAGCCGCGCATCGCTGAGCAGAGCCTTGGTGAGTTCGTGCAGCAGGTTCGGCGCCGCTTGGGTGTCGTTGTTCAGAATCAACACCAACTCGCCGGTGGCCGCGCGGATGCCGACATTGACGCCGCCGGCGAAGCCGCGGTTGTGATCCTGTCGGAGCACGTGCACGCGGCCGTCGCCGAGTCCATCGAGCTGAGGCGTCTCGTCGCCACTGCCGTTGTCGACCAGCAGGATCTCGTGGGGGGGGCCGCCTTCTTGGCTCAGCAGGCTGGCAATGCAGGCTCTGGTCAACGCGGCGCCGTTGTGGCACGGAATGACAACTGAGCAATGCATCGTGATGCCGTTCCCATCGGCAGCTTGGCGCGCTGCCGTGAGCTGCGGGCATAAAAAAACCGCCCGACACTTGCGTGCCGGGCGGCGGAATGGGGCTCGCACCCCGTATCCGAGCTCGCGGAAGCTCAGCTAGCGCTCACATACCCTGCTCACACCTCGCCTCGAACGCTGCGATCTCGCCTTCGCAACGTCCTTCAGCTTCCGCAAGCCAACGCACAGCGGCCCGGTCTCGCCAACCGCACTCCGCCGACGTGGTGTCTTCTCCATCACAGCTCTCTTGCGGATGTCGTGAACTGCACGGTTGCGCGGGTCTGGGGCGCCCGCATCACCTCGCAGTGTTCGACATCCCTGCCTCTGCACGACCCTGCCATGGCAAGTGGTGTGCCACCCCATCGGTTTTCGCGCGAAGGTGCGCAAACAGTTGGTTTCTCCGTGGCGAGTGGTGGCCACAGGGCGGCTGCGCGTCTCAGGTGAGATGGATCGTCGCATGGTTGGGACGTCGTGGGACGTCGTGGGACGGCGCGATGCGATGGGATGTTCCGTGACGGCTGTTTTGCTCAAGGATCGTTGTCGCAAGGGCGCGCGCCTTGCATCGCCAGGGACTTTGCCCCTTGGTTGCAGGTGGCGCCGGGGCCGCACGGGGGTTGTGCCCAGCCCCAGGCTCCGTATGGTTCTCGGCCCTTGTACGAGCGCGCGGGCCAAGTTCTGGTGGTGGATGGCCCGTTGGTCGGCATTAACTTGGCTGACTTCCTGCTGCGAGAGCTTCCCGGCAGCCATCCGCTCGACCTGCGACGCCACGTTACCCAAGGTCGGGTGCGAGTGAACGGTGAGATTTGTGTGGTCAATCGGTCGCTGCGGGGCGGTGACCTGGTGGAGTTGCTGGGGAAGCTCCCGCAGCGACCGAATGCTGAGAGCCGTGCAGTGGCTCCGGTCCTGCCAGAGGTCCGCTTCGAAAGTGAAAGCGCCCTGGTGGTCGTCAAGCCGGCTGGGTTGACGACGATCCCGGACCGCAGTGGCAAAGACCGGGGGCTGCACGGGTTGCTCGACGAACTTCGCCCCGGACAGGACCTGCGCATTGTGCATCGCTTGGACCGCGATACGTCCGGTTGCCTCATCCTGGCGAAGGGGCTGGCGGCCGCGCGCCACTTCGACACCCAGTTTCAGGAGGGCCTGGTGCAAAAGGTCTACGTGGCCCTGGTGCAGGGGGTGCCGCCCAGGCCCGAGTTCGAAGTTGCCGCCTGGCTTGGACCGGATCGTCGTCGGGCTGGCAAAGTGGTGGCGTCGGCGGTCGAGGCCTCAGGGTTTCGGGCGGCTCACACGCGCGTGCGCGTGCTCGCCTCGTTCACTCAATATTCGCTGCTCGAACTGAAACCCACGACGGGACGCAGCCATCAGCTGCGAGTGCACTTGCAGTTCGTAGGTCACCCGATTGTGGGTGACCGCGACTACGGCGGCGAACCGTTGCTGCTTTCGCGGCTCAAGCCCGGTTACAAACTGCGCCGTGGCGTCGAAGAGCGACCCCTGACCCCACGCATGTTCTTACACGCTGAGCGCTTGGCGTTCCGCGACCTCGACGGTGCCGCGGTGGACGTCGAGACCCCTTTGCCGGAGGACCTGGCGGTTCCCCTGCGACAATTGGAAACGTTCGACGAACGGCGGAGGCGCCCGTGCGACTGAAGACCATCCCCGAAGACTTTCGCGTTCGCGAGTTGCTGCAATGGCCCGATGTGCGGAACGGTGAGTTCGTTGTGCACTTGGTGCACAAGGAAAAGCTGTCGACACCCGAAGCGCTGGCAATGCTCGTGCGCGAGGCCAGGGTCGATCGCGGCACGATCGCCTACGCCGGACTCAAAGACCGGCAAGCGGTGACCGACCAGTACAT
Organism: Planctomycetota bacterium; assembly: GCA_947444055.1. Classification (GTDB taxonomy): domain Bacteria; phylum Planctomycetota; class UBA1135; order UBA1135; family UBA2386; genus UBA2386. The sequence continues at coordinate 13,496 of CANEYR010000025.1, forward strand.
CACCATCCAGGGGCGCGCCGTCGAGCTGCGCCTGGCGAATCTGCGTGTGCAACCAGTTGGCGCCACGGATCGACCGCTCACCAGCCGCTTGAGCAGCGGCAATGCGTTCACCATCGTCGTTCGCGATTTGGTGCCGCAGCGGGCGTCGCTCATGCGCCGAAGCTTGCCGAGTCTGGTGAAGACCGGGTTCCCCAACTACTTCGACGACCAGCGTTTTGGCTGCCTTCGCCACGGCCAGGGTTTCCCGATGCGCAGTGTGTTGCTCGGCGACTTCGAGCGCGCGCTGCAACAGTTCATCGCCGAGCCATCGCCCGTCGCCATCACCGGCGATGTGAAGTTGAAGCGCACCCTGCAGCTGCGCTGGCGCGATTGGGAGACGTGCGCGCGCATTGCCCGCGGCCCCGTCTACGAGCCGATGTTCGAGCACTTGCTGGCGCACGCCGACGACTTCCGCGGGGCCCTCGAGTTCGTGCCGCTGCGTCAGCGCGTCATTCATGGGTTCGCCTACCAGTCATTTCTGTGGAACCGGGCGGTTAGCCGCATGCTGCGCGGCGGCGTCAATTCCGCGCAACGTCTGCGGCTAGCGACGATCGCGGGCGACCTGTTGGCGTGGAAGTACTTGGCGCCGGAGCGCGAGGAAAAGCTGAAGGTCATGCGCACGCCGCTGTTTGGCCCCGAAGGGGATGGCGGCAGCGAACCGTTCCGTTGCGCCATGCGCGAAGAGCTGCAAGACGCCGGCCTGACGCGCAACGACTTCGTCAGCAACGAAGTGCCGGGCATGATCTGGAAGGAAGAGTCGCGCGACATCTTGACCAAGCCAGGCGACGTCGCCGATGTCCGCATTGAGCCCGATGAGATGCACGCAGGCCAGGTGAAGGCGACGCTGCAGTTCTCGCTGCCGCGCGGTGCCTACGCGACGATGATGATCAAGCGGCTGTTTGCGCCAAGCTGGTACACGCAGCCGGACGGCGAGGACGGCGAGAACGCCGAGCGCGGGGGGCCGGTGAGCGGTCAACGGACTGGTTCGGCGGCGCCGTCAGGTAGTCACCAAGACGAGGATGATTGATGAGCGCTGAGAAGACGTTGGGCATCATCGGGGGCTCGGGCATCTACGAATTGCCGGGGCTTGAGAACCGTCAGGAAGTGGTCGTCGAAACGCCGTTTGGATCGCCGAGTGACGCGCTGATCACGGGCACGATGTTCGGTGTGCGCATGGCCTTCTTGCCTCGCCACGGTCGCGGCCACAGGTTGTCCCCGAGCGAGTTGCCGTTTCGCGCCAACCTGCATGCCATGAAGCAGCTCGGCATGAGCGCCGTCGTCGGCGTGTCCGCGGTTGGGTCGATGAAGGAGCACATTCACCCCGGCCACCTCGTGCTCGTCGATCAGTTCCTCGACCGCACGCGCGGGCGTACGGAGGAATCGACCTTCTTTGGCAATGGCTGTGTTGCGCACGCTCACTTCGCCGACCCGGTGTGGGAGCCGCTGCGTCAGTTGGCGTTGCAGGCGGCGCGCACGGCGGGGGCGACGGCCCACGACGGCGGCACCTATGTGTGCATGGAAGGGCCGCTATTCAGCACGCGCGCCGAATCACGGCTCTATCGCAGTTGGGGCGTGGATGTCGTCGGCATGACCAATCTGCAAGAAGCGAAGCTCGCGCGCGAAGCCGAGATCGCCTACTCGACGATTGCGCTCGTCACCGACTTTGATTGCTGGCATGAAGGCGAAGCCGATGTCGACGTCAGCGCCGTTCTCGCCGTGATCCGACAGAACGTGGACTTGGCGCGGCGCGTCGTGGTCGAACTGGCTCGCAACGTTGCCACCAGTGCGCCGATCAGTGCGGCTGGCTGCATGCAGCATGCCGTGATGACCCACAAAGACGCGATCACGCCTGATGCCCGACGTCGCTTGCAGTTGCTGATCGGCCAGTACATCGGTTGATCGCAGCCTTGCCTTCGTAGCCCGGCCGAGGAACATCCGCGCATGGCGAAGTCACCGTGTTCGTTGTCGCAGGCACTGTTCCTCAGCAAGGCCGAAGCCCTGAGGGTCTCTATCAACGGCCAAGAGATGCTGGCGGAAGTGAAGTCGTTCTCGACCGGTTCGTTCGGCTGGTACATGAACGGCAAGACGGTTGTGATGGTCGACGGCAAGGCGGTCTCCGTGCAGATCGGCTTGAATCTGACGATCGTCGGCAGCAAGGAAGCGCCGCGCGAAGGCTGAGATGCGGGCCGTGCTGAGGTGCGGTGCCGCGGCGCTCGGACAGGAACTTGAACTCGCCGCCGGTTCACGTGCTGCGTAGGGCACCGCATGGTGTTGCTGCGCTCGTTGTTCGCCTTGTTCGTGCTCCTGTCGACGGTGTCAGCGCAGGCATCGAGCGACCAAGCCTACTGGTCGCCGTTCCTCGGTGCCCGGCAACCCGCCGCCGAGGAACTGCCGCGGTTGCTCACGGAGCTGAACACGCTGCTGGCGTCGCCGGACCCGCAGTTGCGCGATGACGTCGCCTACACGCTGTTCGCCAAGTGGATCGGTCGTGATCGCATTCTGCCCGTCGCCGAGCGCAAGCAATTGCTCGCAACGTGGCTCGGCAACCTGCAGATCGAGACCGGCGCAGCGGCCGACGGCGCGCTGCGGCGGTCGTTCTCGGCGCTGTGCCTTGGCCTCTTGGTGATGGAGGACAACCTTGAGCCGTGGCTGACGCCGCCGGACTTTGAACGGATCATGCTGGGGGCCTTGGCCTACTTGCGCAGCGAGACCGACGTGCGCGGTCTCGACCCGAAGGTCGGCTGGGTTCACACCGTCGCACACACTGCGGACCTGCTGAAGTTCTTGGCGCGCAGCCCACATCTCAAGGCGGCGGATCAGGCGGCGATGTTGACCGCGATCGTGGAGAAGCTGGCGAACACCGACGCCGCCTTGGTGTTTGGGGAAGACGAGCGATTGGCCCGTGCCGTGCTGTCGCTGGCGGCGCGGACCGACTTGGATCAGGCGGCGTTCCGCCACTTCGTCGCGACCTTGTGGCCCCGGTTGCCCGCGGGCCCGCCAACGGTTGTTGACCTCGCCCACGACCACAATCGGCGGCATCTCCTGCAGTCTCTGCACGCGCTGTTGCTCGTGGATCCGCGCGATCTGCCGTCGCTCGGGGAAGCTCGTGAGATCGTGTTGGTGCAGATGAAGAAGCGGCTGCGTTGAACCTGCGACTCGCGCCGCCCCGCCCGCGGCCGTAGGAGATGGGCATGCGCTACTCGCTCTGCCTCGTGACCAGTCTGTTGGTTGGCTTCGCTCCCTCGTTCCAAGACCCGGTGCCGACACCGACACCGCCGCCAACGGTCGCCAAAGTCCAGCCGTCGGCGAAGGCCGAGGACGTGGCCAGCATCGACGCCATTGTGGCGGCCCTCTACGCCGTGATTTCTGGTCCGGCGGGGCAGCAGCGTGACTTCGATCGCATGCGGTCGCTGTTCCATCCCGACGCGCGCCTGGTGCCGATGTTGAAGGGACCAACTGGCATGCGTACCCGCGTCCTCACCATCGACGACTACGTGCTGCGTTCGGGACCGATGCTTGAGCGCGACGGCTTCTTCGAGCAGGAGATTTATCGGACGGTCGAGCAGTTCGGTGACTTTGCGCATGTCTGGTCGACCTACGAAGCGCGCCGCGCGCTCGCCGACGCCAAACCGTTCATGCGCGGCATCAACTCAATGCAGTTGGTGCGCCAAGACGGCCGGTGGCACGTGTTGCAGATCCTGTGGGAACAGGAAGTGGACGCGGGGCCGATCCCCACGAAGTATCTGCCGACGAAGTAGGGCAATGCCGTCAGCTGCCGTGACCGGTCGCCTCGGAACACAGCGCAGTGGGAACGCCGCGAGCGCGTCGCTACGCTGCGACCATGATGGCGGTCATCCTCGCCGGTGGTCGAGGCACGCGGCTTGCGCCGCTGACGGTGACCGTTCCCAAGCCCCTGCTGCCGCTCGGCGATGAGTCGATCCTTGAGATCGTCTTGGCCCAACTGAAGGCGGCGGGCTTCGACCGGGTCGTCATCACGCTCGGTCACATGGCGAAGTTGTTCGCCGCGGTGATCGGCGATGGGTCGCGCTGGGGCATGCGCGTCGACTACGTCTTTGAGCAGGCACCTCTCGGCACTGCTGGCCCGCTGCGCCACATCGCCGATCTTGAGGCCGACTTCTTGGTGATGAACGGCGACATCCTGACGACGCTCGACTACCGGCAGCTGTTCGCATTCCATCGCGAGAAGCAGGCACTCGGCACGATCGCCGTCACCCAGCGAACGGTGAACATCGACTACGGCGTCATCACCGCCCTGCCCAACGCGCAACTCGCGCACTACCACGAGAAGCCGTCGATTCACTACGCGGTCAGCATGGGCATCAACGTATTGAGCAAGCAGTGCCTCGCGCACATCCCCAAGGACAGCAAGTTCGACATGCCGGACTTGATGATGGCGATGCATCACAAGGAGCAACGGGTCTTCTGCTATGCGACGAACTGTTACTGGCAGGACATTGGTCGCATGGAGGACTACGACGCCGCCTGTGCGGACTACCAACACGAGCCACAGCGGTTCGTGCCGCCGGGGCGCGCATGACCGAGACCGTGCTGATCACGGGTGCGGCGGGGTTTTTTGGTCGGCACTTGGCGGCGATGGTGGCAAGGGCCGACGCGGGCTCGGTGGTCGGAGTCGGTCGTAGCGAGGCCGTTGGCAGCTGGACGCGCTTTGCCGTCGCCGACATGCGCGATGCGGCGGCAGTGCACCGCGTGGTCGCCGCCGTTCACCCGACGCGAGTCTTTCACCTGGCGGGGCTGTTGCGTGGCAGCGCGAGCGAACTGATGGCCCACAACGCGACGCCGGTGCCGCACCTTTGCGAAGCGTTGGCGAAGACGAACCCGCAGGCGCGATTGGTCGTGGTGGGGTCGGCTGCCGAATACGGGGCCGGACGAACCGATGGAGCGCCCACACCGGAGAACTGGCCGTGCCAACCGGTGACCCCGTACGGCGTCAGCAAGCTGGTGGCAACGCAACTGGCCTTGGCGCACGGGGAGCGACTTGGCTTGTCGGTGTGTGTGGCTCGCCCCGCCAACCTCTTGGGGCCAGGGCTGCGGCCCGAGTTGGTGGTGGGTTCCTTGGTGGCGCAGTTGGCCGCCTGCCAAAGAGCGGGGCAACCGGCGGTTGTCACCGTTGGCGACGTGCACGCGCAGCGTGACTTCCTCGATGTCGACGACGCCTGCCGCGGCTTGCTGATGCTGGCCCGGGATACCGGTTCGCACCGCATCGTTCACTTGGCGTCGGGGCGGTGCCATTCGATTCGAGCGGTGATCGAGCTCTTGCAAGTCGTGCTCGGGACCACGATCGAAGTGCGTGGTGAGGCAACGCTCGCCGTCGGCGCTTCGCCAGCCATCGTGCGACTGTCGACCGAGTTGGCAGCGACGGCGTTGGGCTTTCACGCGAGCATCCCTCTGCGGGCGTCTTTGCAACGAATGTGGGATGCCGCGATGGCTGTCACCGCGACCCAGGCACCGCGATGAGCCCGCGCATCTCCATCGACGATCTCGCCGACCAGATCACGGGCCGTCGCCGCAGCCTGTTTGCCGAGGATTGCGAATTGCAGCGCGCGGCCATGGTGCGCGCAGTGGCGGGACGCCGCGTCTTGGTGATTGGCGGCGCGGGCACGATTGGCACTGCCACGCTGCGTCAGTTGCTGCCCCTGCGACCGCGCCGCCTCGTCGTCGTCGACCACAATGAGAACGGGTTGGCCGAGTTGGTGCGCGATCTGCGCAGCAGCGACGGCTTGCACGGTGTCGATTTGCACACCTTGCCCGTCGACTTTGGTGGACCGGCGATGCGCCACTTTCTCGCCGAGGAAGCGCCGTTCCATCTGGTGATGAACTTCGCCGCGTGCAAACACGTGCGCAGCGAGAAGGACCGCAGCTCGCTGCTGCAAATGCTCGACACCAACTTGGTGAAGGCGCACCGGCTGATGCAGTGGTTGGTGGCGGGTGGTGGCTGCGGTCGCTACTTCAGCGTGTCGACCGACAAGGCGGCGAACCCCGTCAACCTGATGGGCGCTAGCAAGCGCCTGATGGAGTTGTGCATGTTTCGCGACGGGGCGATGCCGACGGCAGAGGTCACGTCGGCGCGCTTTGCCAACGTTGCGTTCTCCGATGGCAGCTTGCTGTGCAGCTTCTTGCAACGGCTCGCGAAGGGGCAGCCACTTGCGGTGCCAAAGGCCACCAAGCGGTTCTTTGTTTCGCCCGCCGAGTCAGGCCAGTTGTGTGCTCTCGCGGCGACGATCGGAAGAGCCCAGCACGTGTTGGTGCCGCGACTGGATGCACAGCGAGATTTGGTGTTGCTCGAGGACGTGGCGGCGACGGTGGTGGCGGCCCATGGTTTCGCCCCACGCTTCTACGACGAGGAAGCGGCGGCGAAGGCGGCGTACGTCCAGGACGTGGCGAAGGGCCAGTACCCCATCTTGCGCACCGCGCTCGACACCACTGGCGAGAAGGCGTTCGAAGAGTTCGTCGGTCGAGACGAGCAGGTCATCGAAGTCGGCTTGCAGCAGTTGCAAGGCATCCGGCAGGCCGCAGGCCCGGCTGCTAGCGCGATGGGGTTCATGACCGCACTGCTTGACGAACTCAACGAACCGCGGGCGCGGCGCAGCATGGCTGCATTGACGGCTGCCATGCAGGCCGTGTTGCCAGAGTTCGCTCATCGCAAGAGCGACCAGCACCTCGACCAACGCATGTGACGCGATGCGCCTCCTGATGACGATGTTTGGTTGGGCGGATGCGGGCGGCGGCACCATCTTCCCGCGGCAAATCGCTCACACCCTCGCCCAGCGCGGCCATGAAGTGACGGTTGTCTACGCGGCGGCGGTGCCGTGGCCGAGACAGTCGGCCTACGCGGTGCGTGAACACGAAGAACAGGGTGTTCGCTTGGTTGGCATCCACAATCGTGCGACCGCGTTCCTCGACGACAAAGATCCGGCGCGTGAAGTGCACGACCCTGAGATCGTGCGCGCAATGCAGCGAGTGTTGGCGGAACGCGGTCCGCAGGTCGTGCACTTCCACAACTTCCTGGGGCTGTCGGCTGGCATCGTGGCGGCGGTGCATGCGAGTGGGGCGCCGAGTTGCTACACGCCATACAACTTCTGGCTGGTGTGTCCGACCCTCTACCTGACGCTGCCCGGGTTGTCGGTGTGCGGCGGGGTCGATGCGAGTGGCACCAACTGCCTTGGCTGCACGAAGGCGAAGGTGCCGGGCGCCGCGTATCTGGCGCGACGAGATCGTCTGCGCGAGGCCCTGGCGATGCACACCACGACGTGCTTGGCAACGTCCGCCAACGTGCGGGACGTGCTGCTAGCGAACGGCTACGAGCCGGATCAGGTTCGACTGTTGCGCCTCGGCAACGCGCGGGCCGAACGGCTCTGGCACGATGGCGGCTGCACGCGCGCCAGCGGTGTCAAAGGTGCTTTGCGCCTCGGGTTCACAGGCTCGCTGCTACCGATCAAGGGGGTGCACCTGCTGGTCGCCGCTGCCCAACGTTTGCAAGGAGCCTTTGAGGTGCACCTGCACGGGGATGGACCGCCGGACTACCTCACCGCCCTGCGCGCCCTCGATCGCCGCAACCTCGTCCAGTTCCACGGTCGTTTCGAGGATGCGCAGCATGCCGCGGTGCTTGCGGCGCTGCATGTGGGTGTGGTGCCGTCGGTATGCCTCGACCACAGCCCTCTGGTGGTCGACGAGCTGCAGGCGGCGCGGGTGCCGGTCGTTGGCGCCCGCATCGGCGGCATTCCGGACTACGTGCAGCCAGAGGCGGGGGCGTTGTTTCCGGCTGGTGATGCAAACGCTCTGGCCGCGTGCTTGCAGCGCTTGATCGACAATCCGACGATCGTCGCCGCTTGGCAGCAGCGGTTGTTGCCTCCCCCTTCCTACAGCGACTACGTCGATGCCCTCGAAGCGACGTATCGCGACCTTCACGTTCGTGGCCCCGTGCTGCGTTCGATCTGAGCCTGCGTTCCCACGTTTCTTGCGATGAAGCTCAACCTCGGCTGCGGCAGCAATCACCTCACTGGCTGGCTCAACATCGACAAGTACGAACAGGCGCATCCGGATTGTGTGATGGACCTGGAAGTGTTGCCGTGGCCGCTGCCGGATGCGTGTGCGGACGAAGTGTTGTTGAAGCACGTGCTCGAACACGTCGGGCGCGACTCGGACACGTTCCTTGGCATCATGCGCGAGCTCTACCGCGTCTGTGCGCCTGGCGCTGCCGTGCGCATTCTGGTGCCGCATCCTCGTCACCAAGACTTCTTGCAGGATCCGACGCACGTGCGACCGATCGTGCCCGAGATGTTTCTCCATTGGAGTCTGCAGACCAATCGTGAATGGCAAGCAAAGGGGCTGCCTGGCACGCCGCTGGCGATCTATCAGCGTGTCGACTTTCGCATCGTGTCGGTCACCCTGCGACTGGATGCGCTGTGGCAGCGCTGGCTCGACGAGGATCCGGCGCGCCGCGGCGAGATTGACCACGTGATTCGAACGCACAACAACGTCGTGCAGGAGATCGAGGTCGTGCTGCGCGCCGAGAAGCCGTTTGACGCCGCGTCGCTGCAGGCCGCGCCGTGAAGCCGCGCGAACTCATTGCTTCGGCGTGTGTGCCAGGACACACCGCCAAGATTCACTGCTACCACCACGATGGCTCGTTCACGTTCTGGCTGGATCGCATCGAGTTGATGAGCAGTCGCGTGCATGAGTCCGAGGAGGCGCTAGCTCAGCTGGCGTTGGAGAGTCTCGGGTCGCCCAAGGCGCAACGCGTGTTGGTGGGTGGGCTCGGCATGGGCTTCACGCTGGCGCGTGTGTTGAAGCTGGTCGATGCGAAGGCGGATGTGGAAGTCGTCGAACTGGTGCCGGAAGTGGTGCAGTGGAACCGTGACTTGCTGGGCCACTTTGCGGGGCACCCGTTGGCCGATGCGCGCACCAGGGTGACCGTCGGAGACGTGCAAGCAGCGATTGCGGCGGCCCAAGGCAACCTCGATGTGATTCTGCTCGATGTCGACAACGGGCCCGAGGCTCTCACTCGCCCGGCCAACGATGGGCTCTACAACGTGCATGGTCTGGCGGCAGCCAGAGCCGCGCTGCGGCCGGGTGGGGTGCTTGCGATCTGGTCTGCAGCCGAGGCGCCGCCGTTTACCAGGCGTCTGCAGCACGTTGGGTTTCGTGTGGAAGAGCACCACTTGCGCGCCCGCGGCCTGAAGGGTCCGCGCCGCACCATCTGGGTTGCCGTTCGTCCCGCCGCCAAAGGCTCTCGCTGAACGCTTCGCTAGCGCCCTGACGAGGCCATACTCTCTGCATGTCGAGTCTGCTGGCGGACGTGCACATCGTGTTGTTGCGGCCGCGCTGGGCCAGCAACCTCGGAGCCGTCGCGCGAGCAATGAAGAACTTCGGCTTGCGGCGCCTGACCTTGGTCGATTCGCGCATCGGTTCCTGGACGGACGCTTGGCGAATGGCGGTGCAGGCGGGCGACATCTTGCAAGACGCGCAGAGTTGCGCCGACGTCGCCGCGGCGGTGGCGGGCTCGGCGTTCTTGGTTGGCACCAGCGACCAGCCGCCAGTCGGCATGCAGACTCTGACGCCGCGCGAAGTCGCTGCCATGGCGCGTGAGCGCGGCGCGCCAACGTTGCTGTTCGGCGGTGAAGTGAACGGGCTGTTTCCAGGGGAACTGCTGCGCTGCCACTTCGCCTCGAGCATCCCGGTTGCCGCCGAACAGTCGTCGCTCAACTTGGCGCAAGCGGTCTGCGTCTACGGCGCCGAGTTGTTCGCCGCGCACGCCAACGCATCGGCACCGACACCGACCTCGTCAGCACCCGCGGAGTGGTTGCGGCGACTCGAGGCGGCACTCGCACACTTGCTGACGACCACAGCGTGGGCAGATGCCACGCGGGGCAAGCATGAGATTGCCCAACTGATGCAGCCGCTGTATCGAGCCAGCCTCTCCGAGGACGAAGTTCGGGCCTGGCTCGTGGCGCTCGGCAAGGCGGCACAACCGCCAAGGCGCCAATCGAACCAAGCCAAGCACCCCTGAGGCTTCAGCACTTCACGGCTGCACGATCACCGTCATGGCGTTGGAGGCGGTGAAGCCTTGGCTGCCGCAGACATCGAGCACGAGCGCTTGCGCGGCAAAGCTGAAGCCGATCGGCGTGCCAGATGGCATTGGCACGCCCAGGCGCAGGGTACCGAGGCCATCCGCGAGGGCGGTCAGCGTGACGAGCCCGGTTGGATCGATCCAGACGTCGATGCCGAGCACGTTGAACGAACCTGGCAAGGCACCGAGGGACAGTCCCCACACCGCCAGTGCCGACGGCGGCGTGCGCGTGCACGCCATCGCGAACGCCGCGTTGCCGACTTGCGCCGAGCTGGTCGGCGAGAGGCTCATCGCGCCAAGGCAACCGGGGGTGCTGGTGCCGAAGCTGAAGGGTTGCAGCGGTGTGGTCAGTGCCAGTGTGTTGGCGGTGACCGTCACTTGCCCACTGCTCGTCGCGTGCAGGGTGCTGCTGCTGTCGAGGAACGTACCGTTCAGGTTCCAGGTCGAAACCAAGCCCGGCACGCTGGACAGTTCTTGGTTCATGGTCGATTGGATCTCGGCTTGCGTGCGTGCGAAGGGCCACATGCGCACTTCATCGATCTGCCCGTTCCAGACTTCGATGGGTGTGGCGACGTCACTGCCTTTGCCGATGCGCAACACTTCGTTACCGAAGTCGCGGATCGGTTGGCCATTGCCGACGGCCGACGCTACTTGCGCGCCGTTGATGTAGAGCACCGCCGACGTGCCGTTGTAGGTCGCCGCCACGTGCGTCCAGGTCGTCAGCTGCCCAGCTGCGAAGGTCCAGCTGACGTTCACCGAGTTGGTGGCGGTGACGACCTTCCAAAGCAGTACGCGGGCGCCGGTGTTGTTGGCGTTGACCCGCAAGAAGAAGTTCTCAGAGCCACCGACACTGAGTCCCTGGCGCAGCAGGGTCGGATACCGCCAACCGGTCGGCAGCGTGGCGTCGTCGTAGGTGATCCAGGCCTCCACAGTGAGGCCGCTTTGTGGCACGACTTGGGGCGTGTACGGAATCTCGATGTAGCCGTCGGTCGTGGCACTGAGGGCGACCCCGACGTTTTGGGCTGCGATAGGTGAAAGCGCGGCGGCCAGGATGAGAAGGGGTGCGAATTTGGATTGCATGGAGGTTGGTGTAGTGAACGGCGGCACTCTAGTGCGAAGGCGCGCGAGGACTGCCAACGCGGGGCCTGTTACAGGAAACGAGCGCGGCGGCCTCAGGGAGGCCGCCGCGCTCGTTCCAATCGGACCGTTCCGAAGACGCGGCCGCGGGGAGCGCGGCAGCGGCGTCGACCATCAGAAGCCGACGTTGATCTGCGTGCCGTTGCTGGCGGCGAGGCCCAGGCTCGTGGCCAAGGACAGCGACACGGCTTGCGCACCGAGAACGCTGCCAGCCAGCGAGACGTTGTTCGGGATCGCCAAGGCAAAGCTACTGGCGCCGCCCACCACAGGGCCGCTCGAGAACAGGCCCACCGTCAGGTCCTGGTTGGCAAAGCAGCCGCCCATGCCGATGAACGTCAGGTTGAGGCCTGGATTGACGACGCCGCCGAAGGCGACGAAGGCAACGGGCGAAACGACCGGAATGCCCGAGATCGCCAGCGCGTAGGACGGGTTGCCGATCGCCGGGTAACCCACCGACGTCATGCTGAGGCCATCGCAGCCACTGCCGTAGTTCGAACGAGCCGCGCAGTTAGCGGGAGGGCCGCCCGGAACGACGACGTAGCCGGGGGCCGTCGCGATGAACAGCACCGAGTTGTTGCCAAGGTCGAAGGTCAGCGCGGTTGCCCACACTTCGTAGACCGACGGGTCGACCGTGACACCGCCAGCGGACAGGTCGGTCGCGGCTGGCAGGACGACACCGCCACCTGGCGTGATGCCCGCGATGCCGTTGTCCGACACACCGCCGAACGTCGAGTTGTTGATGCAGCCCGGGCCGTAGGTGCAGCGAACGTCACCGTTCGGATACAGCGTGCACTGGAAATCGAAGCGCGGAGCTGGGATGCCGTAGTTCTGCATGCTGATCCAAGTCACCACGCACTTGGTCGCGGAGCTGTTGATGTAGATGGTGCCGCCGCCACTGCCGACGATGTCGCCGTGCAAACAGGCGACCTTAGGGCTGCCCGCCGAGAACGTCGCGACGGTCGGGGTCCACAGCGCGGCGCCGCCGACGGGCACCGGCACACCCGCGTTCGAGAACTGCAGGTACCCGTGGTCGGTGATGTGGATGTCGGTGTAGGTCACGCCACCGATGGAGAACGGAAAGCCGATCGGCTGGATCGCCAGTACGACGTCGGCTTGGTTCGTCGAAATCAGGGTGCCGTAGTTGCGGTCGAAACAGTTTTGGGCGAGAGCCGAGGAGGCGGCCATTGCCAAGGAAACGGAGAGGAGGATGAAACGCATGGGATCTGTCGGAAGTGGAGAAAGAGGGCTCAAGCCAATGAGGTTTGGCCTGACAACTAAGACGAGCCTAGCTCGCCCCGGGATCCGTTGCAGGCGCGATTCCTTTCTTGCCAGCGTCGCGGCGACACGCTTTGGCGAAACGGCTAAATGCATGGCGATCAGCCATTCCGCTGGGAACGGCTGCTGGGCGCCGCATACGGGCGGCGAGGGGCTGGTGAGTGCCAAGGCGGGTGCCGTCAGCAAGACCAAGTTGCTTGGTGACTGCGACTTGCCGGTGGTAAGGAACCAACGGGCCAAGCTGACTGCAAGGCCGCCGAAGTGGGGGCAGTTGGGGCGGGAATGGTGCAGGCGGTGGTGATCGAGGCGCAGCTGCCTGTGGCTAGCATGGGCGGTCACCTAGTGCCCCCGAACCGGACTCCCATGCGCCTCGTCGCTGCCACTCTTCTTGCTCTCTGCGGTTCCCTGGTAGATGCCCACGCGCAAGCGATCATTGCGCAGAGCTCTGGGTTGTCGAGCCCGGCGCAAGTGATCGACTTTGGCGCTGGCGTGCTGCCGAACTTCACGCCGGTCTCGACGCAGTTCACCGGCATCCTGATCACCCACGCGGCGTACTTCACGACGGGCGTGTCGAACAATCTGGTCGGAGGCTTCCTGACCAACGACTTCACAGCACCTGGCAGCACTCTGCGCATCCAGTTCGCGACACCAGTGACGGATCTCAGTTTTGTCTACCACCAAATCTCGACCAGCGCGCCGTCCGTGATCCGCGCGGTCTTGCAGGGTGTCACCATCGATTCGTTCTCGGGCACGTGGAACCAATCGCAGCCGAACAACTACTTCGGCTTCACCAATACCGTGTTCGACGAGTTGCAGATCGACTTCGTCGCGGACTTCAACGTCGACACCTTGGCGTTCAATCCGGTCGGCAGCGTGTCGGCAGCTTGTGTGCCCTTCAACGGCTCGGCGATCAACCCGCCCGACTTCTCGTGCCAGACACTGCCGGTGCTGGGCACGACTTGGCAGGGCATCATCGCCACCAACGCCAACACCGTGTCGTCGGCTTTGGTGTATGCACCGTCAGGACTGGCGGCGCCAAGTCCCCTGTTCGTTGGCGAGTTGTTGATCCAGGTGTCGCCCTCGCCGATCGCGTTCGGAGGGGTTGGTAGCTACTCGTGGCCGCTGCCCTCGGCTTCGATTTGGGCGGGGTCCGTGTTTACCTTCCAAGGCGTGCGGCTCGACGTGGTCGGCGGTACCCCGACCTACGTGCTGCTGAATGCGATGCAGCTGGTGGTCGGGTTCTAGCTGCCGGGTTCTAGCTGCCGGACCCGACGCGCCGCATCACGTCCATTGGTAGCCGCGACCGACGACGGTGATGCCGGACGCCGACACCGTGAAGCGCTTGCGGTCGGCTTCCGGGTCGTAGCCAATCACGGTGCCGTCGGGCACTTCGTTCCACTTGTCGATGATGACGCGGCGCAACTTGCAGTGTTTGCCGACGCGGGCGCCGCGCAGGATGATGCACTCGTCAAGCTGGCTGTGTTCGTCGACGTAGACGCGGTTGGAAAGTAACGAACTGCGCACTTTGCCGCCGGAGACCACGACGCCCGGGCACAGCAGGGAGTCCTGCACTTCCGCGCGCCGCCCGTCACCCGCTTCCGAGAACACGGTCTTCGCGGGCGGGTCGTTGTGCCACAGCGTGTAGGTCGGCCATTCCTTGCGATACAGATTGAGCTGCGGTTTGACGCTGCACAGATCCATGTTCGCTTCGAAGTAGGCCTCGATGGTGCCGACGTCGCGCCAGTACGGGGCCTCATCGCCAGGCAGGCCCTTGAACGCGTGGGCGTAGACCGGCACTTCGTGGATCATGCGCGGGATCACGTGATGGCCGAAGTCGCCACCTTGGCCTTCTGGCATCGCGTTGTCTTCGCGCAACCGCTTCACCAGTTGCTTCGTCTCAAACACGTAGATGCCCATCGACGCGAGGCAGAAGCCGGGCTCGCCCGGAATCTGCGGTGGGTTGCTCTTGGGCTTTTCGACAAAGCCAGTAATGCGACCGTCGGCGGCCACCTGCAGGATGCCGAAACTCGATGCTTCCTCGGCGCGAATCCTTACCGCCCCGATCGTCAGTGCGGCGCCGTGCTCGACGTGCTCGCGCAGCATGTCGCGATAGTCCATCTGGTAGATGTGATCACCGGAGAGCACGACGGTGTTCGACGGATCCCAGTCCTGGATCGAATCAAGGTTGTGGAAGATCGCGTCGGCGGTGCCGCGGTACCACTTGCCTACTGACACGTGGTGGGGCGGGCTGCAGGTGATCCACTGCTCAAGGCGCCGCGGCAGGAAGTTCCAACCAAAGCGAATGTGCTCTTCCAGCGAGCGCGCTTGGTACTGGGTCAGCAAGTGAATGCGTCGCAGCCCCGAGTGGATGCAGTTGCTGAGCGTGAAGTCGATGATGCGATAGCAGCCACCGAACGGCACGGCGGGCTTGGCGCGCTGCAGCGTCAGGGGTTTGAGGCGGCTGCCCTCGCCGCCGGCGAGGATGAAGACGAGCGTGTTCCTAAGGTTGAGACTGACCATGCGTTCTCGGTGGAGTGCGACGAGCGGGGGGGCGAAGGATGCAACCATCGGCCGCGAAGGGACAGGGCTTGATGAGCAAATCCGGCGGCGAAGGAACGTTGATACCGGAGGTTCTCGACGTAGGCTCGTGCCCATTCGTCGCGCTGCGCACCTCCGACTTCTGATGCACGAAGCCCGTTTTTCGACCGCTGTTGACCATGCTGGTGCGGTCGTGCACGCCGGAGATGCCGAGTGGCTGCTGACGGATGGTGCCGGTGGCTACGCCTGCGGGGCCGTCGATGACTTGGTGCGGCGCCGCTACCACGGGCTGTGGATCGCGCGGCCAGCGGGGTCGACGCGGCGGCATATGGTGCTGGCCGGTTTGGACGAACGGTTGGTAGAGGGGGATGTCGTCACCCACTTCCTGCATGCGCACTGGCGCGATCACGAACGGTCGTCGCCAGGGCAAGCTGCGAACACCTTCACCCACGGACCGTTGCCGACATGGACGTTCCGCACGGGTGCGCACACGATCGAACGGCAGGTCGCACTGCAGCGTGCGGCGGCAGGACAGGCGCCCCTGGCGTTGGTGCGGTGGCGCAACCTTGGGGCGGTCTCGGTGCGGCTCTGTGTGCGCCCGTTGCTCGGCTGGTGTGATGCCGACCACTTGCCGACGGCGACCGAACGCTTCGACGCGACGGTGCAAGCGCGAGGAGCGAGTTGGGGCGTGCGGCCGAACGAACTGTTGCCGACTCTGTGGCTCACCGCCGATGGCACGGCGGCGTTTGTTGCGGAGGGTTCTTGGTACCGAGGCTTCGTATATGCCGAGGATCGCGCGCGCGGCTACGACCACATCGGCGATCGTTGGAGTCCGGGCGTGATCGAACTCGACATCGGTCCGGGGCATGCCGCGACGGTGGCGTTCTCGCTGACGGAGCCTTGCACCGATGCGCGAGCAGCCTTCGACCTAGTGGCCGCCAGCGCCGCCCAGCGTTGGCGCGACGCGGCGCGTCAGGCCTCGCCACTGGTCGCGCGCTTGGCGCTGACGGCCGATGATTTTTTCTATCGCGATGACAGCGGTCGGCTGGGCGTGCTGGCGGGGTTCCCATGGTTTGGCGAATGGGGGCGCGATGTGTTCGTGTCGCTGCCAGGGCTGACACTGGCGCGGGGCCGCCTCGACCTGTGTGCGGACGTGCTGCGCGGGGCCTTGCCGTTCTTGCGGGGCGGGCTGTTGCCGAACATCTATGGACGCGACGCGGCCGACAGCCACTACGACAGCTGTGACGCGGCCCTGTGGTTTTCACTCGCCGTGCAGCGCTACATGGACGCGGGCGGCGACACGGCGTTCGTGCAGAAGCAGCTGGTGCCGGCTTTGGCGGACATCGCGCGCTGCTACCAACGCGGCACGGACCTCGGTCTCGTGGTCGACGCCGCGGGCCTGTTGTGTGCGGGTCGCGCTGACCTCAATGCCACTTGGATGGATGCGCGTACTGCGAGCGGACCCGTGACGCCGCGAGCGGGGCTGCCCGTGGAGATCCAAGCGCTGTGGTACTCGTTGCTGGCGTTCTTGGCCGAACACGACCCGCAGTGGGCGCCTTTGCGCGATCGCTGCGGCAAGGCGTTCGTGCAGCAGTTCTGGCTCACCAACGACCAATGCCTCGCCGACCGCGTGTTTGCGGGCACGCCGGTGCGCGAAGTGCGCCCCAACATGTTGGTCGCGGCCGCCCTCGCGCGATCGCCGTTGTCGCTGTCCCAGCGTGCTGGCGTCGTCGCCAAGGCGCGAGCCGAACTCGTCACCAGTGTGGGGCTGCGCACGCTGTCACCGCTCGATGCCGCCTACCGCGGGCGTTACGGCGGTGGCATTGACGCCCGCGACAGCGCCTACCACCAAGGCACGGTGTGGCCATGGCTCGCGGGCTTCTATGTTGAGGCGACGCTTGCCGCGGTCAGCAAGAAGGCGCGGCGCCAGACGGCGCAAGAACTCAGCGCGTGGCTCGATGGGTTCGTCCCAGAGCTCGAGCGAGCCGGGCTCGACCACGTCAGTGAAGTATTCGATGGCGACCCGCCACACCGCCCGGGCGGCACCTTCGCGCAGGCGTGGAACAGTGGCGAACTACTGCGCGCAGGCGCCCTGGTCGCGGGAGCCCAGCAGTGATCGACGTCGTCTTCTACTTTCAGGTGCACCAGCCGTACCGGCTGCAGAAGTGGAAGCCGCAGGATCGCATCAAGAAGCTCGACCTGTTCGACGAGCCGCTCAATCGCTTGGTCGCCGAACGCGTCGCCCAGCGTTGTTACCTGCCGATGAACAAGCTGCTGCTCGATGCGATCGAACGCACCGACGGCCAGTTTCGCTGCGCCTTCTCGCTGTCGGGAACGGTGATCCAACAACTGCGCGATTGGGTGCCCGAGGCGCTCGACAGTTTTGTTCAGCTTGCCGACTCCGGCAACGTCGAGTTCTTGTGCGAGACCAGCCAGCACAGCCTCGCCGCGGTGGTCGATCTCGCGGAGTTTGCCGATCAGGTCGAAGTGCAGCGCGCGACCATCACCGACCTGTTCGGTGCGCCCAGCACGTTCCGCAACACCGAGCTGATTCTCGACAACACCATCTGCAAGAAGGTCGAGGACCTGGGCTTTGAGTGCATGCTTGGCGAAGGCGCCGATCGCTTGCTGAGCTGGCGCAGCCCGCAAGTGCCGTATCGGCCGAAGGGCTGCAAGACGTTGAAACTGCTGTTGCGCAGCTATTCGCTGTCGGACGACATCGCCTTCCGATTCTCGAATCGCAAGTGGCCTTCGTACCCGCTGTTTGCCGATACCTACGCGGGCTGGTTGCACGACGTGCCGCCGCCGGCGCAGTTCATCGGATTGTTCATGGACTACGAAACCTTTGGCGAGCATCAGAGTGAGCAGACCGGCATCCTCGACTTCATGCGTCACCTGCCTGAGCAGGTGTTGCAGGACGCCAGTTTTCGTTTCCGCACGCCCGCCCAGGTTGCCGCCGAACGCTCCGCCGCGTCGGAGCTCGACATCGACAAGCCGGTGTCGTGGGCCGACGTCGAACGCAATCTGTCGGCCTGGCTCGGCAACCCGATGCAGCTCGAAGCCCACAAGGCGATCTACGCCCTGCGCGAAGACGTGCTCGCCGTTGCCAAGAAGCGGCCGGACCTGCTGGCCGCGTGGCGCCAATTCACCACCTCGGATCACGTGTACTACGTAGCGACGAAGCATCACAGCGACGCCGAAGTGCACGAGTATTTCAGTCCCTACGAGTCGCCTCACGCAGCGTACGTAACGCTGATGACGGCCTTCGACCATCTGCGCCGCGAGGTGCAGAAGGCGAACCAGAAGCAGAAGCAGTGACCATGCCGGACCGATCGTTCCAACTGTTTGAGATCAGCTGGGAAGTGTGCAACAAGGTCGGCGGCATCCACACGGTGCTGTCGAGCAAGGCCGTGACCGCGGTCGAGCGCTTTGGTGATGACTACATCACCATCGGCCCGCAGTTGCTCGGCGGCACCGGCGCGCACCCGCCGTTCGACGAGGAGCCCGGCTTCGAGGAGTTCATCCAGTCGTGCCGACAGATCGGCGTGCCGGTGCGCATTGGCCGATGGCGTATTCCCGGGCGTCCACGCTGCATCCTGGTCGGGTTCTCCGGCCTCTACGAACAGAAGAACGGCATCCTCGCCGGCCTGTGGGAGCGTCACCGCGTCGACTCGATTGCCGGCGATTGGGACTATGTCGAGCCGGTGTTGTTCTCCATTGCCGCGGCGAAAGTGATCGAGCGTTGGTGGGAAGAGTTCTTGGCGCCGTTCCACCGTCGAGCCGTCGTGCAGGCGCACGAATGGATGACTGGCGCGTCGCTGCTCTACCTGCAGGAACGCATTCCCAGCATCGGCACGGTGTTCACGACGCACGCGACCATGCTTGGGCGAGCGCTGGCGTCGCTTGGTATCACGCCGGATCCGAATGCCGCGGACAAAGGGCTCGGTGGCAAGACTGTGGAGGAGCTGGCGCGCGTGCATGGCGTGCAGGCCAAGCACTCGCTCGAGGGCGTGTGTGCGCGCAAGGCGGATGTGTTCACGACGGTGAGTTCGATTACCGCCGCGGAAGCCGAACTGCTGCACTCGCGCAAAGTCGACCAGCTGTTGCCCAACGGGATCGACCTCGCGGTCGTCGACGAGTTGGCCGCCGGCGATCGCAACGTGACGCGCGCGGAGTTGGCGAAGGTCGCCAAGGCCATGCTCGGCGAAGACGTCAGTGACGCTTCGTTCTTCGCGCTCGCGGGCCGCTACGAGTTTCACAACAAGGGCATCGAGTTGTTGCTCGATGCATTGGCGCAGATGAAGGGCAACAAGGGGCGCCGCATCGTGGCGTTCCTGTTGGTGCCATCGGGCAATTCGGGTGTGCGCGGCGAACTGATGGAGCGACTCGCCGGCAGCAGCTCGACCACGCCGATCGGGCTGTGCACGCACAACCTGTTCGACGAAGAGCACGACCCGGTGCATGTGCATTGCAAGCGCATCGGCCTCGACAACCGCCTCGGCAGCCGCATCAAGGTCGTGCAGATCCCGATCTACCTGCGCCCAGACGACGGTCTTTTCCGGCGCGAGTACGAAGCGGTGTTGGCGGCGATGGACCTCGGCGCCTACCCGTCCTACTACGAGCCTTGGGGCTACACCCCGCAAGAGGCCCTCGCGGTGGGCGTGCCGACGATCACCACCGACCTCGCCGGGTTTGGTCGATGGGCCAATTCGGCTGGGCTCGGCCCCGCCGATGGCATCACCGTGTTGAAGCGCGAACGCGTTCCCTACAAGGACGTCACCATCGCGACGGTCGATGCGATCGAGGGCTTCCTCGATGCCAAGTTCGACGTCGAGCAGCGGCGTGTGCGCTGCCGCGCGGCCGCTGGCCGCACGGCGTGGAAGGACCTCTTCGCCAACTACTCTGCTGCCTACCAAACGGCGATGGCCGCCGTGCAGCTACGCAGCACGACCGGCGTGGTGCAATTCCGGCTGCCGCGCCGAGCGCTGCCGACCCCGGGTTCTGGTACCTCGCCGCGGTTGTCGCCGTTCGAAGCGTCGGCGACCTTGCCGCAAAGTCTGCGTGGCTTGGAACGCTTGGCGCGCAATTTCTGGTGGGTGTGGAACGGCGGCGTGCGGGGCCTGTTCGAGGAACTAGCTCCCGGCTTTCAGAAGTGCGGGGAGAATCCGATCGCGTTCCTGCAGAGCGTCGGCCTTGAGGCTCTGGACACGAAGGCGAAGGACCCGGACTACCTGCGTCGACTGCAAGCGGTGCTGAAACGCTTCGACGCCTACATGGCGACGGCGCAGAACCCGTTGCCGATCAGCGACGTTGCCGATGGCCCGGCGATTTCCCCACAGCATCCGGTGGCTTACTTCTCGGCTGAGTTTGGCGTGCACCACTCGCTGCCGATCTACAGCGGCGGGCTCGGCATCTTGGCCGGTGACCACCTGAAATCTGCCAGTGACCTCGGCGTGCCGTTGGTCGCGGTTGGGCTCTTCTACCAGTTTGGCTACATGAGCCAGCAGTTGTCGAGCGACGGCCAGCAAGTCGCCGCCGACAAGGAGAACCGCGCCGCCAAGCTCGCCGTGGAGATCGTGCGCAGTTCCGACGGTCGGCCGTTGGAGGTGTCACTGCCAATGCCTGGCCGCGAACTGTTCGTGCGCGCTTGGCGGGCGATGGTCGGTCGGGTGACGCTCTACTTGCTCGACACCAACCTGGCACAGAATCGCCCCGAGGATCGCGACATCACGCGCAACCTCTACGGCGGCGACGTCGAGACGCGCATCCAGCAAGAGATCGTGCTCGGGCGCGGCGGCGTGCGAGTGTTGCGCGCGCTCGGCATTCGGCCGGCGGTCTACCACATGAACGAAGGCCACGCGGCCTTCCTCACGCTGGAGCGCACCAGTCGATTGGTACGCGGGGAAGGGCTGCCGTTCGACGCCGCGCGCGAGTACGTCGCTTCGACGACGCTGTTCACGACGCACACGCCGGTGCCTGCCGGTCATGACCGCTTTGCCGAAGACATGGTGCGTCGCTACTTCGGCGATGCCGAGGAATGGGTTGGCTTGCCGTGGGATCGCTTCTTCGCGCTCGGCCAAGCCAGCGGCGGCAGTACGGAGTTCAACATGACGTACCTGGCGATGAACTTCGCCGGCTTCGTCAATGGCGTCAGCAAACTGCACGGCTTGGCTTCGCAGAAGTTGCTGCACGCGTTCTGGCCAGGCTTGCTCGAAAGTGAAGTGCCGGTGGCGGCCATCACCAACGGCGTGCATCTGGCGACCTGGACCCAGCCCGGCATCGTCAAGCTGCTGCGCGGCGACGACGAGACGGTGCGGCCTGCGGACTTCGCGCAAGCGGCCCGCATTCCGCCGGCCGACCTTTGGCGGGTTCGCCAGGGCACCAAGGCGATGATGCTCGACTCGGTGCGCAGCTCGCTGACGCGCTGCTTCCACGCCCGCGGCGATAGCCCGGTCGTGTTGAGCGGCATGCTGGCGGGCCTCGACGACAAGGCGCTCTACCTTGGGTTTGCCCGGCGCTTCGCTCCCTACAAGCGAGCGCACCTGTTGTTCAGTGAGCCCGAGCGCTTGCAGCGTTTGCTCACGAACCCCGAGCGGCCGGTGCGGATCGTGGTTTCGGGCAAAGCCCATCCGCGCGACAAGTTTGGCCAAGACATCATGAAGTCGATCGTGCAGATCGCTCGTTCGCCCGACTTCCTTGGCAAGGTGATCTTCGTCGAGGACTACGACATCTCGGTCGCGCGCACGCTGGTGCAAGGCGTCGATGTCTGGGTCAACACGCCAACGCGCATGGAAGAGGCGAGCGGCACCTCGGGCATGAAGGCCGCCGCCAACGGCGTGCTCAATCTGTCGATTGCGGACGGCTGGTGGCCGGAAGCGGCCGACGGCGGCAATGGGTGGACGATCGGCGGCTCGCAGGTGTATGGCAGCCATGACTTGCAGAACCAGGCTGACGCGACAGCTCTCTACCGTCTGCTCGAGGAAGAGGTCATTCCAACCTACTTCGCGCGCGATGCGGCCGGCGTGCCGGCAGCGTGGATTCACATGATGAAGCACTGTCTTGAGACGGTGCCGACGTTGTTCAACACCGATCGCATGGTGAGTGACTACCTGCACCAGGCCTACCGACCGTTGGCGCAGCACTACTTCGCGCAACAAGCTGAGAAGAAGGCACCGGCGCGCGAACGAGCGAAGGAGTTCCTACGCATGCGCGCGGGCTTCGAGAAGCTGAAGATCGCTTCGGCAACCACGGTGGAGATGGGCGACTTCAAAGTCGGTCAGCATCTCGACGTGCACCTCGAAGTCGACCTCGGGACGTTGCTGGCGACGGACGTGGTGGTGGAGTTGGTGCTGACGCGCGGTGAGGGTTCGGTGACGGAGACGATCGTGGTGCCGCTGCAGCACCGCGGCGCCAAGGTGGGCACCGTGCACGCGTTTGACGGCGGCTACCGCGTCGAGCTCGCGGGGCACTACCAGCACGGCATGCGCGTTCGGGTGCCAGGGAACCGCGGGCACGACGCCAAGGTGCGCGGGCTCGTGCTCTGGGCGTGAATCCCAACGCCATCGGCTCCGAACCCCTCGCCCGCGAGCTGTCGCGGTTCGCGCTGCTGGCGCTCGCGATCAACGGCATGGTGGGGGCTGGCATCTTCGGCTTGCCGGGCAAAGCGTTCGCCTTGGTGGGTGCCTTCAGCCCGCTGCTGTTCGTGCTCGGTGGCTTGTTGATGGCGGCGTTGATGGCGACGTTTGCCCAGTTGGCGAGTTGGTTCGCCGGCACCGGCGGCCCAGTCGCCTACGTGACCGCTGCCTTCGGGCCGTTCGCGGGTTTCCAGACCGGATGGTGCCTCTACACCAGTCGCGTCGTGTCGCTGGCGGCGAACACCAACCTGTTGGCGTCGTATCTGGGCGCCTTCGTGCCCGGCGCCGACGAAGGTGGGCTGCGCGTTGTGGTGATTGCAGTGGTCACGCTCGGCTTTGGTGCGCTCAACGTGCATGGCGTTCGCACGGGTGCGCAGTCGCTGGTGGGGTTGACGTTGGTGAAGTTCGCTCCGCTGCTGTTGTTTGCAGTGGTGGGACTAGCACTCGTGGCAAAGGCCCCCTTGGCGACGATGGTGGTGCCATCGATGGGGGAACTAGGGCCCGCGATGCTGTTGGTCTTCTACGCCTTCGTTGGCTTTGAAGGGGCGTTGGTGCCCGCTGGCGAAGCGCGCGACCCGCGGCGCGA
Source organism: Planctomycetota bacterium (assembly GCA_947444055.1). GTDB lineage: Bacteria > Planctomycetota > UBA1135 > UBA1135 > UBA2386 > UBA2386. Next base: position 36,813 of record CANEYR010000025.1, read on the forward strand.
CTTGCCGCGCGTGCTGTTCCTGACGGCGGTGTTCACCACCCTGCTCTACACGGTGATTCAAGTTGTCTGCGTCAGTGCAGTACCGAACTTGGCGAGTTCGCAGCGGCCACTCGCGGAGGCCGCGGCGGCGATGGTTGGATCGGAGTTTGCACCGTTCGCCATCTCGATGGTGGCGGTGGCGGCGATCTTGTCGGTGCTTGGCAATACCGCCGCTGCCACGCTGTCGGCTCCTCGCATGACCTATGCCTTGGCCCGCGAGGGTTCACTGCCCACGATCTTGGGGGCGGTGCACGCCAAGGCGCACACGCCGCATTACTCGATCTGGCTTTACTGCAGCCTGGGGCTAGTGCTGGGCGCCACCGGGTCGTTCGCGCAATTGGCGGTGATCAGCACGTTGGCGCGGTTGCTCGGGTATCTCGCGAGCGTGGCGTCGGTGCCGGTGCTGCAACGACGATTCGGCGCTACCGGTCTGCGGTTGCCGGGAGGGTTGCTGATCCCGGCCATCGCCTTCGTGCTCTGCGGTTGGTTGGTGCTGCAGGTCGAGTTCACTGCAGCGTGGCAGGCGGCGGTGCTGATTGGCGTCGGCAGCGTGTTGTTTTTCGTCTCTCGTCGCGGCCGCCGTGCCCTTCAGGCTCAGAACTGAAAGTAGATGAATGGGCGCGCTTGCAGCGGCATGAACGCCAAGGCCAGCGCTGCGATGGCACCGAGCAGCAGCGTGATCAGCCACGCGGGCAGCACACGCTGCAGGCGAACGTGGACCCGCAGGCTAGCTAGCACGTGCAGTGCGAGCAGCGGCACCAGCAGCAAGGCGATGCGTGCACCGAGACTCCAGTCCGGGTGCGGTGCCCACAGCTGCACCACTTTGGCACCCGGTGATTCCCACCACAGCCAAGCCTTTACCATCGTCCACGCATCGGTAAAGCTCGTCGCGCGGAAGAAGATCCAGGCCAGCAGCACCGTGTAGACCGTCAGCAGGCGTGAGAGCACCGGCAGCTTGCCAGGGCCGACGTAGCGCAACCATTCCTTGTGCACGACGAGGGCGATGCCGTGGATGGCGCCCCAGATGACGAAGTTCCAACCGGCACCGTGCCACAACCCGCCGAGCAGCATCGTCAACATCAAGTTGCGGTGCGTGAACCAGCGCGATCCGCGATTGCCGCCGAGGGAGAAGTACAGGTAGTCGCGCAACCACGTCGACAAACTCATGTGCCATCGCCGCCAGAAGTCAGTGATGTTGGTGCCGAGGTAGGGGAACCGGAAGTTCTCGCAGAGTTCGTAGCCAAGCAGGCGCGCCGTGCCGATCGCCATGTCGGAGTAACCCGAGAAGTCGCAGTAGATCTGCACGGCATAGCCAACGACCGCGATCCAGATCGAAGCGGCGGAGTAGTCGCCCGGCGCCGCAAACACCGTGTCGACGGGCCCGGCGATCATGTCGGCGACGACGGCCTTCTTGATGAAGCCAGACAGGAACTGCGCCACGGCGCCCTGCACGTTCACATGCTGAAACACCCGCTTGGTGTCGAGCTGCGGCAAGAACGTCGATGCGCGCACGATCGGTCCCGCGACGAGCTGCGGGAAGAACGTCACGAAGGTCATGAAGTCGAGGTAGTTGCGCACCGCCTTCAACTCGCCCCGATACACGTCGATCGTGTAGCTCATCGCCTGGAAGGTGAAGAAGCTGATGCCGAGCGGCAGCACGATACGCAACGTGACGTCGCCGACTGGCAGTCCGAGCCAAGTCAGCAGGGTTGCTCCGGAGGTCGCGAAGAAGTTGAAGTACTTGAAGAAGCCGAGCGTGCCGAGGTCGTAGCAGAGCCCCAGTACGAGCCACGCTTTGCCACTTTGGCCACGATCCCGAGCCCGCGCGATCTGCCGCACGACCAGCCAGTCCACCGTGGCGCAGCCGAGGATCAGGGCCAGGAAGTAGACGTTCCAGCAGCCGTAGAAGTAGATGCTCACGGCGAGCAGCCAGTGCTTCCGCCAGGTGTTGCGCGGCAACATCCAATGCACGCCGAACACGAGCAGGAAAAAGACGAGGAAGCGTGGCTCGGAGAAGATCATGGGGCGAGCGGGCGACGGCGCGATCCGGAGGGCGGTCGCGGTTCTTGCGCTGGCCCACGCTACCAACGCACCTGGGCAGCACAAAGAGTCCCTTGCCGTGCCTTTGCATCGTGAGTTGCTCTTTGCGAGCGAACCCGTATCCAACCGTCATGACCCGATCCGACAGCACCACCACGATTCACGTCGGCACCAGCGGCTTTAGCTACGACGAGTGGCGCCCGGCCTTCTATCCCGACGACCTCAAGAAGGACGCGATGCTGTCGTTCTATGCCGAGCGGCTGCCAGCGGTCGAACTCAACAACACCTTCTATCGTTTGCCGACAGTGAAGATGACCGCGAAGTGGCGCTCGCAAGTGCCGGCGACGTTCCGGTTCGTGGTGAAGGCGAGCCAGCGGCTGACCTGGACGCAGAAGCTGAAGGACTGCGGGGAACTGCTCAGCGTGCTGTTTGCAGCGCTCGAGCCACTGGGTGACAGCCTCGGCTGCGTCTTTTACCAAGTGCCGAAGTGGGTTCGCAAGGACACCGGTCTGTTGCGTGAGTTCTTGCAACAGCAGCGGCCGGGGCTCAAGGTCGCCTGCGAATTCGCGCACGCGAGTTGGGGTGACGACGACGCGCTTGCGGTGTTGCGCGACCATGACGTGGCGGTGGTCGCGAGCGACAAGGACGAGGCGCCGCCGCCGGTACTGCACGACACCGCGAAGTGGGTCTACCTGCGATTGCGGCGGGCGGTCTACAGCGACGAGGACTTGCGCAGTTGGCGCGACCGCATTGGGGCGAGCACGGGCAGCGAGGCCTTCGTGTTCTTCAAACACGAGGACAGTTGTGCCGGTCCAGCTTTGGCACGGCGGTTCCTCGCCCTGTGATGCGGTGGTATCCTGCGCGCGCTTTCGTCTCCTGCGCCACTGGATCCAACACGCATGGCTGCTCCGTCACGCACGTCCTGGAAGGGGTTCCTCAAGCTCAGCCTGATCTCGGTGCCGGTGAAAGCGTTCACCGCCAACGACACGGCCGGTGAACTGCACCTCAATCAGTTGCACAAGGACTGCAACAGCCGCGTCAAGTACGTGAAGGTGTGCCCGGAGCATGGCGAGTTGAAAAGCGAGGGCATCGTCAGCGGGTACGAGCACGCGAAAGACCAGTACGTCGTCGTCGATCCCGACGAACTCGACAAGCTGCGCACCAAGACGGATCGCGCCGTCAGCATTGATGGCTTCATCCCGGAAGACGCCGTCGATGGCATGTTCTTCGCGGGCAAGGCCCACTATCTGTTGCCCGATGGCTTGGCGGGGGCGCGCCCGTACGCCTTGTTGCGCGATGGCATGAAACAGAACGCCGTCTGCGCGATTGCGCAAGTCGTGATGACTGGACGCGAGCAACTGGTGCTGCTGCGTCCGCACGGCAAGTTGCTGGTGATGACCGGTCTGCACTACCCGCAGCGCGTTCGGCGCGCGAAGGACTTTGAAGGCGAGGTCGAGGACATCGCCTTCAAGCCAGAAGAGGTCGCCCTGGCGAACACGTTGATCGGTGCGTCCAAGATCGCCGCGTTCGATCTCGATTCGTACAAAGACCAATACGTCAGCAAGCTGAAGAAGCTGATCGAGCTGAAGGTCGACGGCAAGGAAGTCGTGCAAGCGCCCGACCACGAGGAACCGAAGATCCTGAACTTGATGGACGCGCTGAAGAAGAGTGTTGCGCAGGCGCAGGCGCGGTTGGCGGGCGGTGGTGGCGAGGACGAGGGGAAATCGCGGGCGGACAGCGGCGACGCCAAGTTGGCGCCGAGTTCTGGCAAGATGAAGAGTTCGCGCAAGGTCGAAGGCTGATTCTTGACCATGCCCGCGATGGCGATGCACGCACTCCCGCAGCACGTCGAACCGATGCTGGCACGCCTTGGCGCGGCCTTTGATTCGCCGGCACATCTGTTCGAGATCAAGTGGGACGGGGTGCGGGCGATCACCTACGTCGAGGCTGGCAGCCATCGCATGCACGGGCGCAAACGACGGGACCTTGCGGGGCGCTATCCGGAACTCGCGTTCTTGGCGGGATTGCCGAGCGGTTGCGTGCTCGATGGCGAGCTCGTCGTGTTGGGGCCCGATGGCAAACCGGACTTTCCCGCGATCCTCGCGCGCGAGAACGGCAGTCTGGCACGGGCCGCGAGTGGCGCGCGGCGATACCCCGTCGTCTACATCGTCTTCGACTTGCTGTACGAGAACGGCGTGTCGCTGTTGTCCTTGCCGCTCCGCGAACGGCGCGCGCGTTTGCAGCAGTTGGTCGCTGCGATCGGGAATGGGCGGCTCTTGGCATCGGAGGGTGTCGTCGCGTCGGGTCATGCGATGTTCGCTGTGGTGTTGGAACGGGGGCTCGAAGGCATGGTGTGCAAGCGCCTCGACTCGCCGTACTTGCCAGGTGAGCGCACCGATGCGTGGCAGAAGGTCAAGTTGGTGCAGCAAGTGCACTGTTTGATCCTCGGCTACGAGCCCGCTGGTGCGGGCGACTTCAAGTCGTTGATCATCGCCACGGATATTGGCGGCGAGCTGCGGTGCGTCGGCAAGGTTGGCTCGGGCATCGGCGAAGGAGAGCGCCGGCAGTTGTGGCAGCGAATGGGGGCCGTGCGCGTCGACCGTCCGTTGATCGACGCGGGCATGACCGGCGTTTGGGTGGCACCAGGGCTCTACTGCACCGTCAACTTTCTCGAGTTCACGGCCAACGGTTCGTTGCGGGCGCCAGTGTTTGTGGCCCTCGTCAAGGGGGATCGCGAGTGAGCCACGACGCGACCAATGAACGCACGTTCACTGCCCAGGAACTCGCCGAGTTCTGTGGGTTGCCGACGAGTGTGTTGAAGCGGTTCCTCGAGCGCGAACTGTTGGTGCCGATCCGCGGCAGCGTCGGGCGCTTCTCGTTTCGGGCGGCTGGCAGCGCGCGGGTTTTGGCGCAACTTTGGCGCGCCGGTTGGACGGCCCCGCGCATTGAGCGAGCGTGGCGATTGGCGCGCACGGTGGTCGTTGATCCGGATGCAGCACTGACCGGCTTGTTGGCCAGCATCGGCCAGCGGCGGGTGACGGTGCGCGCACCCGATGGGCGCTTGCTCGAGCCAGGTGGGCAGATGCTGTTCGACTTTGCGGCGGCCGCGTCATCGGGGTCGGAGACGCGGCTGCGTATGCGTTCGCCACACGATTGGTTTGCGATCGGCGTCGACGCCGAAGCCGCGGGGCGACTCGGCGAAGCCGTTCGCGCCTACGAGCACGCCGCCCTCGAAGGCACCGCCGAGACGCACTTCAACCTTGGCAATTGCTACTACGCGCAGCGTCGACGTAGCGAGGCGAGCACGCAGTTTTTGGCTGCCCTCGCGCACGCCCCGGAGTACGCCGAGGCTTGGAACAACTTAGGCATCGTGCGCGGCGAACTCGGGGATCGGCAGGGGGCGGCGACGGCGTTGCGGCGGGCGTTGGAGATCGTCCCGCACTATGCCGACGCGCACTACAACCTCGCGGAAGCATTGGCGGTCGTTGGCGATCTTGAAGGGGCGCGACGGCATTGGCGCGCCTACCTGACCTTCGATCCGAACAGTCGTTGGGCTGAGCAAGTGCGGCGGCGTTTGCAGACCAACGGCGGTTCGTGAGCGCGTAGGCGGGGGGCGTCAGCGGCCGCGCAACACGTCTTGCAAGGCGGCAATGGCGGGCAACAGGTCCTGGCGATCGTCGAGCGCCTTGCGAAACAAGTCGCCGTGGACAGCAACGCGCTTCTGCATCGTGTGGATCGTGAAGCGCTGCGGCGACAGGTCGCCGTCTTCGAGTTCGTCCCACAAAAGTGGCGCCGATACCGACGCCGAGCGCACCGGTCGCACGGCGTAAGGGGGCACGATCGTCTGGCTCTTCCGGTTCTGCAGGAAGTCGAGGTAGACCTTGCCATCGCGTTGGTCCGGCAAACGCTCGACGGTGGCGATGTCGGGCAGTTCGCGCACCAACACGCGCGCCACCGCTTCGGTGAACATGCGCGAATGGTCGTAGGTGTAACCAGGCATCAGCGGCACGAAGATGTGCATGCCGTGTTTGCCCGATGTCTTCAGCAGTGGGCGCAGCCCGATGCCGCGCAGCAGCTTGCCGGCCGCGCGGGCGATGCGAACGACGTCGCCGAAGGGAGCGGTCTTGGGGTCGAGATCGAGCACCGCCCAATCCGGGGCGTCCAACGAACCGACGCGCGACAGCCAAGGATGTAGGTCGATGCTGCCGAGGTTGACCACGTGCAGCAGCGTGTCGAGGTCGTCGACGACGTGATGCAGCACGATGGCGCCGTCGTGGGGAATGGGGGCCGTGCGCACCCAATCGGGCGAGCCTTCCTTCACTTCCCGTTGGTAGAACGACTTGCCATCGATGCCATCCGGGAAACGGTTGAGATGCAGCGGCCGGTCGCGCAAGTGCGGCAGCAGGGCATCCGCGACGGCGTGGTAGTAGGTCAGCAGGTCGCCCTTCGTGAAACCTTCGGCTGGCCAGTAGACCTTGCTGAGATTGCTCGGCTTCCAACGCGGTGCTTCGCTGGTGGGGAGTGCGTCGGTTGGGCTGCGGCGCGACGACCCGCGGCGTGGCGTGGCACGCACACGTTGCCAGTCGGGGCTCGCACCGCTGGTGTAATGGCTGGTGGCGCGCTTGCCGATCGCAGCTGGCAGGTTGGCTTCGGCAATGGCTTGCAGCAGGGCCGTGCCATCGCCGGCTACGTGATCGACAAAGAGGATGCGGGCGTGCTCGGGCACCAGCGTGCGCAGTGCCGCTTTGCGATCGAGCAACGGCAGCTGGCGAAGGTCGTAGTCTTCCCACTGCAACAGGTCGAACGCGTAGAACGCGAGACTCTTGCTGGGGGCGCCACTGAGAGCTTGCGCCAGGGCGGCTTGGGTGGGGCGGCCATTGGGTTCCAGAGCGACCAACACCCCATCGAGCAGCGCTTCGTGGCAACGCAAGGCAGCAAGTCCGTCGGCGATCGCGGTCGGCGGCGGCGACGCCAAGCTCGGCATGGTGATGGCACTCCCGCGTTTGTGAGCGAGCGTGCGCAGGCCTTCGAACTCCATCTCGAACAGCCAGTCGGTATCGCGGCTCGCGACGTTCCCTTCGTCTTGCCAACGCATGGCTGTCGTCGTGAGCGGCACGTGGCACGCGGGTGCTGTGGCCAGCTCGATCCCGAGCGCACTGTCGCGGGTCGGCCCGGCATAGGTGTCCTTCGACTTGAACAACAACCAGCTGTTCTTCGCTTGTTGGGTGCGCACCAGGTGCCATTCACCGCGGAGCCGCCGACCGAACAGCTGGACCTTCAATTCACCGCGTTGCATCGCTTCGTCCCAGGTCGGGATCTTGACCAACTCGTAGCGACCGTGGTCCCAGATGGTCATCGTGCCCGCGCCGTATTGGCCCTTTGGGATGCGTCCATGAAAGTGCTCGTACTCGAGCGGATGGTCTTCGGTGCGCACGGCAAGCCGCTTCTCACTCGGATCAAACGAGAAGCCGCGCGGCACCGCCCACGACTTCAGCACGCCGTCGTGCTCGAGGCGCAGGTCGTAATGCAGCTGACGCGCTTCGTGGCGGTGGATGACGTAGGCGTCGTTGCCGCGAACGACCGGAGCCGCGGGCTCAGGCTCGGGGGTCGCTGCAAAGTCGCGCTTCTTGCGGTAGTCGGCGAGCGGGTCGCTCATGAGGCTTGGGTCGGCGATTGTGGCTGCGGCGGCGGGCGTCGCCACCGCCGCTTGCTACTTCTCGACGAGCCCTTGCGTGTGCACTCTCGCACGATGTGCGACAGTGCACACGGGCCGGGCTTCGTCGGAGTTGTTGGCCTTGAACCATCGCTGCCAACACGACTTGTGAGCAGGCCAGTCGGTGTCGACGGGGATTCTGACGAGTTCCACGTCGCGTGGAAGTTCCCGTACCTAGCAGGCACAGCCGTTGCTCTAAGGCCCATGTCACGTGGGTCGCAGCCACGGCCGGTGGCACGAGAACTTCGCTTGCATGGAACATGAGGCGAAGTAAGGTGCTACGGCTCTCCTGGCTCGACTCGTCCCCGAGTAGACCCTACCGCTCGATCCAAGGCGGATTTTCGTATCCCATGAAAGCTAACCCATCGCATCGACCGCACCTGCTCTCTCTCGCATGGTCGGCTGCTTCCCTGCCCCTGATGGCAGTCGTCGGGCTCGTCTCCACGGGCTGCACTGGTGGTTCCAAGGGCGACCCCGAGAACCGGGGCGACTTCAAGGTCGTCAGTATCAGCACCGGTTCGGGAAGTGTGTATCCCTATCGCATCCGCACAACCGACTCGTTCGGCAATCCGACGTCGACGGTGCTCAACATCGAGAGCGATGCGACTCTTCGGCAGTACGTCAACGGCAACAACGGTGTGTTGCCGGTGGCAACCTTGCCGACAACGGCCGTGCTGCCGGATGGCAACCCGGGCAACCACTTTTTGCACTTCACGTTCAGTCACAAGCTGCAGATTGAGTCGATCCTGAGCAGCTTTCTGGCAGACCAAGCGAATTCGGGGCTGGTCGGCTCGCTGACGATCCTCGCCTACGATCCGTCGACGGAGACGTCGATCACGGTCGAGGGGCGCGGCTTCGTCAACGGCTACACCTACTTCAACGAGAGCGGCTCGCTGCGTCTGGTGCGTGCGGTCGAAGCGACCACCGACAACCAGATTCGGGTGCTCGACTCGCGCGCCAACGGGTTCCCCAACTACCCGGGTGCTGGTGACCTTGTCAGCAAGAAGTCGTTCACGTTCATCGCCGATGACGACAACGACCTGACCCAGCTCGACCTCTTCCCGAACAACCGGCTGCTGCGCATCATTGTGTCCAACGCGGTGCGTGACTCCGAGAACGACATTCTCGAGCAGGAGATTGGTGTGGCGACGACGGTCGGCAGCGACCCGAATCCGCCGCAAGTGCTTGGCTACCTCGGCCAGCCGCAAATCTCGCCCGGCAACAGCCAGACGGGAATCGACCCGACAGGTTCGATCCTGGTGCGCTTCAACAAGCCGGTCCAACCCGGTCAAGTTGGCGCCTTCTTCAATGCGACGCTGTTCACACCGCCAACGGGTGGTGTGTCGCTGTCGGTGACCGCGGCCGCCGCGACGTTCCCGGTGATCTACTACGCCGACCCCGTGAGCTACGGCGACTTGATGAACTACATCATCAAGCCGGCGTACAACCTGCCCGGACAATCGCGCGTCGATGTGACGGTGCAAGCGACCACCATCAATAGCTTGACTGGCCAGCCCATCGGCGTGCCGGTGACGACAAGCTTCACGACCGGCGATGGCCCTGGCATCGTCAACGCACCAGTGGCGCCCGAGGCGATCTACATCGGCATTGGTGGTGCGGAGCCTGGTGTGTCGGTTATCGACCTCAACGGCTTCGGCCAAGGCACGGGTGATATCAGTAACACTCGTTGGCCACTCAACCCGAACATCGGTGTCCCCGGTGTCATCCCGTCGATGGCTCCTGGCACCTCCAACTTGGACGCTGGTGGGCGAGGTGTGTTGACGCTGACTGCGGACACCAACGGCAATACGCGGTTGCTGCGCGATCCGATCGTGGGTGACGTCACCGACATTCACATCGGCGCGCCGCTCGACTTGATCTACAACAACGAGAACATCAACCGCAATGCCAGCCGGTCGAACCAGATCAACCAATTGCTTGGCACCGCGATGTCTGGCAACACGATCACGCAGCCGCCGGTGCCGAATCCGCCGCGCCTCGTGTTCCCACCGCCAAACCCCAACCGTGCGATCTTCGGCGAAGAACCGGCCGTGAAGTCGTCGCTGGGTCCGCCAGGAGCGCTGGTGACCGGTGGTCCTCCCGCTGGATGTCTGGCAGTGGGGTTGAACTTGCTCGTGCTCGGCAACCCGTTCTCGTCGTCGCAGAACGAACTCGGCCTCTATGGGACGTCCTTCATGGGCGTGTTTGTCGGGCCGCAGCCTCCCCCCGGCTCACCGCCACCGCCGCCGCCATTCTGCCCGTTCACGTCTCGTCAGCAGGTCGGCCACTTCCTCTACGTGCTCGATCGCGACAACCGTCAGGTCGTCGTCGTCAACAGCAACCGATTCACGGTCTTGGACACCATCCAGCTGTCGGATCCGGTCAGTATGGCGATGTCGCCTAACATGACGCGCTTGGCCGTGTCCAACTTCGCCAGCTCGTCGGTCAGCTTTATCGACATTGATCCGACCAGTGCGACGTTCCACCAAGTCGTCAGCGAGACGTTCGTCGAAGCGGGGCCGACGGGTGTCGCTTGGCAACCAGATGGCGAGGACGTGCTCGTCGTGTCGACCGATGCCAACTTTCTGACGGTCATCAGCGCGTTGGATTTCACGGTGCGGCGCACGGTCGGCGGCTTCCTCAACCAGCCGATCGATCTCATCGTCACCGAGCGTTACCAGGCTACCGGCAATACGTCGGCGGTGTATTACGCCTACATCCTGAACTCGAATGGCACCGTCGCCATCTATGAGTCAGGACCGGATGGTGTCAACGGCATCGGCTTCAACGACATCATCGGCACCGTGACCAACGCGGCCTTCCCGCGGGCGAAGTCGATGCAGTACGACTTCTCGTCGATCCTGGCCAATGGTGCGGTGTTCATTGGGCACACAGCCGACAACGGCTTGGGCCAAGTTTCGCGGTTGGCTTTGACCGCTACACCAGTCGGCGCGTTGCCGCTGAACCCGGTGTCGGGTGGGTTCATTCTGCCGCCGACCTACCGGCAGAAGGAATGGACGGTCATCCAACGCATTGGTGGGACTGCCGGTGGTGCCAACAACATGTCCGGCAACTCGATCGTCGACTTGTGCATGGACGACTTGGTGAACTTCGGTGGGTACACCGGGCAGGGCAACTTGTTCAACCCGAGCTATGCAACGACGCCCTACATTCACTCAGGCAAACACGTCGTGAAGACAACGGCTGGTGGTGGCATCGTGGCGGCGGCGAATCCGCGGTTGATGTTCGTGGCTCTCTCGGACGTCGGCAACGTCGACGTCTTCGAGGTGCAGACCGGCACTCGCATCGGCACCATTGCGGTGCCAGGCGTGCGCGTGGTTACGAACTACTGGCGCCAGTGAGTCGACCGTAGGGTCGCGGCAGGCACTCTGCCGCCGCCGAATGCGCAGGCCGGTCCTCGTCAGAGGAACGGCCTGCTGCGTTTTTGGCGGCCGCAAGGGTGATGCAGGGTTGAGCCTGCGACACCGGCAGCGCAGAATCGCGCCATGCCCGATGGTGCCACGATCCAGCGCATGTTCGCCGATGTGGCGCGTGGCTACGACCGCACGAACCGCGCGCTGTCGCTCGGCATTGACTGTTGGTGGCGTCGCCGCACCGTGCGCACGGTTGCGGTGCTGCGTGGTGAGCGTGGCCTCGATGTGTGTGCTGGCACGGGGGACTTGTCGTTCGCTCTCCAGCGAGCGGGTGCCTCCATCGTGGGGGCGGACTTTTGTGCGCCGATGCTCGCGCGCTCGCACCACAAGGGGAACGTCACTTCGCGGCCGCGTTTCGTCGCTGCCGATGCGCTGTCCTTGCCGTTCCTCGATGCGACATTCGACTTTGCTACCGTCGCGTTCGGCATTCGCAACGTCAGCGATCCCATCGCAGGCCTGCGTGAGATGGCACGTGTCGTGCGCCCTGGTGGTCGCGTGGTCGTCCTGGAGTTTTGTAAGCCCCGCGTGCCGCTGTTGGGTGTTGCCTACCGCTTCTACTTTCGGCGAGTGGTGCCGTTGCTCGGCCGCTGGATCTCGGGTGCCACTGGTGATGCCTATCGGTACTTGCACGACTCGGTGATGGCGTTTCCCGAGCGAGAGCCGTTCTTGCAGTTGATGCAGCAGGCGGGACTGCAACGGTCTCAATTGCGACTTCTCACCGGCGGCATCGCCGCGATCTACCGTGGCGAAGTCAGTCGTTGATCCGCTGCCCCGGGCCGCTGCGGCTCAGGCCGGGGCTGAGGCCGCGGCTGAACCTGGTGGCTACTTCCACTGGTCGCGCGATGCCGCCGTGGGACTGTTTGCGGTCTTGCCGCTGTGGCTCGTTTACCAGGCGTTGCGCGCCGCTCTAGCCCCAGAAGATCGCAACGGGGCCGAAGTGTTGTTGCTGCAGCAGCTGCGGCGCCTTGGTGATGTCGGCCACATCGTGTTGAGCATCGGGTTTTGCGTTCTGCTCGTTCTGGCTACCCGTTCGCTGGTGCGCCGTCAGGTGCCTTGGTTGCGGGTCGTCGGCGTCATCGCGATTGAAGGCACGGTCTACGCTCTGATGCTCGGGCCGTTGTCGCAACAGATGGCGGCCTCGGCCTCGCGCGTATTGTCGATGGGCGCCATCCACAGCACACTGACCGCCAACCTGGTCGGCTCGCTGGGTGCCGGTATTTATGAAGAACTGGTGTTTCGGCTCGGACTCATGTCGGCGCTGGTGTGGATCGGGCTGTTCGCGGTGCGCGCGTGGTCGTTGCCGCGTTGGCTTGCAGGTGCTTTCGCGGTGTTAGTCAGTGCACTGGTGTTCTCCTGGTTTCACCATTTGTGTGGAGAGCCGTTCGATCGCGCCCGCTTTCAGTTCCGCACCATGGCCGGCGTGCTGCTCGGAGTGTTGATGTGGGTGCGAGGCTATGGCGTGTGCGTCTACACCCACACGATCTACAACTTCTACTACTACGTGTCGACCGATGGCCAATGACTGCGAAGGCGCCGCCGCGAGACCGCACCGGTTCGCGGTGGGGTGGTCTGGCGGCAGCGGCATCGTCTATGGCATTCGCCTCGTCGAGGTCCTGTTGCAAGCGGGGCATGAAGTGCACTTGGTGGCCACGGGGGCGGCGCTGCGGGTGCTGCAGCACGAAGCTGGTGTGACCGTGGACCCCATTCGGCCCGACTTGGCGGCCTTGTTCGA
>CANEYR010000026.1 GCA_947444055.1 Planctomycetota bacterium
GGCATGTTCGAAGACAGCAACGTGTTCCGCTTCGACATCGAGAACGGTGGCCAAGCGGTCATGCTGACCAACAACGTCGGTGTCGGCGCCGCCGCCGCCAACGTGTTGAACATCGAGAGCTTGACGATCTCGGCCGACGGCAACCACGTTGCTTACGGCCAGCGCCGGGGCACGGCCTCGACCGTGACTACGCCAGAGAACGTGTTCCACCTGAACCTCACGGGCAACGTGGTCACGCAGTGCTCGACCAGCAACCCGCTCGGTCAGACCATCACGGATGGCTCGATCCGCTTCGTTGGTGGCGCGACTCCGAACGGCCTCGTGTGGTCGCTCGGCACCGGCGCCGCGACGACGGTGTCGGTCACCAATGCGATCGTGCAGTACGCAGCGCTCGGCAGCAGCACGCCGTACACGATCAGCGCGCCGCCGGCCGGCACGCGCCTCTACCAAGTCATCGGCACGCACTAGCCTGGTGCGCCCCCGCGTTGGCCGCCATGTGCGGCCAACGCGCGTGTGGAATGTTGCGCGCGATCGCGCGCCTGTTGCCCGCAACTCAGCTGGCCGCCACGTTCGCTGATCGCGGTCGGTCGCGTCAGGCCCGGGTCTTGACCGGCGGCGGCGGGGCGGGCGCAGGCGGCGGCGGTGCGATCGTCGGCAGGGCCTCGAGCGCCTTCAGGGCCGCGTCGACGCAGCGCGTCGAAACCGCCCCGGTAAACCAACGCACCTGAACGGGCGTCAGGCATTGGCCAAGATCCGCATCCTCGGCATCCGGGTAGAGCACCGGCTCTTCGGGGACGCCGAACGCCAGCGGCGGCAGGTCGCCGTCGGGCTCGGTCTGGCGGACCTTTGCCAGCATCGCCTGCAGGTCGACACCACGCAGCATGAGCACTTCCCATGGCCGTTCGTCGAGGCGTCTGGCGAACAGTTCATGCAGCGCCAACACGTGCCGACACGGCTTCTCCGGCAGATCACACGAGCAACCGAAGGTCACGCTGCGGGCGTCGGGGAACAGCGGTTCGCCGACGATGCGCGCGACCAAGCGATCGAACGAACGCGGCACGCGGCCTGCTTCGAGCGCTTCGACGATCGACTTACTGCGGCGCAACACGCGCACCAGCACGACCCAATCTCGCTGCGGTAGGGTGCGGATCTGCAGGCTGACTTCGTGGATCGAACCCATCGTGCCTTCCATCTCGCAGCGGATCGAACCGGCGCGGATGCGGACCATGGGCTTGCGGATGCTCGGCAGCGCCCCGAGTGCGGCGGCCAGGCGCGTATCGTCGACGCCGCGCGTTGCTTCGCGTCGCCAGCGTTCGCCGAGCGACACCGTCTTGCGTTCGTTGATGCTCACGCCATGGCCTCCTTGCGATCGAGCATGAGCAGGCGCTTCAAGTCGTCGTTGCTCAGTTCGGTCAGCCAGTTTTCGCCGGCGGCGAGCAGGCTGTCGGCGACCTCGCGCTTGCGATCGAGCATCTGCTGGATGCGTTCCTCAAGGGTGCCGCTGCAAACGAACTTGTGCACGAAGACGTTGCGTTGTTGGCCGATGCGGAAGGCGCGGTCGGTCGCCTGGTCCTCGACGGCGGGGTTCCACCAGCGGTCATAGTGGAAGACGCGGTTGGCGGCGGTCAGGTTGAGGCCGGTGCCACCTGCCTTCAGCGACAACACGAACAGCTTGGGGCCGTCGGGGCGCGACGCTTGGAAGTCGGTGACCATCTGGTCGCGTTCTTTCTGCGGCACGCCACCGTGCAAGAACAGCACTGGATGGCCAAACAGGTTTTCCGTGTGCGTCTTCAGCAGCGAGCCCATCTCCTTGAACTGCGTGAAGATCAGGCAGCGATCGCCTTCGTCGAGCGCCTCCTCGATCATCTCGGTCATCAAGTCGAGCTTGCCCGAACGGCTCGGCAGCACGCTGCCGTCCATCAGGTAGTGCGCTGGGTGGTTGCAGACTTGCTTGAGACGCAGCAGCGTGGTGAGGATGGCTCCGCGACGATGGATGCCTTCGGCCGCCTTCTCGACTTCTTGCAGGCCCTTGCGCACGACGGACTCGTAGAGGATCGCCTGCTCGCGGCTCAGCGTCGCGTTGACGATCTGCTCGGTCTTTTCGGGCAGGTCGGCGACGATTTCCGGATCGGTCTTGAGGCGGCGCAGCACAAACGGACGCACGAGGCGAGCGAGTGCTGACATCGAGCCTTGCCGTCGTTGCTTGACGATCGGGTGCTCGAGCGTCTGCATGAACTGCGTGCGCGAGCCGAGCAGGCCTTCGTTGAGGAAGTCCATGATCGACCACAAGTCGAGCGGTCGGTTTTCGAGCGGCGTGCCGGTGAGTGCCAGGCGGAAGTGGCCGCGCAGCGCGCGGGCGACCTTGGACTGGCGCGTGGTCGGGTTCTTGATGTTCTGCGCTTCGTCCAGCACGACGCCGTCGAAGGTGACATCCTTCATGATCTCTTCGTCGCGCTGCAGCAGGTTGTAGCTCGTCAGCACGACGTCGGTGCTCATGAGCATGCTGCGGAAGTCTTCGGCGGTCTCGGCGCGACCCTTGCCGTGGTGCAGCGTGACGCGCATGGTCGGCGCGAAACGATTGAGTTCCCGGCGCCAGTTGCCGAGCACCGACACCGGGCACACGATCACGATCGCGTTCTTGTCGGGGCGCACGCGGCGCCAATCGAGCATTTCGACGATCGCTTGCACGGTCTTGCCGAGACCCATGTCGTCGGCGAGGCAGGCACCAAAGCCCTGGTCGACGAGGAAGTGCATCCAGGCGTGGCCGCGCGACTGGTACGGGCGCAGTTCGCCGATGAAATCGATCGGCAGCGGACGGTTCTCGACAGCACGGGCCTGCTCGAGGTTGTGCAGAATGTTGTCCAGCCGCGGCGAGCTGGCGATCGACTCCATCGCCAAGCCATGCAAATGCGAGGCGCCGCCAAGGCGCAGGCGCAGCGCTTCGAAGAAGCTGATGCGCTCGCCGCCCTCTTCCATGCGCTGCTTGAAGTCTTTGAGCGCTTCGCGGTCCTTGGGTGACAACAGGACCGGGCGGCGATCGATGAAGACGAGCGGCGTCTTGGCGTCGACCAGTTGCTCGAACTCAGCCTGCGAGAGTTCTTGGTCGCCGACGGCGAGGCTCCAACGGAACTCAAACCACGGGCGCGGCTCGTTCTGCTGACCCTTGCCTTCGACGATGGCGACGCGCGCCGACAAGCGCTGCATCGATTCGATGCCAGGCAGTCGCAACTCGAACCCTTCGGTCTCGAGCAGCGGCATGTGATCGAGAATCTGGTCGAGCTCGGGGCGGGTCAGGCTGGCGCGGCCATCGCTGAGGTTGCGGGCGCGGCGCAGCGACGGCAGCTTCTCGGCGACGCGGTCGATCGTCTGCTCAACGCGGATCACGCAGTCGGTCGCGATCTCGTTGTGGAACGGCGAGGCAGCGAGTCGCTGGTGCAGGCTCTCGATGGTCTCGGTGAAGTTGATCGTCGGAATCGGCCGCACGAGAATCTGCAGTCCCCACGGCGCGCCTTCCTCGAGCGGCTGGTCGGGAATGAGGATCTCGAGCACGGGCACGATCGGGGTCTGCCAGAAGTCTTTGGGCAGCCGTTCGGCCTTGGGGAAGCGTGGCGCTGGGGCTTCGCCGTTGGCGGCGTTGGTCTGCACGACTTGGTCGAGCGCGTGGCCGATGAAGCTGACCAGGAAGTTGCGCGGCGTGACGGCGTAGACCGGATCGTCTGGGACGGCAAAGCGGGCGGTGCAGAGCGTGCCGGGCACGAGGTCGGCCAGTGCCGCCAGCACCCACTGCGTATCGGTGCTCCAGTGCGGCGCCCATTGCATGACGCCCGGCTGGGGTGCGGGTGCGTAGTCGCCGCGAACGATGAGGCGCATCACCAACTGGCTGGCGGCGGCGAGCGCGCGCACCGGGGCGGGTTGACGGGCGGCGTCGAGCGAGGCGAGCCACGGCAAGGCGTCGGCAAGGCGCAGCGTCGTCGCCGGGATCGTCCACAACGCCGGCGCGATGCGAGCTTGGGGCCGTTCTTCGTCGTCGGCTTCGCCGATGGTCGCGAGCACGACGGGGCGCAGGGACGACTCTTCGGCCGGGATCAGCACCTGGGCGTCGATGGTCTCGGCCTTCGCCAGCAGCTCGCTAGGTACGAAACTGCCTACGCCGTCGGTTCCCACATCGGACCACAGGGCGATCCGCGCGTCGGCGGGCTGCCGAGAATGCAAATAGGCGGCGTGCAGACTAGTGCTTCTCGAGGGTGCTTGGGTGCACCCACTGCTTGTCGACTGGCGTCCTCGTCGTGTGCATCTCGTGGTCGACGCGGCGGGTGGCTTGGTCGGCGAGCGTGAAGATGAAGAGCAGCGACAGGAAGAGGAACGAGCTGAGGAACACGATCTTGTTGATCGCCGTGTCCCACTTCATGTGCATGAAGATCGCGATGACGAGCGACGCCTTGACGCTGGCGATGCCCATCGCGATCAGCATGTTGGCGCCGCCGAAGTCAAAGCGCGAGACCGCGACGGTCACGATCGTCAAGACCAGCAGGATGGCGAGGACGTTGAAGAACATCGCCGCGCTGCTGACGTGGTGATGCCCCATCTGCAAGCCGCCGCCGTGGTCGTGGCCGGCATCGGCATGGGCGTGTCCGTGGTCGTTGTGGGTATGCGCACTCATCACGGCACGTTGGTCAGGGAACTAGGTAGAGCAGCGGGAAGAGGAAGATCCAAATCAAGTCGACAAGGTGCCAGTAAAGGCCAACCAAGTCGACGGGCAGGTAGTAGCCCGCATGGAAGCGGCCCTTCGCGGTGCCCTTCATGATCCAGATGATCAGGCCAGCACCGATCACGACGTGCAAGCCGTGGATCGCCGTCATGGTTAGATAGATGGCGAAGAACATGTGGCCGTGCGGCACGTTGGCCATGACGCCGTCGTAGTCCTTAAACCACGCCAACTGGCCAGTCGCTTCGTTGTAGCCGCTGAAGAGCTCGGAGAAGACGACGAGGCCGTGGTCGTTCTTGGCCTTGTACTCGAAGAACTTGATGACCATGAACGCCACGGCGCCCACGAGCGTCAGCGCGCAGAACATCAAGGTCTTCTGCTTCTGGCTGGTTTGCGCGCAGCGCACGCCCATCGCCATCGTCCATGAGCTAACGAGCAGCACCGTGGTGTTGACGGCGCCAAGCCTCCAGTCGAGTTGCGCGCCGCCGACTCGGAACGTCTCAGGGAAGGCTTCGTGGAAGTAGAAGTAGGCAGCGAAGAGTCCACCGAACAGCAGGATTTCCGTCGCCAGGAACAGCCAGAAGCCGAGCTTCATCGACTGGAATTCCTGCACCGGCGAATCGAAGTGGTGCGCGACCGTGTGGGGAACGAACTCGGGTCCCGGGGCCGGGATCACTATCGAGTGGTGACCGTCGTGACTCATGCTGGAATCCTGTCTGGCTTAGGCGGTGTTCGCGTGGTTGGTCGCGTTTAGGTCGGCGGTCGCGTGCGTGCGGCGCTGCTAGTCGGCGCGGTGGCTCAGCGGACCGGGGTCCGGAGCGATTCGTAGTCGAGGGTCGAGTAGTCGTACACCTCGGTCGTGACCGACGGCGGCGTGGCGAAGTTCTCGAGCGGCGGCGGCGTTGGCGTGAGCCAATCGAGCGTGACGCCACCCCACTGGTTCTGCATCGCGGGCTTGCGGATCAGCAGCGACGCCAAGAGGTAGTAGACCATCAGGGCGACACCCGAGCCCAGGATGACGGCGCCGATCGTCGACGCATGGTGGTAACCCTCAAACTCCGGCACATACGTGGCGTAGCGGCGCGGCATGCCTTGGCTACCCATGATGAACTGCGGGATGAACGTCGCGTTGAAGCCGATGAAGATCAGCGCGCACGCGATCTTCGCCAGCGTCTCGTCATACATGATGCCGAACATCTTCGGCCACCAGTGGTGCAGGCCAGCGAAGAACGCCAGCGCGATCGAACCCATCATCACGTAGTGGAAGTGCGCGACGACGAAGTAGGTGTCGTGCAGGTGCAAGTCGACGTTGAGCGCGCCGAGGATCACGCCGGTCAGACCGCCGATCGCGAAGATGATGAGGAACGCCAGCGTGTAGAGCATTGGCGAGTTGAGGGCGATCGACCCCTTCCAGATCGTCGCGACCCAACTGAACTCTTTGATCGCGGTCGGGATCGCCACGAAGAAGGTCAGGAACGAGAACGCGAACATCGCGAACGTCGACTGACCCGACGTGAACATATGGTGGCCCCACACCAAGAAGCTGATGATCGCAATCGCCAGCGCACTGAACGCCATCAGCTTGTAGCCGAACAGCGGCTTGCGCGAGTGCACGGTGACCAGCTCGCTGATGATGCCGAAGGCCGGCAGCACCATGATGTAGACCGCGGGGTGGCTGTAGAACCAGAAGAAGTGTTCGAACAGCACCGGGTCGCCGCCGAGGCGTGGATCGAAGATGCCGATGTTGTAGAGACGTTCGAACGCGACCAGCAACACCGTGATGCCGAGCACTGGCGTCGCCAGCACCTGCAAGATCGCCGTCGCATAGATCGCCCACACAAACAGTGGCATGCGGAACCAGGTCAGACCCGGTGCGCGCAGCTTGTGCGTGGTGACGATGAAGTTGAGGCCGGTGAAGATCGAGCTGAACCCCAGCAAGAAGATGCCGAGTCCGATCGAGACAACCGCTTGGTCGGTGTAGAGGCTGTAGGGCGCGTAGAAGGTCCAGCCGGTGTCGAAGCCGCCGAGCACGATGGCGAGCGTCGCCAGCAGCGTGCCGCCACACCACAGATAGAAGCTCAGCAGGTTGAGGCGCGGCAACGCCACGTCCTTCGCACCTAGCATCAACGGCAGCACCATGTTCCCTAGCGAGCCCGGGATGGCCGGGATCACGAAGATGAACACCATGAAGGCGCCGTGCAGCGTGAAGATCTGGTTGTAGGTCTCGTTGGTGAACAGCATCCCGTGGGGTTCCCACAGGTGCAGGCGAACGAGCAACGCGAACACACCTCCCGCGAGGAAGGCCGCGCTCACGCCGATCAGATACATGATGCCGATGCGCTTGTGGTCAAGCGTGCCAGCCCAAGACATGAAGCCGCGCGAGCAGTTCAGGTAGTTCTTGGGAGGCTCGGAGATCGTCGGGTGCGCGTCGATGACTGGGACGTTGGTACTCATGGCTGCCTCACTGCGCTGCGGCCAGCGACTTCATGTACTCGATCAGACCCTTGATGCGGCGTTCGTCCAGGTCGGGGAACGCGGTCATGTTGTTCTTGTCGTATGGGCTCTCAGCGACCTTCTTCTGGTCGGGCTTGCGCACCGATTCCGTGATGTAGGCCTCGTCGACCGTGATGGTCTTCTTGGCGCCGCCCTCGATGACTTCCCGTTGGCGACCGACGAAGGTGTCGCCCTGCTTGGTGAACAGGCCCTTCCAGGTCGGTCCGACGGCTGGTGTGCCATTCACGGAGTGGCACGTTTGGCAGAGGTTCTTATAGAGGCTCTCTCCGCTCTTGGCGGCGAGGGCTGGGGTCGTGTCATCCCACTTGTCCCAGGGTGCGGTTGCGAACTCCTCAGCCGAGACGACGTGCACCTTCGCATACATGCGGCTGTGGTCGTCGCCGCAGTACTCGGCGCAGAACAGGTGGAACTCGCCGATCTCGATCGGGTGGAACCACACCGACTGGAACCGGCCCGGGACGATGTCGCGCTTGACGCGCATCACCGGAATGAAGAAGGCGTGCAGCACGTCGGTCGACTCGCACAGGAACTGCACCGGCTTGTTCACCTCGATCCAGACCTCGTTGAAACTAGGTGTGGCGTGATTGGGGTAGGTGAACGTCCAGTTCCACTGCTTGGCGGTGGCCTTGTAGGTGTTGCGGCTCGCAGCCTCGGGCACGACCGTCATGTCCATGCAGCCCTTGAAGCCCCACGCGAACATGATCATCACGATGATGAGCGGGACGATCGTCCACACGACTTCGAGTGGTGTGTTGTGCGTGACGTTCGAGGCGGCCGGCTGATCCCACGTCTTGCGCCTGTACTTGACGACCGAGAACAGCAGGGCGCCAAGGATGACGACGAAGAAGAAGATGCAGACGATGTAGGTGAAATAGAACAACCCGTCGACGTGATCGAACGTGCTGGCGAGCTTGGGGAGCTGGCCCCACGCATCGATCTCCGGCGGCTTCGCCGGATTCTCGACGTAGTTGATCTTGGCCGGGTCCTGGATCAGTTGGGCGAACACGTGGTGTCCTCTGCTACGGGATGCGACTGTGGGAGATGCGGTTGGAAGTTCATGCGATGGCGGCGGCAGGTTGCCGACGGTCCTTTCGCAACATGACCCAGATCATGATGCCGAGCACGACGACGGTGATGGCGCCGCCAACTCGCATGAGGGTCATCGCGGTGAGCGAATAGCTGTTGGTGCGAGAATCGAAGGTGAGGCAGTTGAGCCGCACTTGATCCCACAGCGTTCCGAGTTTGCCATTGCTGGCTTCGACCAGAGCGAGGTGGAGGTCGCTGGCGTCGAACGTCGTGTTGACGATCGCGCGGCTGACTTTGCCCTCTGGCGTCAAGAAGATCAGCGATGGTGGGTGCGCGTACTGCTTGGTGATGTCGGACCAGTAGTAGTTGAACCCGACAGTCTCGGTCAGCTTCTTGATGTTGGTGTCGTCACCGACCAGCACGCGCCAGGCGTCGTCGCCGCCGGTCTTGGCCAAGCGATGCAAGAAGTGCGACTTGCGGTTCTTGGCGGTCTCGGCGGTCTCGCGTGGATCGACCGAAACGCTGAGGATGCGGTAGTCCTGGCCAGGTTGCAGATCAACGTCGCTGAGGGCTTTGAAGGCGGCGTCTAAGACCTGCCCGCACATCGCAGGACAGCTGTAGTAACCGAGCATCAGCACCACCGGTTGCTTGCCGGGGAACAGTTGGCGCAGCTGGTATGGGTACCCACGTTCGTCGGTGAACGCGAGGTCGCGGTCGACCTCGGCCCCGATGCGATCCAGTTGGGACGCAGCGATCTCCTTCGCATCAACATCGCGCGAAGGCGAGTGGCCAGCGCCTTGCGCGCTGAGCGCGTTGGCGGCGAGCAACAGGGATAGGAGGAGTCGTGTCACGTGAGGTGCACCGGGTGTCGGTTACTTGCGGAGGCTGTCGACGACGGACTGGATGGTCTTCTTGGTCGGGTTGCCGCCGTTCAAGAACTTGATCTCGGCGTCGTTGACGTCGTGCAGTTCTTGGGTGGGCGCCTTGTCGACCTTGGTGTGCCGTTCGGCTTCGAGCACGCGCATGAAGATCGGGACCATGATCCAGAGGCAAGCGAACACCGCAAGCGAGCCGAAGATGAACCAGATCGTCACCGAGCGCGCGTTGATGTCGTGCTCTGGATCGAGCGGGACGGCCGTGTGGCTCTCGCCAGGGGCGTGCTGACCGTGTGGGTTGCCGTGTGCCATGTGCGTGCGCCTCAGATCAGACGTTGGTGAAGTGCAACGACTCGGCGAGGCGCGGATCGCGCACTGGCACGAGGTTGGTGCGACGGATGTTGAACAGCGTCAAGCCAGCGACGATCGCCATCATGCCGACGAAGCAGCCGAAGTCGGCCCAGTCGATCTGATGCAGGTAGTCACCAAAGCTATGGGTGAAGCGCGCCACCGCGCCGTCGGCCGCATGCGCGCCGGTGGCCGACGTCGCGTGCTCCGCGTGGGCGCCGCCATGGCCGCCAGCGTGGGTGCCGCCCGCTTCTGGCAGGATCAAGAACTGCATGTCGAAGCAGTGCATCACCAACAGGAAGATGGCGCCGATCGACAAGCCAACCGGGTGCCGCTTGACGTTGCGCGACAGCAGGAAGGCGAACGGGAACAGGAAGTGGCCGATCACGAGGATCGTGCCGATCGAGCCCCAGCCGTTCTCGGCGCGGCGCAGGAACCAGCCGGTCTCTTCGGGCAGGTTCGCGTACCAGATCAGCATGTACTGGCTGAAGTTCGTGTAGGTCCAGAAGACCATGAACGCGAACAGGAACTTGCCGAGGTCGTGGAAGTGCTCGGTCGTGATGGCGCCCTGCAGATAGCCCTTCGCGCCGAGCCAGCGCGCGAGCAGGATTACGAACGCCGCGAAGCCCATGAAGCCGCCGGCGAAGTACGTGAGCCCAAAGATCGTGCTGAACCAGTGCGGGTCCAGCGACATGATCCAGTCGAAGGAGGCGAACGTCAGCGACAGGGCGAACAGCAGCAGGCCGGGAGCGGCGACGCGCGCCATCTTGAGGCTGAGCGCTGGATCACCGGTCTCGTCCTGCTTGATCGAGTTACCGCGGAAGAACCAGACGAGGCCGATCCAGATGGCGAAGTAGATGGCGACGCGGACGAAGAAGAAGGTCGTGTTGAGCCACACGTTCTTGCCCTCGAGCACGCCGTCGGCGGCGTTCGGCTCAGCCCAGTGGTGGTATAGCTCGCCGAAACCTACGAGCAGCGGGATGAACAGCACCAACATGAAGGGCAGCACGCCCGCAATGTTCTCGGCAAGGCGGCGCACGACGACGCTCCACCCGGCGCGTGTGATGTGCTGCAGCATCGTGAAGAACAAGGCCCCGAGGCAGATGGCGAGCATGCCCATGTAGCCGACGAGGTAGGAAAAGTAGAAGTGCGTGCCAGTGGCCCAGGCAGCGCCGATCAGCACGACGCCGACGGCGAGCAGGCCCATCTGGGCCGTGGCGAGGTCGCCATCGCGGACCTTCGGCGTGACGTGAGGCGCCAGCTGCTGCAGGCTCGGAGCGCTGAGGTGTGCGGTTGCGGTCATTTGCCAGTTCGCTCGGGAAGGGTCACTTGCTCAGGGACTGCAGGGCGCGGACGTAGTGCACGATGGC
Source organism: Planctomycetota bacterium (assembly GCA_947444055.1). Classification (GTDB taxonomy): domain Bacteria; phylum Planctomycetota; class UBA1135; order UBA1135; family UBA2386; genus UBA2386. The sequence goes on from CANEYR010000026.1 coordinate 10,839, forward strand.
CCAGCGGTCCTCGACGGAGAGGCGCGCGCCGTAGGCTGGCATCGTGTTCTTGCCGTAGGTGATGTTGTCGAACAGTTCGCCGTCGGTCAGATTGGGCACGCGGTTGTCTTTGCCTTCGACGAAATGGAAGTTGGGGATCAACACGGGCCAACGGCGGCCGACGAGGCCATGGCCCAGCGGGCCGTTGCCACCTTGGCCGGAATGGCCGTGGCAGATCGAGCAGTGGATTTCGAAGCGTTCGCGGCCGCGGTCGATGGCCGAGACTTCACGGCCGAGCACGGTGAACTTGGTGGTCAGCGGCAACGGGTTCTGCTTCACCAGGGCGCCGCTGGCGTCTTTGTGCAGCAGATCTGGGTTTGGCAACGAGCCGCGCGCGACGACCAGGGTCTTGCCGAGCGGGTCGATCGAAGCTGGGTCGTTGACTGGCAGACGCATGGCCCGGCCGTCCGGCCAACCAGCGAAGTCAGCATGCGATTGCGCCCGGAACTTCGGTTGGAAGTCCATGTCGAGCACGAGGTGTACCGGCGGGTCGGTGGAGATGCCGCCGCGCATGCAACCCGCGAAGGCGAGCGGCAGCGCTGCGAGCAGAGCCAAGGCGGCTTTGGTGAAGTTCGACTTGGTCATCGTTCAATCCTCCACGACGGCGACGTTCTTGCCGCCGATGCTCTCGAGGAAGCGCACGGTTTGCTGGCTGTCGAACTTGGGGTCCGTGGCCTCGATCGACAGGAAGAACCGGTCGTCGGTGACACGCCAGAACGTCTTGTGCGTGAAGATCGGGTGATTGAGGCGCGGCAGTTTGTTGAGTCCAAACATGCCGAACACCGCACCGAATCCCGACAGCAGCACCATCAGTTCGAAGGTCACCGGGATCGTGGTCGGCCACGCGTAGGGTTCCTTGCCGGCAACCCACATGGTGTAGTCGACATCGTTCATCCACCACATCATCAACTGCGCGAGGAGGATGCCGGTCATGCCGCAGCAGATGACAATCCAACCGAGATGGCTCTGCCCCTGGCGCAGTGCCTTGTCGAGACCGTGCACAGGGAAGGGCGTGTGCGCGTCAACCCGCGTGTAACCCTGGGCCGTGGTCTTCTCGGCGGCTTGGTAGATGGCACTCGCCGATTCGAACTCGGCGACGATGCCCCACTTGTCAGTGCTTGCCATGGTGAGCTCCTGCGGGGTGCGCGCCGTGGTGGTTCGTGTCGTGCGCAGTTGGACCATGCCCGTAGTGCGGGTTGGCCTCTGGCATGACGCCCTTCACTTCGCTGATCGCGAGGATCGGCAGGAAGCGGCAGAAGAGGAGGAAGAAGGTGAAGAACAACCCGAAGCTGCCGGCGTAGGTCAGGATGTCGATCAGCGTCGGTGTGAAGTAACCCCAACTCGACGGCAGGAAGTCGCGGTTGAGCGACGAGATCGTGATCACGAACCGTTCGAACCACATCCCGATGTTGACGAAGATCGAGATGACGAACAGCACCATCGGGCTGCGCCGCATGCTGCGGAACCAGAAGAGCTGCGGACTGATCACGTTGCACGAGACCATGATCCAGTAGGCCCACCAGTAGGGACCGGTCGCGCGGTTGATGAAGCAGAACTGCTCGTATTCCGAACCGCTGTACCACGCGATGAAGAACTCCATCCCGTAGGCGTAGCCAACCATGGTGCCGGTCAGCAGGAGGATCTTCGCGATGTTGTCGAGGTGGTTGAGCGTGATCAGCTGATGCAAGCCGAGCCACTGCCGCGCTGGAATCATCAGGGTCAGCACCATGCCGAACCCCGAGAAGATGGCGCCGGCCACGAAGTAAGGCGGGAAGATCGTCGAGTGCCAACCGGGCAACAAGGACACCGCGAAGTCGAAGGAGACGATCGAGTGCACCGACAAGACGAGTGGCGTGCTCAGACCGGCGAGGATCAGGTAGGCCTTCTCGTAGTGGATCCAGTGGCGGTTGCTACCGTGCCAGCCGAACGCAAACAGGCCATAGGCGCGCGCGGCAACCGTGCGGCCGGCCTTCATCGCGCGATCGCGGAAGGTGGCAAGGTCGGGAATCAGGCCGACGAACCAGAACAACGACGAGATCGTGAAGTAGGTGCTGACCGCGAACACGTCCCAGAGCAGCGGGCTCTTGAAGTTCGGCCACATCGACATCTGGTTGGGCAGTGGGAACACCCAGTAGATGACCCAGATGCGTCCGACGTGGATCGCCGGAAAGATGCCCGCGGCCATGACCGCAAAGATGGTCATGGCCTCCGACGCGCGGTTGATCGACGTGCGCCACTTCTGTCGGAACAGGAAGAGGATGGCGCTGATCAGCGTGCCGGCGTGGCCAATGCCGATCCAGAAGACGAAGTTGACGATGGGCCAGCCCCAGCCGACCGGGATGTTGTTACCCCAGACACCGACGCCGGTGAAGACTAGGTAACCGATCATCGCGCCGAGGTTGAGCAGCAGCGCGATGGCGATGCCGAACATCAGATACCAGCCGCGCGGTGTCGTCTTCTCGGCGACGCCCGCGATCAGGTTGGTGATCGACGCGAAGTCGTTCTTGCCCTCGACGAGCGGCGCCCGGACCAGGGCATTTTCCGGCTCGTCGACTACTGGAATGGCGGTCATCAGATCAGCCCAGCTCGGTTTGGAGTTCGGGGTTGGGGTTGCGCACGCGGCCGAGGTACGTCGTTCTCGGCTTCGTGTTCAGCTCGGACAGCAGTCCGTAGTTGAGGTCGAGGTTGGCGAGCTTGTGCACGGCACTCGTCTTCTCAAGCAAGTTGCCAAAGGTGATCGCTTGCGTCGGACACGCCTGCGCGCACGCAGTGGTGACTGCCACGTCGTCCTTGCCGTCGCCGATCTTCTTGCCGGAGAGCTTGGCTTGGATGCGGCCGCCGTTGATGCGCTGCACGCAGTAGGTGCACTTCTCCATCACGCCGCGGCTGCGCACAGTGACGTCCGGATTGAACGCCATGCGCTTGGTGTCTGGCGTGTTGCCGATGTAGTCGAGGTAGTTGTAGCGGCGCACCTTGTAGGGGCAGTTGTTGCTGCAGTAGCGCGTGCCGATGCAACGGTTGTAGACCATGTCGTTCAGCCCATCGGGGCTGTGCGTGGTCGCGGCGACTGGGCACACCGATTCGCACGGTGCGTTCTCACACTGCATGCACGGGATCGGCATGTTCGCAACCTGCGGGTCCTCGGCCATGGACAGACGGTCGTCCATCGAGGCGTCGAGGCCTGGCACGCGCGAGCTGAAGTAGCGGTCGGTGCGGATCCAGAACATCTCGCGGTTGCGGCGCACCTGGATCTTGCCGACCATCGCGATGTTGTTCTCGGCCACGCAGGCGACCATGCAGGCACTGCAACCAGTGCAGGCGTTGAGGTCGATGACCATGCCCCACTGGTAGGGTGACTTCATCACCTCGGGGTCCTTGCGCGCCGGGTCGTAGCGTTCTGTCCACAGCGACTTGTTGAGGTCAGCCTCCTTCTTGCCATGTAGGGCCGCGGCTTTGTCCAGGGGCGACATCTTGGGTGCCCACCGTGAGTCCGAGGCGTTCTGCGCGCTGGTCGCTTCGCGAACGATGGCGCGACCGATCATCGTGCCCTGTTCTTGCGTGCAGACGAGGTCGTAGCGGCCTTGACCGCGCGTGACTTGCGCGCCAGTGATCACCCACTGACCACCTTCGCGCAGTGGGTAGGCGTTGAAGCCGGTGTTCTGGGCGACCTTGCAAGCCTCTGGCAGTGTGCGGCCCCAGCCGAGCGTGATCGTCACGCTGTCATCGGCATGGCCCGGAATGATCCACGCCGGAATGTTGAGCTGCACCGGCATGCCCTTCACGGTCGCGACCACCGTCAGCATGTCGCCGTTCTCCACCTTGAGTTGGCGCGCGGTCGCCATGCTGATCTGCGCGGCGTTGTCCCACGTCAGTTTGGTGAGCGGCTCGGGAATCTCCTGCATCCACGAGTTGTTGGCGAAGCGGCCGTCGCCCATCTTCACGCAGCCGCGCAGCACGATCTCGGTGCCGGTGGCCTTCGGGTGCTTCTCGACGCCGCTCGTGATCGCTGCCGCGTTGAGCGTCACCGTTTCGTTGGCGAACTCGGTGCCTGCGACCAAGCCCTCATGCAGCGCCTTCGGCCACCAGTTGGTCGCGAAGTCCGCTGCCTGCACCTTGGCCTGCCAGTGGCTCTTCACGAGTTCGTAGCCGAACGTCGTATCGCGGGCGGCGACTAGGTTGGGCGCGTTGGCGTCCTGGTTGAGGAAGCCGAGGAACTCGAGGGCGCTGACGCCACCGTGCAGCGGGGCGACCAGTGGCTGTTGCAGCGACAACGTGCCGTCGTGCGCAACCGCATCACCCCAGCACTCGAGGTCGTGCGCGAGCGGCAGGTGCCAATCGCACAGGCGGCCGGTTTCGTCGTCGTGGGAACCGACGTGGATCGCCGTCTTCGGCTTCTTGCCCTTGAGGAGCTCGCCAAACTTGAGGTCGGCCGGTGCGTCGTAGACCGGGTTGGTGCCAAGGCAGACGAGCACGGAGCAGGTGCCTTTGTCGATGGCACTCGCCAGTTCTTGAATCGAACTGACGCTGCTTTGGGCCAAGCCCTCGGGCATCGCCGTGTAGCGCACGGTTTGGTTGACGCAGCCAAGCGCTTGGTTGATCGCATGCACGATCGCGTGCACGGCGGCGGGTTGGCGCGGGCCGACCGTGATCAGGCAGCGGCCGCGAGTTGCTTGCAAATCGCGGGCGACGATCTCGACCCACTTCTTGCCGTTCTTCTCGAACGCTGCTGGGGAATGCGCGGCGAGCACTCGCTCCAGTTCGCTGCCGGCGCCAACACCGAGGGCCTTGGCAAGGGCGAAGGCGACGGCGCCGATGTCGCTGCTCTTCGTACGGAAGCGATGGTCGGCGGCGGTGCCGGTCGTCGTGTAGGTCGACTCGACGACGTAGAGGCGCGAGAGCGGCTTGCTCTTGAGCTTTTCCTTGTCAGGAGCGCGGCGCGACTCCGCCCATTGGCGGGCGTGACGCAGGCTGTTGCCATCGGCGGCAAGGAAGTCACTGTCGAGCGCGACGACGACGTCGGCCTTGGTGAAGTCGAGATGCGTGGCGCAGGCGCGGCCAAACGCCATTTGCGCGCCAGCCAGCTCGTTGTCGGTGTGCAGCGCGTTCCACGAGTGGAACTTGGCCTTGGGCAAGCTGCCGTTCTTCATGCGCGCGATCGCGGCGAGCAGCGATGGCGAGGAACTCGGCGGCATCAGCACGTGGAGGCCTTCGCCCTGCTTGACGCTGACCAACTCCTTCGCTGCCTCCTGCATCCACTTGTCGAACTCTGCCCAGACGTTGACCTTCGGGTGCGCGTGAGCACCGTGGCCAGCATGAGCGCCGTGGTCGTCGTGGGACTCGGCTGCCGCCGCCTTACTCATCGGGCCGCGCGCTTCGCGGCTGCGACCCGGGTCGTAGAGCTGGATCAGCTCCGCTTGCAGTTGCAGGTCCGAACCGCCGAGGCTGCTCGGGTGTCCGGGGTTGCCGTCGATCTTGGTGGGTCGGCCATCGCTGCTCTTCACCAAGACACCGATGCCGTAGCCACCGCGCACGATCGTGGTCGCATACAGCTGCGGCAGGCCAGGCTGGAAGCCCTCCGGCCGCTTGTTGAATGGCAGGATCTTGGTCACCGGCTTGCGGCAACTCGTCATGCCCGCGAGCGCCACCGAGGCGGCGACCGCACTGAGGAAGCCGCGGCGTGAGACATCGTCCGGCGCTTCGGTGATGCCCTCCGGGAACTCGCGCGCCAAGGTCTGTTGGAACTCGGGCGAGTTCTCCAATTGGCCGAGGCTGCGCCAGTAGATCGGGGTCTCGTTCATGGTCGACACGGGCTCCGTCGGAACGCTGGTCATCGGTGGCACGCCGAGCAGTGGGTCGGTGGATTCAAAGCTGGCGGGTTGTCACCCTGCCACGCGAGCAACTTCTTCGCCGCCGCGATGCTGGGTGCATCGGGTGTCCAATCCATCTTGGTGGTGAGCGTACCGGTCGGGCGAATGTGCGAGCTGGCATCGCGGTGGCACTCAAGGCACCAGCCCATGCTGAGCGGCTCGACCTGGCGCACGATCTCCATTTCGTCGACGCGGCCATGGCAACTCGCACAGCCAACCCCGGCGCGCAGATGCACCGCGTGGTTGAAGTAGGCGTAGTCTGGCAGCAGGTGAACCTTCACCCACTCGATCGGCGGGCCGTCACCCTTGCCGGTGCCGTACGCCGCGTGCAGCGGTTGCAGCACGAGACTGGTCTTCTTGACGTCTTTGTGGCACCCGTAACACGTCGCCGCGTCGGGAATCGTTGCCGCCGGACCGTCCTCCACCATGCGGTGGCAGTAGCGACAGTCCATCCCCAACGTGCCCGCGTGCAGCTTGTGGCTGTACGGGATCGGTTGGTAGGGCTGGTAGCCGACGTCAGTGTGCTTCGGTGAGAACCAGAAGGAGACGACGAAGACCACGAACAGACCGGTTGCAGCTGCGCCGAGAGCCAGCATGGCAGGCAGCTTGTTGGTCCACTTTGGGAACAGGACGGTCAAGGTGGATCCCCTCCGCGTGTTGGGGATAGATTACGGTCGCAAGAAATCAGCTAGGCTGAAACACGTGTCGCCGCCTCTCGACTCGTTCGCCAGCAGCCGTAAACCGGTTGGCTGTCGGAGAACAAGACCGCGAGGGCACGTGCGGTCAGCCCCAAAAGGGCAACCCCTGTAAAAGATTGACCGACCTGGGTCAATTTCAGACTTCCTAGAATCGCCTTGAAAGCAGTTCAGAGTTGTCGCTGCGATGTCGCCAGATGTCGCCCTACCAGCGAACGTTGGCTTGCACAAACTTCAGCAGCGAGGGCATGACGAGCGCGTGCGCGCGGGGGTTGGCGTGCGGATCGGCGGGTGTGACCCACAACTGCTCGTCCGGCGTGCCGCGAAGCGCTGGCAGCACGTCAAGAAAGGCAATGTTGGCAGCCGCGCAGTCCGCCGCGACTAGGTCGTGAATTTTCTGGAAGGGGTAGTAGGCACCGGGCGCGAGGCCCTGCAAGAACGGCCAAAGAACGACCAGGAAAGGGATCGATTGAGCGTCGCACCAGGCCTTGGCTGCGCGCAGTGATTGCTGTGGAACACCTTGTGCCCACATGGCTTCGAACGGCTTATCAGAAACATGGTAGAGCCCACCCGCTAGGCCCTCCGCCTTCGGTAACCGGAGCAGTTCGTCGACCCAGTCGAGCTTCGGATCGAGGTCCAACGGACTTCGCCCGAAGACGCCAGCGACGAGGTCGAGCACGCGACTGCCGGTGTTGGGAGACGGGCCGAGCAGTTGCAAACCGCTGCTCGGGATGAGGTCGTTGAGGCAGATGGTCAGGACCACGGCGTCTGGTTGGAAGGTATGGAAGCGGTGCTTCAGGCCAAACCAATACTCATCCACGCAGACGGTGCCAGCCGCGCCGCAGTTGACGGTGCGCACGTCACTGCCGGACTTGCGCAGTTCGTTTTCAAGCAGACGAACCCAGCCTAGTTCTTCCGGAATGCCCCAGCCGAAGGTGAACGAGTCGCCGAGGCAGACGATGCGGCGTTGGCCCTGCGGCTTGGCTTTGGCTAGGTCTTCCCGTTCGCGTATGCCGGCCGAGTTGATGTGAACCTCGACACGGCCCTGCGCATCCAGCCAGTCGCGCCGAAGGCGGTCGTTGTCGGTGTAGCAGAGGAAGAAGGACTGGTTGGCGGCGAACATGAACCGGTCGCGGTTCATCGGCAATGGCGGTGGCACCGGCACGATCTGGCGGCGTTCCAGACCTTGCAGGAAGTCGACGGGCTGACCGTCGGCGGTCGCGTAGCTGAGTTGACCGAGAGCGGGCTTGGGGCTGACAAAGAGTCGCAAGAAGCCTTCGGCAACCAGGACAGCGAACAGCGTCGTGATCGCGATCAGAGCGGCGATGGCGATGATGCTAGGACGTCGTTTGGCTGAACGCTGCATGCCAGCAGCCTAGCCTCATCTTGGCTACCGAGCAGAATCTCGTAGCCCATTGGCCAGTGTGGGGCAGAATCCTCAGCCCGAATTCTCGCGCGCGGTCCACTCTCGTCGGTGCCGACGACTCATGCCTACCCACATTCTCGGCATCTCTGCCTTCTACCACGATTCGGCGGCAGCCCTTTTGCGTGACGGCGAGATCGTGGCGGCGGCGCAAGAGGAGCGCTTCACCCGCAAGAAGCACGACCCGGACTTTCCGGCCCGCGCGGTCGAGTTCGCGCTGCAGACGGCTGGCATCACCGCCGCCGACATCGACTTCATCGCGTTTTATGACAAGCCGGTCCTGAAGTTTCATCGCCTGCTCGAGACGTACCTAGCGTTCGCGCCGAGCGGACTGCCGTCGTTCCGCAAGGCGCTGCCGGTGTGGCTTGGCGAGAAGCTGCACATGCGCGGCATGCTGACGAGGAAGCTCGGGTGCATGCCGAAGAATCGCTACGTCTTCCCGGAGCATCACGAAAGCCACGCCGCCTCGGCATTCTTTCCGTCGCCCTTCGAAGACGCGGCGATCGTCACGATGGATGGTGTCGGCGAATGGGCGACGACGTCGATCGGCGTTGGCGAAGCGAACAAGATCCGGTTGCTGCAGGAGATTCGCTTCCCGCATTCGCTCGGGCTGCTCTATTCGGCCTTTACTTACTACTGCGGATTCAAGGTCAACAGCGGCGAATACAAGCTGATGGGATTGGCGCCGTATGGCGAGCCGCGTTTCGAGAAGCTGATCCGCGAGCACCTGATCGACCTGCGCGAAGACGGCAGCTACCGACTCGACCTGAAGTACTTCAACTACTGCCAAGGCCTGACCATGACGAGCGCAAAGTTCCACGCGCTCTTTGGCAGTCCGGCGCGTTCGCCGGAATCGCAGCTCGAGCAGCGCCACATGGACCTGGCTGCATCGGTGCAGAAGGTCACAGAAGACGTGATGCTGCGAACGGCGCGACAGGCGCACAAGCTCACAGGCAAGAAGAACCTCTGTCTCGCCGGGGGTGTCGCCCTCAACTGTGTTGGCAACGGCGTCATTTTGCGCGAAGGTCCGTTCGACAAGATCTGGATCCAACCGGCCGCGGGCGACGCCGGTGGTGCGCTCGGCGCTGCGCAGATGGTTTGGCACAACTTGCTCAACAAGAAGCGCGTCGTGATGCCAGCGGACTCGCAGCGCGGCAGTTTGCTGGGACCGCGCTATGAGTCGAAGGAGATCAAAGCGTTCCTCGATGGGCAGGGCGTCGTCTACGAGGAGTTCTCGAACGAAGACGGTTTGGCCGATTGCGTCGCCGAGCTGATCGAGCAGGAGAACGTGATCGGGTGGTTTCAGGGACCGATGGAGTTCGGTCCGCGTGCGTTGGGTTCGCGCAGCATCATCGGCGATGCACGTTCGCCCAAGATGCAGAGCGTGATGAACTTGAAGATCAAGTTCCGCGAGTCGTTCCGACCGTTCGCACCGATCGTGCTGCGCGAGGACGCGAGTGAGTACTTCGAGATCAAGCCGCAGCACGACAGTCCCTACATGCTGATCGTGGCGCCGGTGCGGGCGGAGAAACGCAAGGCGGTCGCCGACGGTGCGGTCGGGCTCGACAAGCTGAAGCAGTTGCGATCGGTGGTGCCGGCGGTTACCCACGTCGACTATTCCGCGCGTCTGCAGACGGTCGACAGCGAGCGAAACCCGCGATTGGCGCGGCTGATGCGGCGATTCAAGCAAAGGACCGGCTGTCCGGTCTTAATCAACACGAGCTTCAACGTGCGCGGCGAACCGATCGTGTGTACTCCGCAAGATGCACTGCGCTGCTGCCTCGGAACGGAGATGGACGTGCTCGTGATGGAGAACTTCGTGATCCGGCGCGCCGTGCAAAAGAACTTGCCCGTGATCGATCGCGAGAAGTACCTGGCGTCCTTCTCGCTTGACTGAAAGGAGCCCATGCCATGATCAAGATCAACCTGAAGCCGGAGCCGCGCATCCTGCGCCAGTTCGCGTTCATCGCGGTGATCGGCTTACCATTGATCGCGGGGCTGGTGTTGCGCCTCTGCGGCACGTTCGAGTGGACCCACCCGGTGCTGTTGGCCGCGGTCGGGTTGGCATTGCTGCAACTGGCGCTGTTCCTGGCTGGCGTGCAAGCGCTCACCCATGCGGTGTTCGTGGTCTTGATGGTGGTGGCCGCACCGCTCGGCTTCGTCATTTCGCACGTGTTCCTGGCCCTTATTTTCTACCTGGTCATCACCCCCATCGGCCTCGTGTTTCGCCTGATGGGGCGCGATGTCATCGGTCGTCAGCTCGATCCAAAGGCCGCGTCCTATTGGCGAGACCGCGGCCCCGCTCGCGCCGCCAGCTCGTACTTCAAGCTATACTGAGGCACTTCATGAGCTCTCCAACGAAAGACCCGCAACAAGAGAACGAGTTCCTGCAGGCAGCAGCCGGCAAGGAGCGTGGCATCGTCGCCGAGTTCATCGCCTTCATGGCCGAGAACAAGATGTGGTGGATGACGCCCATCCTGCTCGTGTTTGGCCTGCTCGGGGTCTTGCTCGTGCTTGCGGCGACCGGCGCCGCGCCGTTCCTCTACACGTTGTTCTGATCAGCGCCTCGGGTCTCGTTTCGGAACGGTCGCTGGCCCCAGCGCACAAGTTTTCAGCGGTTAGGCCGATATCTCTGCAGTCACCACACGACGGAGACTGCTATGCGAGATCAGGGTTTGGACACCTACCTAGCCGACATCAACGAAGTGCCGTTGCTGACGGCGGAGCAAGAGATCGAGCTCGCCAAACGCGTGCAGCGCGGCGATCTGGCGGCGCGGGAGCACATGATCCGCGCCAATCTGCGGCTCGTAGTTTCGATCGCCAAGAACTACGTCAACCGAGGGCTCGCGTTCATGGACCTCATCGAGGAGGGCAACATCGGGCTGATGCGCGCGGTCGAGAAGTTCGACCCCAAGGCTGGCTGCCGGTTCTCGACCTACGCGACTTGGTGGATCAAGCAAGGCATCCGTCGCTCGTTGGTCAACACCGTGAAGACGGTGCGGGTGCCGAGCTACATGTCGGAGATCGTGTCGCGATGGAAGGCGACTGCGATGGAGCTGGGTTACCGACTCGGTCGCCAGGCGACGACTTCGGAGATCGCTGAGCAGCTCGATTTGCCGGAGAACAACTGGAACCTCGTTCGCGAGACCGTGCTCTCCAACTCGCACCCCGCCCACTCGATGAGCGAGGACTCGGCGGCGGCGTTCGCAGAGAACATCCAGGACACCCGCACGCGATCGCCAGAAGAGCAGATTCTGTCGGCGATGGAGATAGGACGACTGCGAGAATTGCTGGAGGGATTGGACTCGCGGGAAGCTCGCATTCTGAAGCTGCGGTTCGGCATCGGATCGGGCGAGCCCATGACGCTCAAGGCCATCGGCAAGCGGTTTGGCCTCACACGAGAACGAGTGCGGCAGATGGAGCAGCAAGCGCTCGAACGCCTCGGCGAGATCATGTCGCGCGAGTTTGGCGAAGAGCGGCCAACGGTGCGGCCGCGACGACGGATGGTGTCGGGTTCGTGACGCCGTGTGCCTGAGGCCGTAGCGTCTCTAACTTGCAAACACACGCGCAGAAGCAAACGGGGCACGGCACGTCGCTCTACGTGCATGTGCCGTTCTGCGTCGTCAAATGCGGTTACTGCGACTTCAATTCGTACGTGGTGGAAGATCGCACCATTCACGATGTCTTTCTCGATGCGCTCGCAGCCGAATTGCGACGCGAGTGGCGACACGGTGCGCCGGTGTCGGTGTTCATCGGCGGCGGCACGCCGAGTCTGCTGGATCCGGTTCGGTTTGCGCGGCTGTTCGAGGTGATCACGCAGAGCGTGTCGTTGCGTGAATGTCGGGAGGTCACGATGGAGGCGAACCCCGAGAGCCTGACGCGCGAGAAGGTCGACATCGCACTGTCATACGGCGTCAACCGAATGAGCATGGGCGTGCAGAGCTTCCACGCCCATCACTTGCAGTTCTTGGATCGCGCGCACTCGGCGGAACGTGCCGAGCAAGCGTTCGCGAGCCTGCGTGCGGGCGGCTGCGTGAATGCGAGCATCGATCTGATGTTCGGCATTCCTGGTGAAACGATGGAGGAGTGGAGTGCTGATCTCGAGCGAGCGCTGACGCTGCAGCCGGACCACCTCTCTTGCTACAACCTGACGTTCGAGCCGGGTACTCGGCTGCACCGCGATTTCGAACGCGGGCAAGTCGCGCCGAACGACGAAGAGATGGATCGCGCGATGTTCTTGCACACCCGCGCCCGCCTCGCCGAAGCTGGGTTCGAGGCCTACGAAGTGAGCAACTTCGCTGGCCGGGGAGGGCCTTGTTTGCACAACGATCATTACTGGCAACAGGGCGACTACATCGGCGTCGGGCCTGGCGCGTCGAGCCATTGGCGAGGCGTTCGCTGGACCAACATCAAGCCCGTTGAGGCTTGGGCTAAGGCGTCGCTCGCGAAACTACCGTGTGCCAGCACCGCCGAGACGCTGCGACCGTTACAGCGTGCGAGCGAAGCGATTTGGTTGGGCCTGCGTCGTAGCCACGGCATCGACCTGGCGGCTATCGGCGAACGACTCGCGGTTGCAGTCGATCCAGTGTTTGGCGCCATTCTGAAGCGACACCACACTGCAGGGTGGATCGAGTTCGATGGTCGCTTCGTGCGGCTTACACCAGCCGGCTTGCTGCTCGCCGACCGCGTTAGTGGCGACTATCTGGGTGCAAGTCTGGCGAGCTAGATCCCGCGTGGGCCAATCGGCCGCACGCGGTTTCCGACGTGCATCGACTCAGAAGCCGCGCATCGAGCCAACCACGCCAACGCCCGCCGCGATGGCGGCAACAGCAAGCAGGCCCAACTCCGGGCCGAACGGGCTGACGGACACCATTTCGGTGCCCGCGGCGGTGGTCTTTGAGTAGCCCAGAGAGCCAAACAAGTGCTTCGTCAGCGTGGCCGAATCCGGCAGCAGCGACATGTCGATCGGGACCTGGTCGCCCATCGGCACGAAGGCGAGCAGTCCGGTCGCGACTTGATACAGGCTTTCAAAGTTCGACTTCCAATCGGTGAACGACAGGCTGTCGACGCCCGCGGGAATCGATGCCGCAATGGCGGCGAATTCCTTGTTGCTGCGAATGTCGCCCTTGGGGTCGTCCTCGCGATCCATGCGCTGGAACACGCGCTTCACGTCGCTCGCCGTGAAGCCCATGACCATGTAGCCACCTTTGAACGCGAACGTCGGCTGGAACATGTCAAATGGGTTCACGCCGCCCATGCCCTGGGTCGGATCGAAGTGGATTTGCAGTTGGTAGGCCTTCACGCCGCGCTTCTCGCCTTCCTCGATTTCGACCATCCCGTTGCTGAGCTTGGCGAGGTTCTTGATCACGTTGACGAGCTTCGTCTCGTCGGTGACCTTGACGAGGATGGCGACCTCGGGCGGCGAAGCAATGGTGCCCATCGGCATCGACCATGAGATGTAGTGATCGCCAATTGCGCCAAAGAAGTCGTTCCGGATGTTGAAGCCAAGCTGGCCCTCGATCTTGGTCAGCTGCTCCATGACCTGCGTGGCGAACTTGGCGTCGTAGGCTTCAAGACCCCGCACCAGCGTGTCGTAAATCGACATCACATTGAGCGTGCCGGAGCTGAAGCCGACCGCGTCCTTCGGAACCCACTTCAAGAAGGTCGTGTCGAGGGTCGTCACCGCCGCCGTGGTCGTTTCAGCTCCGTTGGTGGTGAAGGTACGGCTGACGCACTTGCCGTCGACGTAGCTGCTCGTCATGCCGGCGGCGCCAAGGTTGCGCAGGCCCATGGCTTCAACCGCACGCGAGATCCCGTCAACGTCGACACCTTCGACGCCGCCCTGCTCGATACCCATGCGCACGAGGCTCATGGCGAAATCGATCATGGGGCCCGGTCGCACGAACATCTCGCACTCCGCACCGTCCGTGTTCAGGTGTTTCCTGGTTGCTTGGTAGAGGCTGGTGGCGCCCAGCATGGGGCTCTTGCCGTTCATGGCGGCGACGATCTCTTGCACGTCGCTCGCGAGCGTTCCGATCAGCAAGCCGTTTGGCACCATGGCCAGGTGAAGGCCCATCTCGGTGCCTGCTTCCGCAGGTGGTGAGTACGAGATCACCGTCACGTCCCCGATCTTGCTTTCCAGCTTGGTCATCTCATCGCCCGCTTCGGCCTCCATCATGCCGAGGCCCATCTTGAGCAGAGCGTTCCAAGTCGGCGCCGAATCACCAAACTCGAGGTGGATCACCAGACCAAACGTTGGTTGTGGGCGGCGACCGCCCATCGACATCCCGAGCTTCGTCAGGGCGAATGAGCCGCCCTCTACTCGCAGCTTCATGATGTCGTCGGGATTGACCGGCAGCGCACCCTGGGCGTGCATCTCCTTCGCTTGCGCCATACCGTCGGCGATCTGCTTGGTGACCAGTTCCTTGACGTCGGCGAGGAAGGTTTGCACCTCTTCCTCGGCCCACATCTTGGCGAGCGGCATCTTGGCGAACTCAGCAATCGACATGGACAGGTTGGGCGCCGCCATTGCGACCATCGTGTCTTTGGGCAGGTAGGGCAGGATGGAACCCTGGGCCGCCAGGGGCGCGAGCAGCGCGAATAGGGCGGTGGAGCGCAGAGCGAACGACTTCATGGGAGATCTAGTTCTGGTTAGGGGAGGCGGCACAGTTGAGCCGAGCAGGCGCGCTAGTGGACGTCCGTGTCGCAGGACTGTCGCAGCGGGGGCTGGGCAGGCCCTGCTGGAGCAGTCACGCACGAAAGCGGGGCGAAAGTCCTACTCGATCGGCCCAATCAGGGCGAGCGTTCATTGGGAACCGCTCGGTGGCCGGAGCCTGGCGGCGTTCACGGGGACTTGCTGATGAGCTGCTGCAGATGGGTGACAATCTTGGGCTGCGCATCGATCAGTGCGGCTTGCAGCTTGGTGATCGCCTTGTCCGCGTTGCCCTTGCCGCCTCCCAGCACGGCGCTGATCGCCTTCAAGGCCTCGTTGCACTTTTCGTCTTGGCCCGATACCGCAAACGAGAGCAGCAAACCCGCTTGGTAGAGGTTGTTGGAAATGTCCTTTGGCTCCATGTCGCCGCTGATGGCGAAGCTTGGAAAGAAGGCTTTCACGTTGCCGACCCCACCGCGCTGCACATGTTGCTTGCCGAACCATCCAGCGTCGCTGTCATCTTGGAAACGGCTGGTGTAGCTGCCGAAGGCATGTTCGAGCCAGGGCGGCAGATCAACACCGGCCCCAGTGGCAAAGGCGTTGGCCGCTGCCAGGGCGGCGGCATGCCGGATGTAGCGAGTGCCCATGTCCTTGTCGTTATCGCAAATCGCCATGCGGACACTGCCCAGGTAGGGCAGCTCGAGAGCACCTTCTTCGGGCACGACAAACGCACCGCAGGCATCGGTGCCGTCGCTCATTGCTTGGCCGTAGTCCGTGTATTCAGTACGGGTGGCCGCGATCAGGATCACCGGGCGTCGGTCTGGGTGCAGAGAATCTGCTCCGAGAATCGGCAGCACGCGGAGAATGCCGAGGTCGACTTGAGCCGCGAGCTCCTGGATCTTGGCCAAGCCAAGGGTGCTCATGATCGTTCCCCAGGTCGTGCGCACGAGCCAAGGCCGCTTGACGTCGCTGTGGTAGGTGTCGGCCTCTTTCTTGTCGACCCATCGCCCTTCGCCGCCAACGGGGTAGTAGCCGCTCTTGGCCTTCTCCAGGTGCTTCGCGTCGATGATCTCGCCAGTTTCTGGATGCCGGACCAGCCCGGCTAGGAACGCGGTCTTCTCCAACTTGTTGACGACCTCGCCCTCATGATGAAAGACGCCGCGCTTGGCATCGTCGACCTTGTCCTTCTCGACCCAGATGCCACCAACATCGACGAAGCCCTTGGCGGCGTACTCTGCGGCCTGCGCCTTCTTGCGCAGCAGCTCAGCTTCCTTCTTGGGCAGCCACTTGCCCTCGACGAGATCGTTGCCGAGAGCCTCGTTGGCTCCTGGGTGGTCGGGCTTGACCTTCAGAATCACCTGGAAGATTCGCTTGGCGTCGTTGGCGAGGGCCTTCTCCGCAGCCCACTTGGCAACCTCAAACAACTTGTCGGCGTCCTTCTTGGCAGCGGTCTCTTTACTGCGCAATTCTTGCTGCAGCTTGGCAGCGGTTTGGCCAATGGCGGGCAGCGCGCAAATGGCGAAGGCGAGTAACAGGCGGGAGAGTGACAGCATGATCGTCTGGGCGGATTCGGAAGAGAAACGAGTTGGCGACAAGTGGCGACTTACGCAGCCTCTCATGAGTTGCTAGCAGTTCGCCGTTTGTGCTCCGGTGCAAAACGCGACCACGAGTCCATGCGTTGGCTTGGTCGGAGGTTCAAGTACGGTGTCCAGCGTGGACGCACTGGGTTGCGCAGAAGGTGGAAGCCGACCTCCTTGAGCGTGCGATCTGCCTTGCGCGCATTGCAACCGACGCAGGCAAGGACGCAGTTTTCCCACGACGTGCTGCCGCCGCGGGACCGTGGCAACACATGGTCGACGCTGAGATGGTCCGTTGTGCAGCGGCGGCCGCAGTACTGACACGTGAAGTCGTCGCGCAGGAAAAGGTTGCGCCGGGTGAACGGTGCTTCGTGGCTCGGCACCCGATCGTAGCGAGCCAGCAGGACGACCTCAGGCGCGGCGATGCGGATGCTCGGCGAGCGAATGGCTGGTTCGTTGCTGGGGATCGGCTGCTCGATCCATTCTGTAAACGTGAACGTTGCCAGTGTCTCGGGTGAGACGATGCGGGCGGCGTCGCGGAAGACCATGCAGAGCGCGCGTCGAACCGTGGTGACATGAACAGGACGCCATGAACGGTTGAGAACGAGGGTTGCTCGTTCCAACACGTCCGCTCGTCGAACTGTCTCGCACGCCCGCATGCGGCTCCTGAGTTGTCCAATGCGTTGCGCCTTTGGCAGCTCGGCGAGCCGATCAAAGGCGCGCCGTAGTTTAGGCGCCGGGGTCGCGTCGCGGAACTGCCCCGGGCGGACGGTGGCGCGGAAAGGCTTGATTTCGACGCCGTTGCTAGGCTGCGCGGGCCCAGCTAGACTCTCGCCCCCTTTCCCCCATTTGGCTGCTGCTCGACGAGGAATCATGGCTCGAAACAACCGGTTGCTCAGCGCCGCTGGTCGCCCTGCGCACATGCTGCGAAGGTGCCAGAAGGCCCTCAGCATGGGCGCGCTCGCTCTGCTGGCTGCGTTGACCCTTACGGCGTGTGCCGCCACGGACCCGTCGGGCGCGAACGGTGTGAGCGCGGTGCAGTTTCAGGACGTCGTCGTGCCGAACGGCCTGCGTCTGAAGGATGCCGGCCACGAAAGCTACTCACGCGATGAAGCTGGTTGGCGTCAGGGTCATTTCGTCTACACGGGTCAGATCGACCTGGCGACCGCTGCGAGCTATGTGCGGGAGCGCATGCCACAGCACAGTTGGGCCAAGGTGCACGACGAAGAGGCAGCCGAAACAGGTCTGCGAATGCGATTCGAACGCGGCATCTACAAGGCCGATTACTCCTTCTCACGCAGTGACGGCGCCACGATGATGGTTGTCGATTACGCGACCGACTACAGCCGTCGGTAACTCAGGAACCCCAAAATGTCTGCTAATCCGACGTCTGCCAATCCTGCCCCAACTGTTCAGGGGACGCAGGCCCCAAGCCAGATCGAACTGTTCTGGGAGCGCTACCGGTCCCTCCTTTTGGTGATCCTCCTGGTGGCATTCGGCGCCCTCGGAGTCAATTACGCTATCAAGCACTACGCCCAGAAGGAAGCTGATGCTACGTGGTCGAGTTTTGCTGCAACCATGGGATTGGACGCGGCTTACACGGATCAAACAAAGGCCAATGAGAGCCTTAGCGAGCGCTTGGCCAGTGTAGATGGGGCGAAGCTCAGGGCTGCAGCTACGGTTGCACCGGATAGTCAGAAGCCATTCTTGCTCGCAGCCGTTGCCCGTCGTGCCATTCTCGACAAGGAATGGGACGCAGCTGAGGCGGTTCTGCGGGAGCTAGAAGCTAAATTCCCCAACCACATCCTGGTCAAGGATGGTTCGCATCCTGTTCAGTCACAAGAGTTTGTGAAAGAAAAAGACGACGCGCCGAAGCCGACGCCGGGAAAGCCGAAGCGACCTGAGTTCAAGGCGGTAGTTGCGGGTAGTGCTGTGGGACTCATGCGCAGTCAGATCGAGGCAGCAAAGAGCTATGTGGTTCCTGCTCAATTTGCCAAGGTCGAGGTGCCAGCGGACGCAGCCAAAGTGAAGTACGAACTTTCTGGCGACTACGGGGCTTTCACCATCGCCCTGCTACCAGATGCACCGTTGCACCGTGACGCGTTTCTCAAGCTGGCCGAGGCGGGCTTCTGGAAAGACATCGCCATCGACGAGATTCGTCGTCCGACCAAGTTCAGCAAGACGCCTCACGAGCTTCACCTCGGGTTTGAGTCAACGAAAGGTGATGATCGAGAGAAGTGGACGGTGACGGACCCAAGCAAGAATCTGGTCGACTTCGAGAGCAACAAACTGAGCCACTTCGCCGGTGCGGTGTCCGCGCGGAATGAGGCGGACGGCAAGTCATGTGCGGATCGCTTTTGGGTTGTGGTGGACGACGCGCCAAAGTACGACGGCGAGCGGGTCATCTTCGGGTTTGTCGTCGAGGGGCTCGACAACTTGAAGCGCGCTTGCGAAGCAACGATGACGGCCCAGGAAGAAGGGCAGGGGCAAGGCAAGCCAAGCGAATCGATTCGGGTCACCTCAGTGACCGTCGTCAAGTAGGCTGGGCCCAGGTACAGGTAATCCTGCTGAGGGGGTTCCCCCCTCGGGCCTGCAGGGGCCCCCTCCCGGGGCCGTCAAGACTACCCTAGGCGTTCTTGAGCCGCTGGAAGACGCGCTCGAACTCTTCGCGACCAGCGCACTCGATAATGATCTGGCTGCGCTTGCGGCCGTAGCGCACCTTGACAGGGGTGCTTAGCGCCTCCACAAGGCTCTCCTCTAGCTCGTTGAGCCATACAGGTCGGCCCTTGGACTTGGCTGCTGAGGAACTTCCAGCCTTCGATTGCTCCATGGCGTCTTTGACCTTTGCTTCGAGCACCCGCACGGACCAGGCCTGTTTGATCGCCTCGGTTGCTGCCTTCGAAATGGCTTCGTGGTCCGGCAGAGCGAGCAAGCTCCGCGCGTGTCCCATACTCAATGTTCCACGTGAAACATGAGCCTGCACGTCTTCTGGAAGGTCCAGGAGGCGGAGAAAGTTTGCGACCGACGACCGATCGAGCCCCACCCTCTTGGCAATCTCCTCTTGGGTGGCTTGAAGCTTGTCCATCAGCACGCGAAAGCCATGCGCCTTCTCGATCGCGTTGAGATCTTCCCGCTGCAGGTTCTCAACCAGGCCGAAAACCGCTGAGTCCTGGTCTGTAATCGCGCGGACTAGGACGGGCACCTTCGCCAGGCCGGCCAACTTGGCGGCCCGCCAGCGTCGTTCACCCGCCACGATCTCAAGCCGTTCACCAACTCGCCGCGCCAGGATGGGCTGAAGGATGCCGCTGGTCCTGATCGAATCTGCGAGCTCGTTCAACTCGAGCTCGGCGAACACGCGGCGAGGTTGGTAGGGACTGACACAGAGAGTGTCCAGGTCCGCGAGCACGACCTCATCGATGGGCTTGCGGGCGTCAGGTTCGCTACGGACGACCGAGGAGACTGGTTGTCCTTGTGGCTTGCCACCGGAGAGGAAAAAATCGAGACCACGACCAAGACGACGATCAACCATCGATCAGCTCCTTCACAAGTTCGGCGTAGCAGAGAGCACTTTTCGAATCGGGGCAATGCTGGAAGACGGTCTTGCCAAAACTGGCAGCCTCCACCAAGTTTGCGTCGCGAACGATGACCGTCTTTAGCAGTCGGTCGGAAAGGTTCGCACGAAGATCATTAAGGATCTCAAGTGCAACCGCTTCGCGGGCATCCACCATGGTTGGTAGAACACCGCGCAGCTTGGCTCTACCCGGGAACTCGGCCGAAGCCGCCTCCAGGCTCGCAAGCATCTGCGAAAGGCCGTGCATCGCAAAGAACTCGGCCTGGACGGGCACGACAACGTGCTCTGCGAT
This sequence comes from Planctomycetota bacterium, assembly GCA_947444055.1. Taxonomy (GTDB): domain Bacteria; phylum Planctomycetota; class UBA1135; order UBA1135; family UBA2386; genus UBA2386. The sequence goes on from CANEYR010000026.1 coordinate 30,955, forward strand.
TTGCACGCCCGCCCATCCCCACTCATCCATTCGCGGGGGGCAATCAACCACCAACCAGTCGGCTCGTCCATCAAGGCGACTAACCAGCTCCTTGAGACGCACTACGTCAATCGATGCATTGCGAGCCAGCGTCGAGCTATCGCCAGCTGACGGCAGTAACCAAAGGCCGGGGGCGATGTGAATGAGCCCCTCCATCTCGACGTCAGGGTCCTGTGTTGCGGACATTCCCTGAACTGCAACCGTAGCGTTGCCCTGTGGGTCCAGGTCGAACAGCACCACTCTGTGACCCGCCAAACACAGGCCGTGAGCGAGGTGGATGGCGGTGGTCGTCTTACCGACACCACCCTTCTGATTTGCTAGAACAATGGATCGCACCGCCACCGCCCTTGACCTAAGGAGACCTTACCGCCCTGAATCGCAAGCTCGGCACCAACAAGATCTAGTCTTGCGAGCCACCAGACTTGTCCGTTTGATCCTAGCTCGACCCCGTCAGTGCGAGAACAACGGACCTCCGATTCTGGCAGAGAGCGAATGTCATCTCCCATGATGCACTGCGATCTTCGCTTGGCGTGGCTGTCGGCGCGCGTGGCCTTCAGGAGCGCCGGCCCTGTTCCATGGATACTCGCGGTGTCCTTGGTTCTGATCGCGAGCCTGCAGGAGCCCACCCTGCTGCGTTCCTATGAAGTCCAGCTGGTCAACCAGTCAGCACTCGGGGTGGGCGTGGTGTTGTCGGCGGTCCTTGCTAGTAGCCTTCGCGCGCCGCCCCGAGTGCTCCCCCACGTGCTCGCGGTGACGGTCTTGGTGACGACGGTCTTCAGTTCCTTGTTCGTGCTCGCCCTGGTCGCAGACCTCGGCCAGGGCCTGACTAGTAACTGGGCAGAAGTCTTTCCGAGGATCATCACGGCAGTTATAATCATCTTGCCAGTAATTGTTTACTGGCATATTGCGACGCGAGCAAGCAACCTTCTCATCCTTGCTTCGACGAGCCTCCTCTGGCTAGTTTCAGTTGTTCTCACCGTGCAGACATGCTGCACGCATGTCTGGTCCTGGAGTCAGTTCATTGCTAGCATCGCCAGCTTCGTCTCAGCAACGACTCTGACCCATATTTACTGTCGACGGAAAATATGAGAATCGGCATCCTCGGCGATATCCACGGTAACGCCGAGGCGTTGCGCGCGGTGGTTGCGGCCATGCGCCGCGATTCCGTCGACACCTGGGTCCAGGTTGGCGACATCGTTGGTTACGGCCCTGAACCGTCGGTCTGCATCGACATCGTTCGCGAACTCGGCTGCGTCACGTGTCTTGGCAACCATGACGCTGCGGTGTTGGGGCTGCTCGATACCTCGTACTTCAACAACTTCGCGCGCGCAGCAATCCACTGGACGACGCCGCGTCTGCGGCCAAGCGACCTTGAGTTCTTGCGCTCCTTGCCGCTGGTTGTGAAGCGGCCCGAGTTCACAGTCGTACACGGCACGCTGCACATGCCGGACCAGTTTGGTTACGTGATCAGCAAGGTCGAAGCGATCGACTCGCTCGAGCTGCAGGAGACACGTCTGTGCTTTGTCGGCCATTCCCATGTGCCTGCCGTGTACCTGCGACGCGACCGCTTTCCTGGGGAGATCGTGGAGAAGCCACAATCCGAGGTCGAAGTCTCCTACCGCGGCTATGAACGGGTTCTGATGAACGTCGGCAGCGTGGGCCAGCCGCGCGATGAGGATCCTCGTGCCGCGTACGGCCTCGTCGACACCGAGCGAGAGGTCGCCTGGGTGAAGCGCGTGCACTACGACATTGCGGGTGTGCAACGCAAGATCCGCGAAGCGGGCTTGCCGGAAGTGCTAGCCAATCGGCTGGCGCTCGGCGTGTGAAGGGAAGTTCGATGCGGGCGACGTGCGTCGTTCTCGCGTGGCTCTCGGTGCTTCCAGCCCAGCGTTCGGATGTTGAGATTCGCACGCCAGCTGGTTTCCTTGCGATCGAGCAAGCTACGAAGGACGCCAACGCAGATTCGTTGGTCCTGCTCGTCGCCTCGCATCCCGATGACCGCTACGTGCTGCCGGCGGTTTGGCTGCGACGAACCTTCGGCTTTCGCGTGGCCGTGTTGTTGGCAACGCGAGGTGGTGGTGGGCAGAACAGTTTTGGGTCGGAATCTGGGGACGCTCTAGAACGCATTCGCACTCTGGAGGCCGAAGCTGGGTGCAAGCAAATCGGCGCCGAAGTTTGGTACCTCAATCGTCCAGACGGCGGCTTCCGCCGCTCGGCGGTGGAGACGTTTGCTGAATGGGGGCGCGAAGAAACTCTGCGCGACCTGGTTCGTGTTCTGCGGCAGTTGCGCCCTGACGCGATCCTCTCGACGCACCACGCCGAAGAGCAGCATGGACACGACCTGGCGCTCGTCGACCTTCTTCCTGAGGCCATCACCAAAGCGGCCGATGCCGCGTTCGATCCATCGCTACCGCCGCATGCCATCAGCCGGTTCTGGTTAGGCGCCGGCAGCACACCATCGCCGCGCACGATTCGCATCGACGTCGAGCGACTGGATCCCGGACTGGGGGTCACCCTGCGACGCCTCGCCTATGACATCTTGAGAACGGCTCACCTGAGCCCCGGTCCGCCCGCCCCGATCGATAGCGTTTTCGACGCCGAGATGCGGTTCGAGCCACAAGGCGGCGTCGATCTCGAGTTCAGCGCTATACGACCCTTGGCCCTGCCCTCCGTGCTGGACCCGCAACGATGGCCTGGCGTCGCCAAGCGAGCCGTCGAGATCGACGGCTTCCTGCGGCTGCTGCCCGCGAGAATTGCGCGCGGTGAGTCTCTGCTGCCCGAGATTGCGGCCATGGTGATCGAGTTGCGATCGATCCGTAGTTCGTCGTCGACCGCCGATAGCGTCCTCCGGTTGGATCGTCGCATTGCCGCTCTCGAACAGTTGTTGGCGGTGGTGGCGGGTGTGCAGTTCGAGGTCGATCTGCCGTCCGGCACGATCGCCGTCGCGGGCGAAGAACTCGTCGCGGTCGTGCGGGTGCACGTCACCGTGCCGCGTGCGGTGCGTTGGCGCGCCGAAGGACTCGATGGTGTCGACGCCCGGATCGAGTCAGAGTCTGGTGAAGACCAGGAGGCGACGACAGATCGCGCGCGGGTGAGCCTCACCCTTCGAATTCCCAGGGACTCAGGCAGCCCGGAAGCCACGGCCGCGCGATTCCATTCGCAGCGCTACGTCCCGCCGGTGCGCATCCGCATTCATGCCGCAATTGAAGGTGTCGAATTGCCCATGATCGTGGCGTTGCCGGTCACGAACCGGCCGCCAGTCGAAATGCACGTAGTGCCACGCATGCTGCTGTTGCCGAAGGTGCGGACCCATCTGCAATTCAGTGTCGGCATCACCCGCAATTCACAGTTTCCGATCGCGAGTGAACTCGAAGTGCACGGAACGGCGGGCTACGCCATGGAACGCGAGCGCCTCGAAATCGCGTTGGATAACCAACGCAGTGACACGTTCAGCTTCCGCGTACAAGCGCCCGTCGATCGCAAGCCGGGCGTTGATGTGCTGCGCATTCGCTTGGGTGCCAATCGCATCGACTTGCCGGTGCATAAGGTTGATGTGTCGCTGCCGAGCAACCTCCGCGTTGGCCTAGTGCGCAGCGGCGATGAGACGTTGACCGAAGTGTTGGGATCCGGTGGCCTCGGCATTCATTGGTCAGAACTCAGCGATGCGGACATCGCCGTCGCCGATCTCACCAATCTCGACACCATTGTTGTCGACGTCAGGGCCCTGCGAGATCGACCGTCAGCACGTAGTGCGTTCCGTCGCTTGCTAGACTTCTCGGCGACCAAGGGCCACCGGCTCGTTGTTTTCTACCAAAAGGACGTCGAGTTCCATCCGCCTCGTGAGGGGTTCCTCGGCGCCCCGCACACACTCTTTCAGATTGGCAAGAACCGAGTCACACGCGCCGATGCGCCCGTTCACGTGCTGCTGCCAGCGCACACCTTGTTGCGTCATCCCAATGTGATTCAGCCAGGCGATTGGGATGGGTGGGAACAGGAACGAGCCCTCTACCTGCCTAGTTCATGGGCAACGCAGTACGAAGAGATCATTGAACTGCACGACCCTGGGCAACCGAAGGAACGTGGCGCATTGCTGTACTGCCGCACCGGCGAAGGCGAATACGTCTACTGCGCCCTGGCTCTGTGGCGACAGCTCAAGAAGCTGCATCCAGGAGCGGTTCGCTTGCTCGCCAACTTGCTGACGCCGCTCGGACGAACGTGATGCCGTTGTCGCCGTTCAGCTGCGGCGCCACGTCAACAAACAACAGCCGACCAGGTTGGCGCCCAGTAGCGTGCCGAGAGCGAGTCGTGGCGATCCGGTCTTGACCCAAAACAACACCGACCAAGCCACCACCAAGGCTGCGAGCGCCATCAGCACCACGGGCCTTCGCTCCGTTCGTGTGATGACAAACCCAGCCGCCGTCGGCGCGGACTCGTCCCGTTGTCGATGAGCGAGCACCGTCGCAACCGCCTTGCCAACTCCTGACTCCACCTTCGGTCCCATGGCACCCACGTGCTCGCTCAGAGTCGCGAGAGCCGTGCTGGTCGCCGTAGCTTGTTCCGCGGCGCGGTCGATACCCGATTGCATGACTTGAACGAGCGGCGCCATGTCGATGGGAGCGGCGGCAGGACGCTGTGCAAGTTCGACCAGCGCTCCCTTCAGTTGGTCGAGGAACGCCTCAACGCGGCCCATGGCTTGAGAGACGAGAGCCGCCGACACCCCGGCATTCGCTGGCTCGGCATGTGTCCCAAGTGCCAAGGCACTCGTGCTCGTCGGCGATGGCGGCTCCACCGGCTTAGCTGTCGACGGTTCCTGCAGCTCCACAACTGGGTCGACGGCCATCTGGGCCTCCTCCAGGGGCGCCGTTGCAGCCATCGCCATAACTGGGGAAGGATCCGCCTCTGGTGCTAGGGGAGCCGCATCGAGTGCGGCCGTTGCTGGTTCGCCTGCCATGGTGATCTCGGTTGGAACGGTCGTGTTCAGCGTGTCCGCGGCCACGATGGTGGTGGGCGGCGTTGGGTTCTCTGTGGGCATTGCGACCAGCTCGTCGGCGCTGACGGCGACGACTACGGGTTCGATCGAGTTTGGCCTTGCTACCGGTTCCGGATCGAGTGCATCGAGGGCGCTGGCGAGGTCGTCGGCGTCAAAGCACATATCCCCTTCCTCGGGATGCGCGTCGACGATCTCCTCGCCTTCGTCAGCAGTTGGGTCTGCGAGCGAAGGGGCGGGCGCTGCTGGCTCCGTCGTCGCTTCAAGGTGGGCTTCTTCTTCCGCCAGCCGCAGCATGGCTTCGACATCCGCTTCGACTTCGGCCGCCACGTCTTGCAGCAACCGCGCGAGATCGGCTTCGAGAATGGGCGCATCGACTGCCGGTTCTGGCTGCACAGCCGCGAGTGTTTTTCTCGCCGACCCACCGTGGCAAGCAAGCATTGCTCGCAGCAAGAACGAGCGAACGCGCAGCGGTGTCAGCACCACCGTCGGCTTGCCGATCTGCGCCAGCCGCACCGCGAGCTCGTGGCGCAGGGCATGCGAAGTGATGGTGAACACCGGATCGTTCACGACCTCGTCCGGCAGCTCGCCGACCTGCTCCATCGCACCGCTCGCGAGCCACGAAAGCACTTCGCTCGCCGGAACCTGCAAGTGGGACAGATCCGAGCGAGTCAGCAGGTGTTGGTGCAGCGATGGCTTCGATCGAGTCATAGGCGTGAGCCGACTCGATCCTTTGGCGCTGCTTCTTTCGGCAGTCAGCCGGGCGTCGGTGAAGCTCGCAACACTCGTGCGGCAACCATCGATGCCACCGCGGCTCGACTACGGCAGTTTTGGGAAGCGCATGCGCGCTTGCCGACCGCGAACGAGCCGCACCTCGCGCGCCGAGGGGCCATTGCGCAGCAGGTGAAAGCCCTGCGCGTCGATCAGCGAGTAGTCGCCGTTCTCGTAGAGCAGCTCGAGCCGAATGTGCTGCGTGTGATCTTCGACCAGCCGGATCTCGACGACGTTGCGCGCCGAAACCACGTTGGCGGTGCCTTGCAGGTTGACGTACTGCAGTTCCGAGATCGACGCGACCGACGCTTGGTCGGCAAGCGACGGATCCGGGCTCTGCGGGTCCTGCGGCACCATGGCGAGTGCGGCGATGACGGGAATGGTCAACAACAGCTTCCAGGCTTTCACGGGGAGTATCTCCGGTGGGACTTTGCGACCGCCTCTTCTGTGGACGGTCTGCTGAGACTATGACGCCGAGCTTCCGTGTTCCTGCCCTGGATCTCAGCCTTCCTGCTCGCTGGCGCCGCGGCGCTGGCGTGGCCACCCAATCGCGGTGTGGGCGGTCAGGACAACCCCAACCAGCCCAAAGCCACCGTGGTTGCTGGGACCGGCGAGGTCGCGGCCGACTGGGTGGAGCGCACACGAATGGCCGTCGAGGTCGAGCTGCCGCGGTTGTTGCCACTGTTCGCGGGGCGGCCAAAGCACTCGTTCTTCGTGCACGTGCATGCCGATCGCGACTCGATGCCAGCGGCTCTGGTGGCGAGCCTGCACGAGGATTGCCCGGCGTTCGCGGTGTTGGGTCAGCACCAGATCCACATCGTTTGGCAGGAGATGCGTCGCGTCGGCGCCAACCTGCACGGGGTGGTTCGGCACGAACTGGTGCACGAACTGCTCGACCAGTTTGTGGCGCCCAACGGCCGCACGACCCCACGCTGGTTTCATGAAGGGTTGGCGCAACATCTCGCTGGCGATACCTACCTGGGAGCCAGTGAGGATGACTTGGTCTGGCGCATCGTCGCGCGGCGCTTGCCGAGCTTTGGTGCCTTGCGGGAACGCTTCCCGGACGAGCTCATGGGGCTGCGGGCGGCCTACGCGCAGAGTTACTCGTACGTGTCGTGGCTGGTGCGTGAGTTCGGACTTGCTGACCTGCTCGCCGTTGCCCGCGCTGCCGACAACCTGACGACGTTTGAACGGGCGTTGGTTGGACGATTGGAACGATCGACCCTGCAGCTTGAGGAGGGCTGGCGGCACTACGTATTGCATGGGTCGGGCGCGCCCTGGCGCGTGGCGTTCGATCAGTGCTTCAGTCTTTGCCTATTGGCCATCTTGCCGATGATGGCTTTCGCTTTGATGCGGCGTTTGAAGGCCGAACGGCGCGTCGCCGAACACTTGGTGGCCGTCGAGGCTCGTAACGCTGCCGCCGCGGTTGCCGCTGCTGCAGCCGCTGCTGAACAAGCAGAACGACTAGCCGCCGAAGCGCTGCCCTTCGACTGCCATGCAACGCCGCCAGACCAAGACGACGACGGCCACGACGACCCAAACCAACGGCCGTGATGCGCAGCATTGCGCACTCCGTGATCGAGTAGCTAGGGCGACCGGGTAAAAGACGCCGCGTGAACGTTCCCTCGTGCAAGTCCACTCGTTCGCTAGCCGTGCTGGCGCTCATCGCGATGTCGATGGCTGGTTGTGTCAGCCACAATCACAACATTGGCCTCGGCGCCACCGGCACCGGCAAGGTGTCCGCGCGCCAGTACTACATCCTGTTCGGTCTCATCGCCGTCAACGACGTCGACTCGCAACGGCTGGCGACCGATCTCACCAGCTACTCGATCGAAACCGGGTTTGGCATCGTCGATCTGCTGTGGTCGCCGTTCCTGTTGCCGCTCACCATGACGTCGCGCACCGTCGTCGTGCGCACCTGAGCCTGGCGATGACAAAGATCGCACTGCAGTTTCTCGGCGCGGCACGGCACGTCACTGGCACCAAGCACCTGCTGGAGATCGGCGACACTCGCGTGCTGCTTGACTGCGGTCTCGTGCAGGGCCCGCGCCACATCGCCGACGCGCAGAATCGCAAGCTGCCGATCGCGGGGCGCGACGTCGATGCCTTGGTGCTGTCGCACGCGCACATCGACCACTGCGGCGCCCTGCCCCGCCTCGTCAAAGATGGCTACGACGGCACGATTTGGTGCACCGACGCGACCAAGGACATGCTGCGCATGATGCTGATGGATTCAGCCCATATCCAATCGCAGGATGCTCGGCAGTTGCGCAAACGTGGGCACGACTTCGAACCGCTCTACAACAGCGACGACGTCGAACGCACCCTGCGGCTCGTTCGCTCCGTCCCGTACTATCAACCGTTCGACGTCACGCCGCAGTTGCGCGTTGAGTTCCTTGACGCCGGCCACATTCTCGGTGCCGCGATCGTCGTCATGGATGTCGATGTCGGCACCAAGAAGCGGCGCATCGTGTTCACGGGCGATCACGGTCGTAAGAACCTGCCGATCCTGCGCGATCCAGACCGCATTCCTGAATGCGATGCCCTCATCACCGAGTCGACCTACGGCGATCGCATTCACGAGCAGGCTGTCGACATGATGGCAGAGCTCGCGCGCATCATTGCGGAGGAGCTGCACGATGGTGGCCGCGTCGTCGTGCCGGCCTTTGCCGTTGGCCGCACGCAATCGGTGGTGTTGTTCTTAGGCCAGCTGATGCGCGATGGCCATCTGCCCAAGCTACCCATCTACGTGGACTCGCCAATGAGCCGCGAAGCGACGCGCATCATGGGCAAGCATCCGGAGCTGTTCGATGCCGAGACCCAGGCACTGCTCAAGTCCGGTCACAACCCGCTGTTCTTCGACGGCGTCACCTACGTCGCCGACGTCGAAGAGAGCAAGGCGCTCAATGAAGTGCGCACCGGGGTCATCATCAGCGCCTCTGGGATGTGCGAATCGGGGCGCGTGCTGCACCACCTGTCGCAGACGGTCGGGCGGCGCGAAGACTGTGTGTTGATGGTCGGTTACCAGGCGCATGGAACGCTCGGTCGTCGGCTGCTCGATGGCGCGACGAGCGTCAACATCTATGGGGAACCACACCCGGTGCACTGCAAGGTGCGCTCGATGCAGGGCTTCTCGGCCCACGCCGATTGGCGCGAACTGATGGCCGCGACGCGTCACTTGGCGGGTCGCTGCAAGCAGGTGTTCGTCGTGCACGGCGAAGACGATCCGGCCGAGGCCTATGCGGGGCGGCTGCGCAACGCCGGCTTTGCCTCCGTCGCCGTGCCGAGCAAGTTCGATCGCATCGAGATCGCTTGATGCGCACAACGTTCACCAAGATGGAGGGCCTGGGGAACGACTACATCTTCGTCGACGGCATCGCGACGCCGTTGCCGCTTGAGCGGGCCAGTGAATGGGCGCGCGCATGGTCGGATCGGCACTTCGGCATCGGCGCCGACGGTCTGATTGTCTTGTTGTCTGGGCACGCGGCCCCCATCCGCATGGCGATGTGGAATGCCGATGGCTCGCGCGGCGCCATGTGCGGCAATGGACTGCGTTGCTTGGCGCGGTTTGCGTTCGATCGCGGCCATCTGCGCGAACGTCGCTTCGCGGTCGAAACCGATGTCGGGGTCAAGCGCGTCGAACTGCTCACCGGTGACCTGGTGCGGGCTTGGTTGGGCGAAGTTCGGGTGGAGCCGCCGCGCACCGTCACGCTCGGCCGTCGTTCGCTCTCGCTGGTCATTGGGGATGCCGGCAATCCACACGCCGTGATCTTCGTTGCCGACGTCGAGGCGGTGGACGTGAATGGCATCGGCAGGGCCCTGCAAACCCACCCGGACTTCCCAGGCGGTGTGAATGTCGAATTCGTGCAGGCGCTGGCGACCGATAGGCTGCGTCAACGCACCTTCGAACGTGGCAGCGGCGAGACCATGGCCTGTGGCACCGGGGCGGCGGTGGCGGCCACGGCCGCGCGCCAAGCGGGTCTTGTGCATGCCGATTCGATCACCGTCGAGTTGCGGGGTGGGCCGCTGCGCATTCTTGGTCACGGCGCCACCCTTGCGATCGAAGGGCCAGGTCGTACCGTCTTCACCGGCGAGATCGAGTGGATCGAGTAGTTCGGCCCTTCGTTCGCCGCTTGCTCAGTCAGTCGGAGGATTCTCGTGGAGCATCTCGTCTGGATCATTCCCGTCGCCATCGTCGCCCTCGTCGTGATGTGGGCGATCGCTGTCTACAACGGCCTCGTTGGTCGCCGCAACGAATCGAAGAACTCATGGAGCCAAATCGACGTGCAGCTCAAGCGTCGTTACGACCTGATCCCCAATCTCATCGAGACGGCGAAGGGCTACATGAAGCACGAACGGGAAACGCTTGAAGGCGTGATCCGGGCGCGGCAAACGTGCGTCGACCTCAACAAGGCCGGCAACATCGGCGAGTTGGTTAAGGCGGAAGGGGTGCTAGAGCAATCGCTCCGCGGCTTTTACGCGGTGGCTGAGGGCTACCCGGATCTCAAGGCCAACCAGAACATGATGAAGCTGCAAGAGGAGCTGACATCGACTGAGAACCGCATCGGCTTCGCGCGCCAGGCCTACAACGACGCCGTGATGCGCATGAACAATGCGATCGAGCAGTTCCCGAGCTCGATCATCGCCGGCTTCGGCAACTTCAAGCAGCTGGAGTTCTTCGAGGTGGAATCACCCGAGGAACGCAAAGTGGTCAAGGTCTCGTTCTGATCGGCGCGCGCGGCGGGGGGTACTGTTTCCCCTGACGCCCAGAGGCTACAAGCGCCGCATGGACTTGCGTGCCGACTCTGCGTTGCTGGCCGCGCCGCGTTCGTTCGCGATCGCGATGACTTGCGCCTGGCTTGTGGCAGTGGCAAGCGGAGATGCGCGCGGCCAGAGCCATCCGGGGTCGCAGGCGGCGGCGAAGATCAGCGAGACGGTGGAGCGATGGCTCGCCACCGATCAGACTTCGCGCGATGGTCTGGACGAATGCGTGAAGGTGCTGCTGGCTGAGGCGGGCGTCGGCATCGCTTGGCTTGCTGGCCAAATGCCAGCGGCCCTCGCGGCGCCAGCGGAGCCGCGCAGCAAAGGCGTGCAGACGCTGATCACGCACAGTTCGCTCGAATTCTTGCGGCGTCAGCGCGCTTCCAACATCACGTTCCAAGGTCAGTACGCCGCCCTGTTGCCGCTGCAGCCGATCGTTGGCGACCTGCTGTTTGGGCTCCTGCTGGAGACGCCGGAGTGGTATCCGCTGACTCATCGCATCCACTTGGTGGCGCCGTTGCGCGACCTGCAGGCGCGGCCGCCCGTCAGTGCTCGGCTCGATGCCGTGGTCGCCATTGTCGAGGACGCCCGGTTTGAGCCCGAGGGTCTGCGGCGAGCTCTCGCAGCGCTCCTGTGGCAGTGGGGAACCAAGCAGCACGGGCAAGCCATGATCGCTGCGATGGTCGCGGCGTCAGGGGAAGGCGATGGCGAAGAACGTGTGCAGGCCACGCTCGAGCTGGCGGATTTTTACACCCAGTTGCGGGAGTACAAGCAGGCGGCGACCACGCATCGTTCGGCCCAGACCTTGGCGAAGGGCGCCAACGTCATGCTGCGGCCCATCGCGTGGTACTCGGCGGCCTGCGTGCATGCGCTGCTCGGCGACAACGAGCGTGGCATCGCCGCACTCGAGCAGTGCACCGCGCAGTTGGCATCACCCGATCTCGACAGCTCCGTGCGGCTGCCGCGCAGCATGTTCGATCAGGATCCGGAGTTGGCCATCTTGCGCCAGCACACCAAGTGGAACGACCTCATGCGGCGAGCGTTCCCGCCGACGGTCCCAGCTGGCGGACGCTGACGCTTGATCCTCCCGTTCGCTCTGCTCGCCGGTCTGCTCGTGGTGGCCATCAACTGCGAACTGCTGCCTGCCCTGCCGGGGGCAGGCACCGCGACGGCGTTGCTGGCAACGGGGCCGCTATTGCTCGTGCCAGCGGTTCTGGCGTGGATCAGCTTGGCGGCGATTCGACGAGAACTTGTGCACGGTCGGGCTGGACTGGTGCCGGCGCGGGCGCTGCTGCGCTTGTCGGCGATGGCGACGCCGATCGCCGTTCACGCTCTGTATGCGTTCGGCGCGTATGGCGACTGGGTGGATTGGCTCGCGTGGGACAGCCACCTTGGCCGCATCGTGCTGTCGACGTTGCCGGTCTTCCTGGCCGAGTTGCCGCGTTTGGTGACGAGCACCTTGGCCGCAACCGCGTGTGAGATTCGCCAAGAACTGGGCACAGGCCGCGTGATCGACCGCCATTTGTTGCCGCGCGCTCACGACATCGTCGGCTTTGTGCGCATGAAGGTCGGGGGCTTCCTGTTGGTGGCGATGCCGTTGCTGCTGCTCGGGGCCGCCCTCGACTTGTTGCAACAGAACCGCGAGCTCTACGTGTTCGTGTTGGCGACGTCGCCCGGAGTGACCCTCGGCGCGTTTGCGTTCTTGGCGATCGCGGTCGTCGTGTTGCCGTTCTGGTTTCGCATCGCGTTCGCCGTGCAGCCGCTGCCAGAACCGCCAGGAAACGCGCTGCGTGCGACCGCGCAAGCGCTCGGCTTCGCACCGCATCGTCTGTACCTGCTGCCGACCGGCATGCGTGCATTGAACGCGATGTTGGTTGGGCCGCTGCCTGTGGGGCGATGCCTGTGCCTCACCGATGGCCTCGTTCGCGAACTCGATGCCGACTCGCTCGCCGGCGTCGTTGCCCACGAAGTCGGCCATGCCAAGATGGGTCATCCGGCGCTCCTGATCGCCCTCGTAGTGGTGGTGCCGCTGGCGTTGCTGGTGCCGCTGCGTCTGGTCAACATCGAGAGTGTGGGCATGGAAGTGCAGGCGCTGTTCGCGGTTGCCAGCGTCGTCGGTGCTCTGTGGCTGGTGCGCACGATCGCCCATCGTTTCGAACACGAAGCCGACGTCGCCTCCGTGCGCGCGCTCGGATCCGGTCCGTGTTCGCGAGCGTTGATGGTGGTGTCGCGACTCGCGACGCCGGTGCCGCGGGGTTGGTTCGGCCGCACCTTCACGCTGCATCCAGATGAGGCGTCGCGTTGGCAGGTCATGCGGCGGTACGAGAACGAACCGACGTTCCGAGCGACCTTCGAAGCGCGAGGGCGCCGACTGCGGCGCGCCATCGGTGGCGTGCTCGTCCTAGCTCTTGGTGTCGGCGCGTGGGCGAGCAGCGAAGACTGGCCGTACGAACAAGTGGTGTGGCGTCTGCACTCGGGCGATCACAAAGAGGCCCTGCAAGCGTTCGATGCGCTCGGTGCCGTGCCAGCGCGATGGAGCGACGCGTGGAAAGGCTTGCAGGAGGAACTGACGGTCGTGCAAGCGTTGGCGCCGATGACCGTCGAGTGGTCGGCGGCGCAGGCTGCGCTTGGGCACACCGCCGAGGCGCGTGGGCAGGATGTGCTGCTCGCTGCCGGGCCCGCCGCGGCGCGACCGTGGTTTTCGATGGCGCTCGGCGCCTCGTCGGAGCCGAGTGAATTACTGCGCGCGATGCACGCCTACTGTGAGGCTGCGGCTGACGGTGACGCGGTGCGCATGGAAGCGATTCGTGCGATCGTCAGCCGAATTGGTGTGCCGACGAAGTTGGCGGCCGTGTTCGCACCGTGAGGCGCCGAGGTCGCCCAGCGGCTAGTAGCGATTGACCTCGACCGCCCACGTCATCGCCTTCTTCCAGACCTCATTGCCGCGGCGATCGAACTCACGAACGCACGTGTTCTCGGCGACGAGCGTGTTGCCGTTTGGCAAGCGATCGGCATCGCTGGGGGAACTGAGGCCCTGCAGTTCGAACACCACCTTGCCATCGCGATCGATCTCGACCACCGAACCCTTGTTGCGCAGCGTCACCAAAGTGTTGCCGTTAGGCAGGCGATCGGCGTCGTGCGCGTTCGGCAGACCCTTCGCTTCCCACACGACCTCACCGCTCTGGCTGACCTCGAGCACACGATCCTTCAGCACGTCGGCAATCAGGGTGTTGCCGTTGGGTAGGCGATCACAATCGAACGGGCGGATGTCCTTCGCGAACGTCCACACGATCTTGCCGGCTTGGTCGACCTCGATGACGCGGCTGGCGAAGGTGTCCGCGATCAAGGTGTTGCCATTGGCCAGACGGTCGGCGTCGTGGGGGTTCTTGAGGCCTTCGAAGACCCATACCTGCTTGCCCTTGCGATCCACTTCCTGCACACGGCTCACTGAGAACTCGGTGATCAGCAGGTTGCCGTTGTCGAGGCACTCGGCATCCCAGGCGCCGAAGATCTCTTCGAGCACGAACACCACGCGGCCTTGGTCGTCGACCTCGACGATGCGGTTGTCGCTGTAGTCGGCGATCAGCGTGAAGCCCCACATGGCGCCGCCGCCGACACTGAGTTCGACGTGCACGACTTGGCTCCACGGAATCACCGCGGCGCCGAGCATCGGCACGCTGACCGCGATGTGTTCGGCAGAGCAATCGGCGACGAACCCGAGCAAGCGCTCACCGGTGACGAGGTCGAGACGCGTGTAGATGGTGGTGTCTGCTTCGGTGATACGCGGCCGCATGAAGAGCACACCGGAGACATCGGTCAGCGCCAGCGACTGCTCGGCACCCGTCGCGGGCTTCGCAACTAGCGTCGTGGCGTCGGCACCTTGCAGCGCACCATCGAGGAAGGTCGCGTTGCGCAGGCGGATGCGATCATGTTCGGTGGAAGCACCGACCAAGCGATCGAGCGACGGATCAAACGCAATGCCCTGCACGTCCTTGCGCGGCAGCACCAATTCACCAAACAGCGGTGCCCGCAGGCGCACACTGTCGGCCGTGATCGACAGCACCTCACCGTTCAGCAGGCTGCCTTGGTTGAGGAACAGGCGCGAACTGGTCGCCGGCGTCACGACGTGGGCGGGGAAGTCAAACGTGTCGCAGTCGCCGATCGACAGTTCCGCCGCCGCGACACCTTCGAAGGCACCGACGACCGTGAAGGAGTCGCCGAAGAATTTGCCAAGCGTCCCGTCGACCTGAATGCGATCGGGCGACAGCGTGAACTTGGCCGTCGTTTGCAGCTTGGCCGCGGGCATCACGATCTTGGCGGCGGCGGCGAGCACCGGATCACTGTGCTTCTCGATCTCCGTCAGCAGCGCCTTGGCCTCGGCATCGTCGCGCGTGCGCAAGGCGCGCACGATCGCCATCGCTTCCGTGCGCGTCACCGCGATGCCAGCGAGCGGCCCGCCTTCCCCGTCCTTCGGCCACAGCAAGCGGCGGCACGCCGCGACCGCCTTCGCCGATTGCATGCGACCGAGCGCGCTGACCGCAACTTGGCGATGCATGGCGTTGGTGAGGCCGACCAGCTGCACCACCGCGTCCGCTTCGTCATCGCGACCGAGTTTGCCGATGGCGCGAATGGAGCCGTCCGCGATCGAGGCGTTGGTGTGACCGAGCGAACTGCGCAAGGCGCGCAGCAGGCGTTCGTCCGACTCGAGGTAGAGCGCCGTCGAGACGAGCCCACGCAGCAGTCGCTTCTCGCGGTCTTCCTGCTCGGTGCCCTTCGCCGCCAGCGCGTCGAGGATGCGCGCGCAGCGGATCTGCTGCTCGAGCACGTCGAACTTCTCCTTCTTGGTTTGGATCTCAGTCCAGGCCCGGCCGCCCACTTCGATCAACGCGCGTTCGGCGCTCTCGCGCAGCTGCCAGCGCGGATCGGCCAATTCGGTGAGCAACCGGTCGATCTTCAGTCGGTACTCGCGGTGGTCGCCGTGAATGCGGGCGACCAGCGGCGTGAACGCTGCCTGCCGTTCGGCCAGCAACTTGCCGACCTGCTGCAAGCGCGCCGGCAGCGACTCGGACTGAAAGCCAGGGCAGGCGGTGACGAGCTGGTCGTCATTCCATTCCTGCGCCGGCAGCTGCGTCAGCAACAGCCCGGAGATGAACAGGTTCCTGAGCGAGAGGGTCATCGGGTTGCAGAGTCTAGGGACTGGTATCACGAATGGGTGCGCATGGGGTTCACTCGAGACGGACATGGTCGCGGCGTGATTCCCGGCTGATCGCAGTCCAGTCGCGGACACAGAGTTGGAAAAGTCGGAAAGGGTTAGGGGGCCTCGCCGTCGATCGGGGCAAAACGTAGAGTCCGCGCTGATCCCTCCTGCGCGGTCGTCGTTGCACACAACCGCGTCGGGTCCAAGACCCCTCGGACCCTTCCTGGTACTGGAACCACGCCGTGTCGCTGCTGTCGTTGTCCACACCTTCCGTGATTGCACTGCTCGCCGCCGCCTCGCTGTTGGCGGCGTCGGCCGCTTCCCAGCAAGTGCGAGCGATCGCGCCCATTGGACTGGCCGCCCCGCAGGCCCCCGCGACGAACAGCGGCGACGACCCCGGCACGACCGTCTACATGTACGAGAACTCCAACCTGGACCGCTACTTACGGCGTGCTCAGGGGCGTTTGGAGCGCGAGGACTTTGCGACGGCGATCGAGCTGTTGCAGCAAGTAGTCGAAGGGCGCACGAGCGAGGTGGTGGAGACGAAGCCTGAGGGCGGAACGCCGACCGGTGAGACCCCGCGAATCCC